>CAYPNR010000056.1:0-15008 GCA_964412125.1 uncultured Planctomycetota bacterium | reverse complement strand
TCAGGCGGGCTCGACGCGAACCGCGCAGACCTTGTACTCCGGTATCTTCGAAACCGGGTCGCGCGCGTCGTTCGTCAGAAAATTGACCGGCGCCTCGGCGTAATGGAACGGTACGAATACCACACCCTCGCGAACGGCCTCGGAAACGCGTATCGGCGCAACTATGCTGCCTCGTCGCGTGGTCAGTCGTACTTTGCCCCTCTTCTTCAAACCGTATCGCTTCGCGTCCGCCGGGTGAACCATCGCGAACGGCTCTCCCGCGACCCGTCGCAGTCCGCCCGTCCGCATGGTCATCGTGGAGGTGTGGAACTGGTAAAGCAGTCGTCCCGTGGTCAGTGTCAGCGGAAACTCCTCGTCCGGAGACTCCGCGGGCGGCCTGAACTCCACCGGCGCGAAACGTCCTCTGCCGCGGGCGAATCCGTCCACGTGCAGTATCGGCGTGCCGGGATGCTTCTCGTCCGGACACGGCCATTGCAGACCGACTTTCTCGATGCGGCCGTAAGTGACGCCCGCGTAGGACGGAACCAGCGTCGCTATCTCGCGGAACACGTCCTCCGGACCGGTGTAGTGCCAGACCAGACCGAACTTCTCCGCCAGATAGCAAAGTATCTTCCAGTCGGGCATCGCCTCTCCGGGCGGCTCCACGGCCTTGCGCACGCGCTGGACGCGTCGCTCGGTGTTGGTGACCGTGCCGTCCTTCTCGGCGAAGCAGGCCGCCGGCAGCACCACGTCGGCGTACCGCGCGGTCTCGGTCAGAAACAGATCCTGAACGACGAGAAGGTCCACATTCTTGAGCGCTTTGCGGCAGAGGGAGAGATTCGGATCGGAAAGCGCCGGATTCTCGCCCATGACGTATAAAGCCTTCAAGCGCCCCTCAAGCGCCGCCTCCGCCATATCGAGTACGCTCATGCCGGGATCGGCAGGAAGCGTCACTCCCCAGGCGGTCTCGAAACGCGCGCGCGCCGCCGCGTCGCCCACCTTCGCATAGCCGGGCAACACGTTCGGCAGCGCGGCCATGTCGCAGGCGCCCTGCACGTTGTTCTGGCCGCGCAGCGGATTAACTCCCGTGCCGGGGCGGCCGACGTTGCCGCACAGCATCGCAAGATTGGCCAGACTCATGACGTTGTCGGTGCCGGTCGTGTGCTGCGTTATGCCCATGCAGTAGAGAATCGCGGCGCGGTCGGCGCGGGCGTAAGCCCCGGCCGCCTCCGCGATCAGAGCCGCGGAAACGCCGCATATCTGCTCCGCCTCCTCAGGACCGATCTTCTCCACCACCTTCCTGAACTCTTCGAACCCCTCGGTGCGGCTCTCGATGAACTCCCTGTCGTGCAGGTCCTCGTCGATTATGACCCGCATCATCGCGTTCAGGAGCGCGACGTCGCTGCCGGGCGTGTGCTGTAGATGGAAACGGGCGAGTTCGGCGATCTCGGTCCTGCGCGGGTCCGCGACTATGAGCGTCGCGCCGCGCTCGAGCGCGCGTCTCAGGCGTAACGCCAGCACGGGATGACTCTCGGTGGTGTTGGAGCCTATGACGAACAGGACGTCCGCGCTCTCGAGGTCCGCTATCGAGTTGGTCATCGCGCCGGAGCCGAACGTGGCGACCAGACCGGCCACCGTCGGGCTGTGTCACAATCGCGCGCAATGGTCGACGTTGTTGGTGCCCACCACCACCCTCGCGAACTTCTGCAGGAGGAAATTCTCCTCGTTGGTGCACTTGGCCGACGCCAGAAAGCCGACCGAGTCCGGACCGTGCTCCTCCACGACGGCGCGGAGACGCTCCGCCACCAAACGCAACGCTTCGCTCCAGGTGCTCTCCCGCAGTTCTCCGTCCCTGCGGACGAGCGGCCTGGTGAGTCGGTCCTCGGAATGGACGAACTCGAATCCGAAACGCCCCTTCACGCACAACGAGCCGGCGTTCACCACCGCGTCCTCCGGCGCGGTGACGCGGACGATGCGGTTGTCCCTGGTGTGGAGTTCTATTTCGCAGCCGACGCCGCAGTAGGGACACACGGTACGCGTCTTTTGCAGTTCCCATTCGCGGCCGAGGCCCTTGCGGGAGGTCTCGACCAGAGCGCCCACGGGACAGGTCTGGACGCACTCGCCGCAGGAAACGCAGCCGGCGTCGATGTGCAGCATCTCCAGAGGCGGCGCAACGACCGTCGCGAAGCCCCGTCGCGTGAAGTCTATCACGCCGCGGCCCCGAACGTCGTGGCAGGCCTGTACGCATCGTCCGCACAGGATGCACTTGTTCGGATCGTACTCGAAGAACGGCGTCTCCATCTTCGGCAGGCGACGTTTCTCGCCCTCGAACGGCGTCTCGGAGACTCCGTACTCGTAGCAGTAGCGCTGCAGGTCGCAGGAGCCGGCGCGCTCGCAGGTGAGACAGTCCAAGGGATGATCGGATATGAGCAGTTGCAGCACGAGTCTGCGCGCGGCACGCACCCGCTCGGAGTTCGTATGAACGACCATGCCGTCGGCGACGGGCAGAGCACACGAGGCGGCCAGCGCACGCGCTCCCTCAACCTCCACGAGGCAGAGGCGACACGAACCGGTGGGCGCAAGACGCGGATGGTAACAGAGATGTGGAATCTCGACGCCCGCCTCAAGAGCGGCTTGAAGAACCGTGCGGCCGCGCCCGGTCTTCACCTGTCGTCCGTCTATAGTCAGTGTGACCTCATCCATCGACGCTCCCCCTCTGTCTCGGTCTTATGCGGTCTCCTCAAATGATAGCAGCGGTTCCGCGCGACGCGGCACCATTTTCACGGTTTCCTCAGGCAAACCGACAACAGAGGAGAGACGCCCGTCGTCGGCGTCAACTCAGCCTCTTGATGATCGACATAAGCGGCATGAACAGCGCGATGACTATCAGGCCGACCACCGCGCCGATGCAGACTATCATCACCGGCTCGAGAACGCTCATCATGGACTCGACCTTGACGTCCACGTCCTCCTCGTAGTTGTCGGCGATGCGGTTGAGCATCTTGTCGAGATCGCCGGTCTCCTCGCCGACCGAGACCATGTTGACGAAAATCTCGTCGAAGACGCCGGACTGGCGAAGCGGGTCGGCTATGGACTCGCCCTCCTTGATCGAACTGGTGACGTTCTCGACGGCGCTCTCGACTACGGCGTTCCCTATCGCCTCCTTGACTATGCCGAGCGCCTGCAATATGGGAACGCCGGAGGCCACCAGCGTGCCGAGCGTGCGGGCGAAACGCGCGAGAATCGCTTTCTTATAGACGTCGCCCACCAGCGGCAGCGACATCTTGGTCCTGTCCATGAACGAGCGACCGCCGCCCGAAGACGCGAGCAACTTGAACAGCACGACGATGGCGACGACTCCCAGGACGAACACGTACCAGTAATTGACGAAGAAAGACGATATGGACAGCAGGGTCTCGGTGATGAAGGGGAGTTGCGCGCCGAACTCCTTGAACAGTTTTTGGAAGCGCGGAATGATGAACGCCATCACGAAGCCGAGAACCGCGAGGGCGACGACGATGATGACGGCGGGATATATCATCGCGCCGATTATGCGGCGTTTCAGGCGCACCGACTTCTCGAGAAAGTCGCCCAGGCGTCGCATGATCACGTCCAGTACGCCGCCGGCCTCGCCGGCGCGAACCATCGATACGTACAGTCTGTCGAAGGTCCCGGGATGACGCGCAAGCGCCTCCGACAGCGACGAGCCTCCCTCCACGTCGTCGGCGACCGTGCGCACCTGCTCTTTCAGGCCGCCGGCCTGCAGTTGGTTCTCCAGAATCCGCAGGGAGCGGACGATGGGCAGTCCCGCCTCGAGCAGCGTGGCGAGTTGGACGGTGAAGTTGGAGAGTTGGGATGAGGACACACGGCCGCGTATTCTCGCGAGCAGACCGGGTTTCACCTCCTTCTCTTCGACCATATCTATACCGTAACCGGCCATGGCGTCTTCCTGCGTCTGCGCTTTCTGGCTCACGCGCGTGGGGATGTAGCCCATGGAGCGGATCTTGGTTATCGCGTCCTCGCGACTTTCAGCCTCGACCTCGTGCTTGAGCACCTTGCCCTGGCCGTCCATGGCTTCGAACGAAAACACCGGCACTGCTCGACCCCCCACTGACGTCACGTAGTGAGTATCGTCTCCCGGACCACCTCCTCTATCGTCGTTATGCCGTCGTATATCGCCAGAAGTCCCGAGTCACGCAGCATTCGCATCCCCCCCTTGCGCGCCACCGCGCGCAGCGTATCCACCGGGGGATTCTCCATTATAAGTTGACGGAGTTCCTCTGTCATCAGCATTATCTCGAAAATCGCCGTCCTGCCTTTGTAGCCTATGCCGTTGCACTTGTCGCAGCCCCGTCCGTAGTAGAAAGTGCGTCCCTCCACGTCCTCCGGTCTCAGTTCCAACTCCAGCAGTTCCTCTTCGCTCGGCTCGTATTCGGTACGACAGCCGGTGCATATCCTGCGAACGAGGCGCTGCGCGATTATGGCCTCGAGCGTCGCGCCCAGCAGAAACGGCTCGATGCCGAGGTCTATCATCCGCGTTATGGCGCTCGGCGCGTCGTTGGTGTGCAGCGTCGAGAAGACCACGTGGCCCGTCAAGGACGCCTGTATCGCTATCTCCGCCGTCTCGAGGTCACGGATCTCTCCGACGAGCATCTTGTCCGGGTCCTGTCGCAGATACGAGCGAAGGAGTTTCGCGAACGTGACGCCGATCTCCTCGTTCACCGCGACCTGCACGATTCCCTCGAGGTCGTACTCGACCGGGTCCTCCGCGGTCAGGATCTTTATCTCGACGCTGTTGGCGTAGTTGAGAGCGGAGTAAAGCGTCGTCGTTTTACCGCTGCCGGTCGGACCGGTGACCAGTATGATGCCGTGAGGGAGGTCTATGAGGCGCTTGACCGTCTCTATCTCGTTGGGCCGCAAGCCTATCTGCTCGAGATCGAGATTCACGTTGGCGCGGTCGAGCACGCGCATCACCACACTCTCGCCGAAGGCGGTCGGCAGAGTCGAAACACGCAGATCGATGGGCCGACCCGCTATGTTCAACTCGATTCGTCCGTCGAGCGGTATGCGCCTTTCGGCGATGTTCAGACTGGACATCACCTTCACACGCGATATCAACGCCGGAGCGAGATGGAGCGGCGGCGGCGTCATCTCGTACAGCACTCCGTCCACGCGGTACCGCACGCGGAACCTGTCCTCGAACGGCTCGAGATGGATGTCGGAAGCCCTGTCCTTTATCGCCTGCAGAAGTATCAGGTTCAGAAGCCGCACCACCGGCTTGGAGTGCACGTCGCGCTCCAGTTTGTCGAAGTCGAGAACCTCACGTCCCTCGACCAGTTCCACGCCCGCCTCCTCGTCCACCGCCGCGAGTATGGACTCTATGCTGTCGGACTCCTTGCCGCCGTAGTAGCGCTCCATCGCGTTGATTATCGCCTCCTCCGGCGCGACCACCGCTTCCACTTCGCAGTCCAGCATGAATCGTAAGTCGTCCAGGACGCCGAGGTTCGACGGGTCCGCGATCGCCACCACCACCTTCTCGTCGTCCGCCTCTATCGGCATTACGTTGTAGGTTTCCACTATCGTCTTGTCCACTTTCTCGATGACGTCTTCGGATATGTCCATCTCGTCGAGGTCGACCATGTCCATGCCGGCCTGGATGGCGAGCGCGAACAGAACGTCCTTTTCGTCGACGACGCCCATCTCCATGAGGATCTCACCGAGTCCGCCGCCCTGCTCTTTCTGGACCCTGAGCGCCTCCTGTATCTCGTATTCGGTGACCAGGCCCATCTCTTTCAGCAACTGGCCCAGCGGACGTCTGTCCTTGCGCACGTGCCGGAACCCTCAAACCCGTCTCGGGCACAACCACAGAATTGTAGAGCGCGACTCCCGTCTTTTCAAGCGAAAACGACAGGCCGCTTCCCCCGCGCAGGCGATATGGAGCGTTGCATCCGCCGCCGCCGCGGGTAGAATTGGGCGCGTCATACGGTGGGAGACGCGACGGATGAAAAAACGACTCTCCGTGGTGAAGGGGACACGCGACCATCTGCCCGCCGCGGCCATACAACGCGAGAAAATGCTCGACTCGCTCAGAACGGTCTTCCGCCGCTACGGTTTCGATCCGCTCGAGACGCCGGCCCTCGAAAACTGGGAGACTCTCTCCGGCAAGTACGGCGAGGACGCCGAGCGTCTCATCTACCGCTTCACCGACCGCGGGGGTCGCGACATCGGTCTGCGTTACGATCTGACCGTGCCGTTAGCGCGGGTCGTCGCGTCGAATCCGCAACTGCCGAAGCCGTTCAAACGCTATCAGATTCAGCCCGTGTGGCGCGCGGACAAGCCGCAGCGCGGACGATTTCGTGAGTTTCTCCAGTGCGACTGGGACATCGTCGGCTCGTCCTCGCCCGCGGCCGACGCCGAGACGATAGCGGTGCTTCACGACTGTCTCGACGCGCTCGACATCGGGCCGTTCACCGTCCGGATAAGCGAGCGCGGCGTGATCCAGGCGATGCTCGAGGCCGCCGGCGTTCCGCCGACCGCGCGGAACGTTCTCGAAGTCGCCCGCGCCGTGGACAAACTCGACAAGATCGGCGCAGAAGGCGTACGGGAGGAACTGACGAAACGCGGCGTCGAGAGAGCCGCCGCCGACCACATACTTACGATTCTCGAGCGAAGAAGCCTGCGCTTAGAGGAAGGCTTCGGCGACGTGAAGGGCCTCTTCCGCGACGCTCCGTCCGCCGACGCCGCTTTCGAGAGACTGGAGACGCTCGGCGACCGCCTTCGCGACCTCGCCCTGCCGGAGGAGCGTCTCGTCTTCGATCTCTCTCTGGCGAGGGGACTGGACTACTACACGGGTCCCGTATTCGAGGCGGTGATGACGGACGCCGGCGTCGGCAGCGTGGCCGGAGGCGGCCGCTACGACGGACTGATAGGGACGTTTTCCGGAAGCGCAACTCCGGCCGTCGGCGCGTCCATCGGTCTCGACAGAATTTCCGCCGCGCTTCAGGAAAGAGAGGTCGCCGACGCGCCGTCCACGCACGTGCAGGTGCTCGTCACGGTGGTCGACGCCGCGCTTCTCGGAGAGGCGGCTCGTCTCGCCGCGCGCCTGCGCGGGCGCGGCCTCAACACGGAACTGTATCTCGGCGGCGCCGACCTTCGCGGACAACTCGGCTATGCGCGTCAGAAAGGCGTCCGCTTCGTCGCGTTTCTCGGACCCGACGAGATCGCGAAGGGACACGTGCAGATAAAGGACATGAAGACCCGCAAACAGGAAGGCGGAGAAGAGGAGCGACAGGTCGCCATGATACGCGCTCTGCTGGAGGAGCAAACGTGAGGGTCACGCTCGACGGCGAATCGCTCTCACCCGAAACCGTCGCGCAGGCGGCGCTCGCCCCGCCCGGTGAGACGAGTCTCCGCCTGAGCCGCGGCGCGATCGCGGCGATGCGCCGCTCCAGACGCGTCGTCGAAAAAGCGGTGGGCAAAGGCGTGGCGGTCTACGGCATCACCACCGGCTTCGGAGCGAACGCCGACAGGTTCGTTCCGCCCGAGCACTCCCGTCTCCTGCAGCGGATGCTGGTTCTGTCGCACTCCTCCGGCGTCGGCGAGCCCGCCTCCGTGGAGGTGGTCCGCGCCGCCATGCTCATCCGCGCGAACTCACTGGCGAAAGGCGTCTCCGGCGTTCGTCCGGTCGTTGTCGAGCGCCTGATCGAGATGTTTCGCGAGGGCGTGGCGCCGCTGGTGCCGTCGCGCGGCTCGGTGGGCGCCTCCGGCGATCTTGCGCCGCTGGCGCACATGGCGCTGGTGCTCTCGCGCGATCCGCGTCCGGAGGCGTCCGCCGCCGAAGACGCGCTCGCGCGCCGGGCGCGCAAGGCGCCGCTGAAAGGCGCGGCGCGGAAGAAAGCCGTCCGGATGAGCAGCGAAGCGCTTCTCTGGAGCGGCTCCGAATGGAAGCGCATGAGCGGTATCGAGGCCATGACCGCGGCGGGAGTCGAACGCCTCGTCCTCGAAGCGAAAGAGGGACTCGCCCTGGTGAACGGCACCGCCTTCTCCGCCGCCCTGCTCTGTCACGCGCTTCGGCGGGCGCGAACCGCCTTCGACGCGGCGCTCGAGTCCTTCGCCGCATGCTTCGAGGCCCTTCTCGGCTCGGAGTCGTCCTTCCTTCCCGCTCTGCATCGAACGCGTCCGCATCCCGGCCAGCGCGCCGTCGCCGAGCGCCTGTCGAAACTGCTCGCCGCGCCGCGACGCACCTCCGCCGCCGAGCCGGAGGCGACTCACGGCCCGCTTCAGGACCCGTATTCCCTGCGCTGCCTCCCGCAGATCCTCGGTCCCGCGTTCGAGACGCTGAACTCGGTCGAGGAGACGCTTCGCGTGGAGATCAACTCCGCCACGGACAATCCTCTTCTGCTGCGCGAGCCGTCGGGACGGCCCGAGGCGGTCTCCGGCGGCAATTTTCATGCGCAGCCCGTTGCGGCGGCCGCGGACTCGCTTCGCGTCGCGCTCGCCACAGTCGTCAACGTCGCGGAGCGTCTCGTCCACCGCCTGATGGACGACTCGCGCAACCGCGGCCTGCCGCGCTTCCTCTCGCCCGACACCACCGGCCTGTCCTCCGGTCTGATGCTGCTGCAGTACGGCCTGGCCGAACTGGCCGCGGAGTGCAGACATCTGGCCGCGCCCGCGTCGGTCCACACGATACCGACCTGCGCCGATCAGGAAGACCTCGTCTCCATGGCGCCGCTCTCGGGCAGACTCGCGTTGAGCGCCGCCGCAAACGCCCGCCTCGCGGCCGCCGTTACCGCGCTCTGCGGCTGTCAGGCGCTGTGGCTCCGCACAAAAGGCAAACCCAAAAAACTCGGGCCCGCCGCGCGACGCCTGTTTCGCTTCTTCATGAAAGAGATAGGCCCCGTGGTCGAGGATCGAAGCCTCTCCCGCGACGTAGACACCTTCTTCGCGTATCTGTTTCCGCAGGCGTCACGATAGTCCGTCGCCGACGAAAGAGCGGGGCACGTGAGACTGCGGCGCCGCGCTTGAAACGCGCAGGCCGCCGGGATAGAATCGCTTGCTCCGTCACTCTGGAGTGAACCGCCCATGGAAGACGACTGGAAGGAACGAGCGAAACGCGAAGCGCGGGAGGCGGAAGAGGCTTTCCGTCGCGAAAGAGCGGCGCTTCCGGGGGAGACGACTTTCATTCAGTTCGTGGAGGGGCTCGCCGCCGGCGCTCTCGTCGCGCTGGGCGAAGCCGAGAATCCCGTCGACGGGCGCAAGAGAAGCGACCCGGCCCAGGCGAAGCAGATAATAGACATACTGGGCATGCTTCAGGAGAAGACGAAAGGCAATCTGAACGACGAAGAGGAAGCGTTTCTGAAGGGGCTTCTGACGGAGTTGCGCCTCAAATTCGTGCGCCTCTGGGAAAACGTCAGCAAGGGAGGAACGAAATGATTATCGTCAATCTCACGGTGGTGCCGATAGGCACGGGCACTCCGAGCCTGAGCGCCTACGTGGCGGACGTGCAGAGAAGACTGGAGGAGGCGGGTTTCGAGCCGCACCTCCACGCGATGGGAACGGTACTCGAGGTCGACGCGCTGGAGAGAGCCTTCGACGCCGCGAAGATCGTCCACAACGCGCCGTTCGACGCGGGCGCGCTGCGCGTGGTCACCTCGATATCGATAGACGAGCGACGCGACAAGAAGGGCTCCATCGAACAGAAACTGCGCTCCATCAGGGAGAAACTGTCTTGAACGCACCGTGGGTCCACGTCGAAGACCTGCCGGATCATACGGAACGACGGGTCGAGATAAGAGGCTGGCTCCACAACCGTCGCCGCAAGGGTAAAGTGCTGTTTCTGCTCGTGCGCGACGGCACCGGAATCGTACAGGCGGTGACCACCCTGCCGGAGATCGGCGAGGAGAAGTTTTCCGAACTGGCGCATCTGCCGCTGGAGTCGTCGCTTGTGATCGTGGGCGTGGCCAAAGCCGACGCCAGGGCGCCGGGCGGCTACGAACTGAGTCTGTCGGAGGCGCGCGTGGTGCGACGCGCCGAAGAGTATCCCATAGGCAAGAAGGAGCACGGCGTCGGCTTCCTGATGGAGAAACGGCATCTCTGGATACGCTCCCGCAGGCAGTGGGCCGTACTTCGCATACGTTCGCGTCTCGTACGCGCGATTTACGACTTCTTTTTCTCGCGCGGCTACATTCTTTTCGACGCGCCCATTCTGACGCCGACCTCCTGCGAGGGCACCACCACGCTTTTCGAGGTGGGCTATTTCGAGCGCAGCGCGTATCTGACCCAGAGCGGCCAGTTGTACGGAGAAGCGGGAGCGGCGGCCTTCGGCAGGATTTTCGTTTTCGGTCCGACTTTCAGGGCGGAGAAGTCGAAGACGCGCCGCCATCTCACCGAGTTCTGGATGGTGGAGCCGGAAGCGGCGTACGTGGACATGGACGGCATGATGGCGCTGGCGGAGGACTTCGTGACCGAGACGGTGAGGGCCGTGACGGACGACTGCGACAGGGAACTGGAGATACTGGAGCGGGACGTATCGAAACTGAAGCGAGTGGAGCCGCCGTTTCCGCGCATCACCTACGCCGAGGCGCTCGACATGCTTCGCGAAAAAGGAATGGAGGTGGAGTGGGGCGACGACTTCGGCTCGCCGGAGGAGACCGCCCTGACGGAGAGTTTCGACAGGCCCGTTTTCGTCCACAGGTTTCCCAGGGAGACGAAAGCGTTCTACATGAAGGAGGACCCGGAGGACCCGCGACTGGTTCTCGGCTTCGACATGCTGGCGCCGGAGGGCTACGGAGAGATAATAGGAGGCGGCCAGCGTATCGAAGACGTCGACGACCTGCTCGCGCGGATGAAGGAGAACGATCTGCCGAGGGAGCCGCTGGAGTGGTATCTGGATCTGCGGCGCTACGGAAGCGTGCCGCACTCCGGATTCGGTCTCGGCGTCGAACGGACGGTCGCCTGGATATGCGGTCTGGAGCACATTCGGGAGACCGTTCCATTTGCGCGAACCATTTATCGGATCGAGCCGTGAGGTGTCTCCGGCATGGAAGATCGCTGCCACAGATGCGGGAAGCCGGTCGGGGACGACACGCCGACCATCGGACCGTTTCGATTCTGTCCCGACTGTCTGCGTGAGGTGGACAGGGCGGCCGCCGCGGAGCCGGAAGAGGGCTCCGATCTGGAGAGATGCGCCCGCTGCGGCGCCGTCGTCCCGGTCGAGGATCTCAAAACGGGAGCGATGAAGACGGACGACGGCCACGTTTTCTGCAAGCGTTGCGTCGAGATCGCCCTGCCCTTGTTCGAGGCCCTCGAAGGCTCGTCGAGCGTCATCGCGCCGTCGGTGGAGCCGGCGTCCTCCGTTTCCGGCTCCTCGGAGTCCAGCGCTCCGTCTGTGGAATTGGCCTCCGGCATCACCTCATCCGCCTACAGGACGTCGCGTCCGGAGGGCGGGTCGTCGCGAATGCTGTGGGCGCTGGGCGCGGCCGTCGCGTCGCTGGTGGTGGTGATTCTCGCCGTGGCGCTGAGCGGCGGAAGCGGCGGCGGCTCCGACGACGGCGGCGGTCGACGAAAACCGCTCAAGGATCCCGTGGCCGAGGCGCGCAGGACGGTGACGGAAATACTGAAGAGAGTCGAGATCGATCAGGACTTCGACGGCGCGTATCTCGATCTTCGCAGGCGCCGCGAAGAGTGGCGCACGCGCAGCGGCGGTCAGAGGGTGACGCCGGTATTCGACTGGGCCCTGTCCAGATTGGCGACGCTTCGCGGCGAAGCGGCCGAGAAGGAGTATCGACGCCTGATGAAGAGGGCGGAAGAGTTGGAGGCGAAAGAAAGATGGAAAGAGGCCGCCGACGTGGCGCGCTCCTATCCGTCCAAGTTCCAGGGCGCCGGCGAATGGTGGGAGCGGATCGAAGAGGCGGCGGCGAGGTACGACGACTACGACGCCGCGATGCGCGCGTGGTCGGACCTCAAAAGGCAGGTGGAGGCGGCTCTCAAGACGGAACTCTCGACCGACGACTTCAAAAAACTGACCGAGCGCATGAACGAAGTCAAATCGACTATCGAGGACACGCCTTACGCGGAGCGATGGGAAGGTCTGAACCAGCGTTTGAGACAGACCTTCCAGAAGCGTCTCGAAGCGTTGCTCGACGACCTCAAGGCGAAGGCGGAAGCGCTGCTGAAGGACCGCGCACGGACGCTGGAGGCGGTTCGAACGATGCTCAAACGCGTACTGGAGACGCGAAAGGTTCTGGAGGGGACGCTGCGGGCGGACGAACTCGACCGTCTGCTCGGCCGGCTGAAGAAGGCGGAGAAGGCGCTCGCGCCGTGCACCGAAGAGGACATGGAAAGGCTTCTCGAGAAGCCGCCTCTGGTTTCGGTGACGCTGAACGTCGAACGTCCCGGGGCGAACTGCGTTTATCGCTTCAAGGAATGCTACCATCCGCTCGACTGCATTATTCCCGACGAAGGTCCGGAAGTCCGACATCGTTTCACCATGCCGCGGAAGGGTGAATCCGAACTGACGTTGGAGTTCACGCTGGCGAAGGTGCCGACGCTTGCGGCGCTCGCCATTCATCACGAACTCGGAGGCAAGCGGCGCATCCGGTTCAAGATCGTCGTGAACGGACGCGAGTCCGAGAAGGACGTCGAGAACGACGGCCCGTTTCCCGACGCGATGGTGACCGCCGTTCCGCTGAAAGGCCTGCTGAAAGAGGGTCTCAACACCGTGAAGGTGCTCTACCTCGACGGCACGCAGGATCCCGACCTGTCGGCGGTCTCGGTGCACATCGAGACCGACGCCGAGGAAGAGGCGCTCATCAAGCGCGGAATCGCTCGATCGAAGGAGGCGGTCGAGAAGGCGAATCGACTTTTCTATCAGGGCCATCTGAAGGAGATGGAGAAGCGTCGCGCGAAATGGTGGCGTGGGATCGGGCGCAAAGCGCTGCCGGCGCTTCCGCTCAACAAGAAAGTCTCCCTTTTCGACGGCCGCACACTCAGAGGATGGAAAGAAGAGGAGAACGAAGGTCGCTGGAAAGTGGAAGGCGGCGACCTGGTTGGCCGCGGAACCGCCGCGGCGGAAAGATACAACATCCATCCTCTCCGGCGCGGAATGACACGCTGGAGCGACTACGAACTTCTCGTCGAGTTCACCCCCGAAGGCGAAGGCAACTTCATGGTTTCGGTCTGCAACAACTATCTTCCGGTCTACGACACCATAGTCGGCGGTCTCAATCTGATTTTCGATCCTCTCAACAGCGGCGGGCTTCTGGGCAAGCGCGTGCGGATGAGAGTGGTGATCGAGGCCGGCAGATTCAAGTGCTACATGTCCGTCGGCGGCGAAGAGCGACTCGTCAAAGAAGACGTGATACGCGTTCCGCAACCGGGCTTCATACTCCTCGGCGTGGGCAAAAACACCGTGATACGATTCCATCGCGTGGAAGTGACGGTAAGGAAAACGGCCAGGTAGGCGATTTGTCACGCTAACGTCACCAACGGGTCACGGTTTTGACCAATCACTTTCCGCAACCGCATCGAAGGAAGGATCGCCCGGAAAGAATCCGCCCGCGAGCGGGTATACTGTTCCACGGGTGCATATTAGGGGGCGGTCTCATGCGTGGATGGTCGATTCTGGCGGGTGTCGCGGCGGCGCTCTTCTTCGTCGGCTGCACCACAAGCAGCAGCAGTGGCGGCGGCGGCGGTGGCGGCGGCGGAGTCACCATAACCACCACTTCTCTTCCCGACGCTTCGGAAGGCACCCCTTACAACACGACCGTTCAGGCGAGCGGCGGCACCACGCCTTATTCGTGGTCGTGTTCGGGACTTCCGAGCGGTCTTTCCTGGCAGCAGTCAGGAGACGTCCTTCAGATAACCGGCACGCCCGCGACCGGCAGCAGCGGCACCTACTCGGTCAGCGTATCCGTCAGCGACTCCTCTTCGCCGCAGCAGTCGGACGCGAAGACTCTGCCGCTGACGGTAAAGACGACCTCGTCCGGCGGCGGCATAGACCCGTCCGGCGGCTCCGGCGGCTCCACGCAGCCCGGCGGAATATGGGACTTCGCGGTGGCCGGCGCGGGCAGCGGCCACGTTTACGTCTACATTCCGACATCCTACGACCCGCAGACGGCCGCGTCGCCGGTGGTCTGGCTCTTCAACGAGGAGATCGACCAGTGGCAGGCCATCGCCGACACCAACAACATCATCCTCGTCGATCTGGACGAGTACAACGACACGCAAGCGTATCTGACCAAGATAAACACGCTCATTCCGGAACTCGAGGACCAGTACAACGTCGACCGCGCGCGCTACTATTTTGCGGGCTGGTCGGCCGGCGGCAACATCGCGATAATGTTCACCGACGACAACCAGGGCGTTGTCGCGGCCGCCGTCGTCTTTCCGGGCTCCGGTGGAGCGGCCCCGGCGATACCGCCGGAACGCCCCAACGGCGCCAAGTACTACTACGCCGTCGGCGACCAGGACACCGCGACCGGCTACTATCCGGGATGCGTCAACGAAGCGAACTACCGTCAGGGCCAAGGCTACACCACCAGATGCGACGTGGTGGCGGGCTGCGGCCACTACATAGACGAGAGCACATACCACAAGCGCGCGGACGCCTGGGCGTGGGTGAAGGACTTCAATCTGCAGAACTGAGGCCGAAGCGCGGCCGGCGCTCACGGCGTTGCGGGCGTTTCACCACGCGCGCGCGCCCGCGTGGAGCGTCCCCGCACGCACCGAGTCGAGAAGGGCGTCACGGGTCATATTCCGCATCGTAGTGGCGGCCGAGGGACAGGCGACGGCGCATGAGCCGCAGCCGGTACACACGCCTTCGACGACCCGCGCCGGGCCGTCCTCCAGCACCCGCGCGCCGTACGGACAGACGCTCACGCACAGGCCGCAACGGTTGCAGAAATCAGGGTCGACTTCCGCCACCAGCGGCTCGCGTCGTATCCGGCCGCGCCGCAACGCCGGTATGATCCGGGCCGCCGCGCCGGAGGCCTGAGCCACCGTGTCCGGTACGTCCTTCGGGCCCTGCGCGC
>CAYPNR010000055.1:0-15516 GCA_964412125.1 uncultured Planctomycetota bacterium | reverse complement strand
TCGACGGCGGCCGGACAGCCGCCGCGACAGGTCTTCTCGTGCGGACATCCCCTGCAGAACGGAGCGCTCCATCTTCTGTAGCGCGAAGCGGCCGGGCGCCGACGAAGTCTTCCGAAACTCTCCTCCGTCGCGTCTCCCAGCGTCGCGCGACTGTGGTTGCAGGGCCGCATCACGCCGTTCGGCCCCACCGTGTAGTAGGCGTCTCTCTCGTCGCCCGGACAGAAGCCCGCGCTCACGTTGCGGAAGCGCGACATGTCCACCAGGCACGGCGGCACCACCGTCGAGGCGGAGGCGCCGAAGTCCGTCTCCGCGCAGAAGGCGTCCAACTCCGCGAACGCCGCCTCCAGCGCCGCAGGCTCGGGCAGCAGCGTCCGCCAGTCCGCCAAAGCGCGGCCGCCTATGTTCACGCGATTGACCATCATGCCGCGCGCGCCGAGCGCGAACGCCGCTTCCGCCGCCTCCCTCAACCGGCTCACGTTCGCGTCGGTGACCACACATACGCCCACCGCGTCGCCGCCGGCCGCGAACACCTCGGCGAAGGCGCGCGCGGCGTCCGCGTAAGCGCCGCGGCGCCCGGCGAGAGCGTCGTGAAGCGCTTCGTCCGCGCAGTGCAGCGGCAACTGAAAAAGACCGACTCCCGCCTCGAGCAGGCGTCGCGTCCTCTCTCCGTCGAGACCGCCACCGGAGGTGACGAGAGAGACGCGCACGCCCATCGCGTCCAGCGCCGCCGCTATCGCTTCGCAGCCCGGATGCAGAAGCGGCTCGCCGCCGGAGAGCGCGACCTCCTCGAAACCCGTCTCCGCGTGCAGCCGCTCCGCCAGCGCGATCCAGCGCCCGGCGCTCAACTCCTCCTCCGACGCGCCGCAGACGTGCCGGACGTTGTAGCAGAACACGCACGCGTTCGCGCAGTCGGCGGTCAACTCGAATATGAACGTCCGCTGTCGTCCGCGTCGCCCGAGCACGGCCGCGCCTCCACACAGTTCCGGAGCGGTCCGGCGGCGGGAGGTCACTCTTCGCCGCAGTCCGCCGTCATCTCTTCCAGTCTCTGGCGTCTGCGTATCAGGCGGATGCGCTCCCGCTCGACCAGCACCTCGGCCGGGAGAGGTCGTCCGTTGTAGCAGGAGGCCATCGCGAAGCAGTAAGCGCCGGCGTCGCGGAACACGAGCAGGTCGCCCACGCGCGGCTCAGGCAGCGTAACGTCCCGCGCCAGTACGTCCGTCGACTCGCAAGCGTTGCCGACGACGGTGCAGTCCGTCGGCGGACCGTCCGGCCGCGACGCGTTCTCCAGACGGTGTCCCGCGCCGTAGATGGCGGGACGCGGAAACTGCGTGAAAGGACAGTCCACGCCGACGAGCAGGCGACCGGCCGTTCTCTTGATCGCGGTCACCGAGACCACAAGATAGCCGCACGGCGCCACGACCCATCGTCCCGGCTCGAGCGCCAGTCGAAGTCTGCGACCGGTCTCGTCCGCGAACGTCCTCAACCGCTTCGCGAGCGTCGCGCCCAACTCCTCCAGCGGAAACTCGTCCCCGCCCGCGTAATCTATCCCCATTCCGCCGCCCACGTCCACCGTCTCGACGCTCTTCAGGCGTCCGGCCAGAGCGAGAAGGAAGTCCAGCGCCGCGACGTACGGCGACGGCCCGGACAGCATCGAGCCTATGTGGCTGTGCAGGCCTCTCACCACCAGGCCACGCCCGCGACACACATCGAGCGCGGCGTCCACGTCCACCGGTCGTATGCCGAACTTCGACTCCGGTCCGGCGGTGGCGAGATGCGGATGCGTGGCCGGCGCGATCTCAGGATTGAGTCGCAACCAGACCTCGGTCTCCGGATGACGTTCGCCCCAGGTCTCCACCTGGGAGAGCGAGTCGAGATTGACGGTGATGTTCCTCGCGCGCGCGAAAGCCATGTCGTCGACGGAGAGATTGGAGCCGGTCATGACCATCCGCTCCGGAGGCACGCCGGCGGCCAGCGCCGCGATCGCCTCGCCGGGACTGGCCACGTCCGCGCCCCAGCCCGCCTCCCTCAGAAGCGCGATCACGTGAGGATTGGCGTTCGCCTTCACCGCGAACAGCGGCTCGAACGGCTCCCAGGGAACCGCTCCGGCCGCCGCCTCCGCACGCTCCAGAAGGACTCCTCCGTCGTAGACGTACAACGGCGTCTCGTATCTGCCGGCAAGGTCGGCGAAGTCGATTCCGCTCATTATCCGTCCCCCACGCGGGCCTCCGCCCGCGACGCCTCGGTGAAGCGCCTCACGCGGACGGCACATTATACGCGTCGCGGCGCGCGACGCCACACCGCGGAAGTCCGCGCCGCCACGGCCGCCGGAACGGCGCCTCCTTGATGGAGAAAGAGCGTGGTGATATAATCCGCCGCCGATAGGAGAGCGGCGAATGCGACGTATCCTGTTTCACGTCCCGGGTCTGGACCTGCCGATATACGCCTACGGCTTCATGCTGATGATCGGATTCGTGCTGGGCATACTCCTGGCGGGCAGGCGCGCGAAAAAGGCGGGGCTCGATCCCAATGCGATAACCGATCTCGCACTGTGGCTGATAGTCTTCGGCGTCGTCGGCGCCCGCTTCTTCTACGTCCTCGAATTTCGGGACCAGTTCTCCTTCGCGTTCTTCAATCCGTTCGACCTCCGTTACTCGGTGATAGGACTGCTGGCGGGCGCCGCTCTCTCGACGCTGGTCTGGTTCAGGGGGCGACAGTGGAAGGTGTTCCGATGGTTTTTCGACGGACCCGCCTGGCGCAAGCGTCTCTTCTGGGCGGCGGCGGTCCTGCTGACGCTCGTCGTGGGGCGCCTGTCCTATATGGCGCTCGAGCCGGGGGCGCGGCGCCACGTCGTGACCGTCATGCCGCGGGAGCGCTTCGACGCGAAAACCCTCCGAACCGTGGAGAGGTACGGCGAGGAACGACAGTCGTGGGAGTGGCTCGACTTCTTCAACCTGCCGCACGCCGAGGCGGTCGCCTCCGTCACATACGGTCTTGTGACCGACGAGCGGAGCGAGTGGTTCAACAAGCGCCGTCCCCTTCGCGTCTCGTACGATCCGTCGGCGATCTCCGCGGCGGAGGTGCGCGAGGCATGGAAGGAACGTCCGCACGTCTCCTTCGAGGAGGGATGGAGTTTTTCGGTGTTCGAGGTGTGGAAGGGCGGACTGGTCTACTACGGCGGGGTGATAGGCGGCATAATCGCGGGACTTCTGTTCTGCTGGCGACGCAAGATTCCGTTTTTCAAGATCGCGGACATCGTGGCGCCGAGCCTGATGCTCGGCCTGGCCTGCGGACGTTTCGGCTGCACGATGAACGGCTGCTGCTGGGGAAAGATTCCCGACGAGTACGTGGCGTGCGGAAACTGGCTGGCGGTTCCGGAGAAGGAGATGAGCCGCGACGAACGCATCACACTCATGCTGGCGGTCAGGCGTATGCCTCCGGGCGCGGCCCGCGCCGCGGCCGCGGAGGTGGCGAAAGCGTGGCGCAAGGAGCCGGGACGACCGGTCAGGGAGATACTGCTGGAGCGCGGCCTGATCAGCCGGCAGGAGTGGAGCAGAGCGGCGCGGCAGGCGCGACTCATAGGACCGACGCTTCCGGTACTCCGACACCTGCTGATACGATTTCCGCCGGCGCGCACCGAAAAGGTGCTGAAGGACGGCTATCTGCAGGAGGTCGTCGTCATACCCGAGCCGCCGGTGCACGGCGAGCATCGCGCCGCGGGACTGGCGGGCGCTCACGACTGGACGTTGCCGGTGTATCCGACGCAGCCCCTTTCCGCGGCGACTGCGCTTCTGTGGTGCGTCCTGACGCTGGTCTATAGTCGTAAATGGCAGCGCCGCAGAGGAGAAGCGATTCTGCTGATCGGCGCGCTCTATCCCGTCGGCCGGTTCGTCATAGAGTTCCTCCGGGGAGACAACGATCCGTCCTACCTGTTCGGCCTGACCGTCTCGCAGACGGTCGGCCTGTTCTTCGTGCCGGCGGTCGTCGCTTTCTGGCTGCTGAGAAACAGATGGCTCGTCCGCAGAGGCGAAACTCCCGAACCGGAGGAGACGAGAATATGGACGTGACGGAAGCGATAACGTGGCGCCGCAGCGTCCGCTCCTACGCCGCCCGGCCGGTGGAGGAGTGGAAACTGCGTCGCGTCCTGGACGCGGCGCGACTGGCGCCGTCCGGCAGAAATCGACAGATATGGCGCTTCATCGTCGTAGGCGAGGCCGACAGGAGACGCAGACTCGCCGAGTTGTGCAACCGACAGGAGTGGATGGCGCAGGCGCCGATAATAATAGCCGGCGCGGCGCTCGAGCGCGGCGCGACCATGGGTTCCGGACGACCCGCGCATCGCGTGGACCTCGCGATAGCGCTCGACCATCTCATACTGGCGGCTACCGAACTCGGACTCGGCACCTGCTGGATAGGCGCGTTCGACGGTCCGGAAGTCGAACGATTCCTGGAGGTTCCGGAAGAGGCCGAAGTCGTGGCGCTGGTGACGCTCGGCTATCCCGCCGAACGATGGCGACCGCGGCGGCCGAAGAGACTGCCTCTCGACGAAGTGGTCTTCGACGAGCGCTGGGGGGAGCGGATTCAAAGGAGGGGGAAGTCGTGATAAGCGAATCGGAAAGGCTGCTGCTGCAGGCCGCGCGACAGCGCGGATTCATCGGTCGCGAGCAGATCGCGCAGATCCTGGACGCGAAAAATCTCGAGCCGCAGACGCCGATCGCGCGGATACTGCTCGACCACGGCTTTCTCAGCGACGAACAACTGTACGCGCTTCTCGAGCCGGAGTCGGAAGCGGCCGAAGCGGAGGCCGCGGCGCCGCCTCCGCCGGCCGCGACGCCGGCCGCGGCGGACAGGAAGGCCGGCGCGGCCCGGCGCGGCCGCGGAAGAATCACTTTCAAGAAAGTCATCGCGGGCGTTCTGGCGCTGCTGATCCTGGCGGTGGTGATTCTCGCCTGGCTTCTGGTGGAGGAGACCCGCGCGCGCGAGGAGGCGGAGAACAAGAAGCGACAGGCCGAACAGGAGCGCGACGACGCGCAGCGCCGCGCGAAACTGGCGGAACGGGAAAGCGCGAGAGCGGAAAGACTCCGACGCGAAGCGGAGCAGGCGCGGCTCCGCGCGGAGGACGCGCGTAAGGCGGAAGTCGCGGCCAGAAAGAGCATCGCCGCCAAAATCGCCGGCAGTATCCATTCCCTGGCGATGAACGCCTACGCCGCCGCGGATTTCGAACGCGCACTCAATCTCGCGTTGCAGGCCTACAGGGACAAAGAAACCGTATGGTCGTCGTTTCTGGCTCAGATGTCCGCCGCGCGACGCTGGCGCGTGACGAACAAGACGCCTCCCGGTCCCACGGCCTGCGGTCTCGACGTCGTCGCCGACGTCCGCGTCATGGTCGACCGTCACGGACGCTCGCTCTGCACCTTCGACGCGAGCGCCTCGCCGGTGGCGGTGAGCGCCGTCGCGCGGCTCGATCGAGAGCCGAACTGCGTGGGGCTGAGTCCGGACGGCGCCGCGGCCGCGGTCGGTCTCGCCAACGGCGAAGTGGTCTGCTGCAAGGTCTCCGACGGACGCATCATGTGGCGCGTCAGACCGTTCGTGCCGCCGGTCGACTCGGTGCTGCACCTCGGCGACACGGTCCTGGCCGCCGGCGGAAGAGTCGTGGCGCGGCTCGGCGCCGACAACGGCGTCGTGCGCGAGCGGCGCTCCTTCCCCGGAGACATCCTCACCAACCTGGTTCGAACCGAGGGCGGCGTCGCCCTCGGCGTCTGCACCTCCACGGAGCCCCTGCGGTACGCGCTGCTGGTGATGGAGCCCGACACCTTCCACGTTCTCTGCCGCGCCGAACTTCCCGCGCGCCCCTGCAGGCTCCGTTGCCTCGGCACACGTGTGGCCCTGGCGTTCGACAACAACATCATCTCGGTCTTCGACTGGCGTTCCGGCCGGCAACTGGGCGCCGTACGGGCGGGAGGCGGCCGCATAACCGGCCTGCTGCTGGAGAAGGAACGACTCCTGGCCGCGGAGGCGAGCGGCGTCCTGCACTGCTGGTCGATGAAAGACTGGCGAACCGTCCTGCGCAAGACCCTCCACGCCGGCGCGGTGACGGACCTGGAGGAAAGCGACGGTCGCTTCTTCGTGGCCTCCGACAGGAACGGCGTCATCGTCGTGGAGCCGCCCGCCGGTATCGCCACCGGGCGAACGGCCGAGACGCCTTCCGCCGACGCGCCGCGGTCGGGCAGACGAGCCGACTTCACCGACGCGCCGGGGCGACTCGTCGTCTCCGGAGCGAAAGGCAAACTGCATGTGTTTTCCGCGCCGGAGATGCGACTTCTCAAGACGGTCGCCGGACCGTTCGGCGAGGGGGTCGAAATTTCTCTTCTGCGACGCGTACCGGAGGGCGGACGCATACTGGCGGCGGCCGTCGACGGCGGACTCGCCCTGCTGGAGGCGGGCACGATGGAGCCGGTCTGGCGTCGCGAGAACGCGTTACCGCCGGCCGCGCACGCCTTCGTGGCGTTCAAAGGAGGCGAAGCGGCGGTCTGCTCCGCAGGAACGGTCGTATTCGTGGACCTGAAGAGCGGCGAAGAGAAGGGCCGCATCACACCGGATCCGCCCAACGCCCTCTGCGGAGTCGGCTACGCGAAGGACGGACGGGTGTTCGCGGCGCTCGACAGAGGCGATCACGTATTCGTCTTCGACAGGGAGCGCCTTCTCGACAGCGTCAACCTGCCCTGCGGCGAGGCGGTCGGCATGTGCATGGCGCCCGACGGCGAGACGATGTTCGTGGCCGACGCCTCCGGCGACGTCTTCCGTCTGGACACCGGCGGACGCATTCTGGCGAAGGGGAGACTGCCCGGCGCCTCGAGACACCTGCGCACGACGGCGGACGCGAAAGCGTTGCTGGCGGCGCAGGCCGACGGCGCGCTGGTGATGCTGGACGCCGTGACTCTGGCGCCGCGACTGACGCTCTTTCCGCCGGGCGGCGGCGCGGACGACCTGGCGCTGGCGTCGGACGGCAGAACGCTGGCGATGCCGCGGAAGAGCGGCAATCGGATCCCCGTCGCCGTCTTCGACGAACGTCCCGGCGAGTGAGCGAGGATCAGTCGGCGCCGAAGAGGCGCAGCAGCACTTTCGCGTCGCCGAGGGTGTTCGAGAGAAGCGAGTACTCGTTCGGCTGGTGCGCCGTCTCGTCGATGCGGCTCCAGACGGCGGCGGCGAGACCCGCGCCGCGCAGGAACGCCGCGACCGTGCCGCCGCCTATGCCCATGGGCTTCGCTTCGACGCCGTAGACGCGCTTCACCGCCTCGCGGAGCGCCGTCACCACCGGCGCGTCGGCGGGCGTCGGCGGCGCCGCTTCCTGGCGCATCACGTGCGAGACCTCCACCTCCACACCGAAACGCGCGGCGATGCTCCCGGCCACCTCCCGCGCCTTCGCCTCCACCTCGCTCAGCGGCACCTCGGGCAGCACGCGACAGTCGAAGTGGAACACCTCCTCGCCGGGAATCGTGTTGACGTTCTCGACGTTCGCCTTGCGCTTGGTCGGCTCGAACGTCGAGACCGGCGGCGAAAACAGCGGATTCTCCTGCGCAAACGCAGCGTGCAGCGCTTCGTCGAGCGCGACCGTCAGATACGCGGCCGCGCGCGCGGCGTTCTTCGCGGCGTCCGGACGCGAGCCGTGCCCCTGCTTGCCCACCACTCGTAACTTCAGCCAGAGTATCGATTTCTCGGCGACCTCTATCATGGAGCCGTCCGGCAGACCGCCGTCCGGCACGACTATCAGGTCGTCCTCGCCGAACGGCGCTCTCTCGCGAAGAACGTATTTGACGCCGTAGTCGGAGCCCGTCTCTTCGTCGGCCACCAGCAGCAGTCCGATCGAGAGAGGCGGTCGCACCGCTTCCTCCTTGAGCGCGCGCAGCGCCAGAACGGCCGCCACTATCGCTTGATTGTTGTCCTCGACGCCGCGGGCCGTCATCCTGTCGCCGGAGACGGTCAGTTCGAAAGGATCGCTCTCCCACAACTCCCGCGGACCTTCCGGCACTATGTCGGTGTGCGCCATCACCCAGACGGTTCGCTCGCTCTCGCCCGGTACGCGTACGATGAGACTCGGTCGCACGCCGCTGGGCACCCGTTCGTCCGGCGCCTCTATCCATTCGATCTCTTCGAAACCGTGCTCCCGCAGGTAGTCGCGAAGAAACGACGCCTTCTCGAACTCGCCCGGACCGCCGGAGACCGGACCTACGGCGCGAAAGCGCACCAGTCGCTTCTGCAACTCCACCGCTTCGTTCGACAGCGCGTCGATTCTCGCGCACAGCCTGTCGAAAACATCTTCGGACCACATCTTAGGTCTCCTCACGTCGCTTCGAGAATCGCAGCCACACATACGCGACGACCGCCGCCGCCACCGTCAGCGCGGGAATGATCGACCTGCCGGAGAACCACGTGCTCCAGGTCACGCCGGCGCCGAGCAGCGGCGCCGTGCCGATCCCCGCAAACGCCTCTCCCGCTATCAGGCCGGAGGCGAGAAGCACCGCCACGTGCTGCCACGCCTTCCTCCGCTCCCGGGACAACGAGCGCCCCATGAACCAGACGAGAAGCGCGCCCGCCGTTATGGTGACGCCCAGCCCCAGCGGCAGATAGAGACCGACCGCCGCGGGCATTATGTACAGGCGGAACGAAGATTTGGCGCGACTCAGAAAAACGTCGCCGACGCCGAGTCCCAGCGCCAGCAGCACCCCGAACAACAGATATCCCCACGGTATCTCCCGTTTCGGAAGTTCTTTCCCCTCGCGTCGCGCCGCCTCCCGCGCTTCTCTGTCCGCCGGCGTCTCCCAGTGGGCCAGCAGCGACGCGAGTTGCGCGAACATGGTCGCCTGCGGCGCTTTCAGAACCTCCTTGCCGGCCGTCTTTTCGGCGTCTCCGTTTTCGGCCTCCGCGGCCTTCTTCGCACTCCCGCGCGGCGGCGAGAAGGTGTAGGCCTTGGAAAGCATGGTCAGAACCGGCGCCATGACGAAAGCGGCGGCCACCACTCCCAGAATCTGGGCCAACTGCTGCTTGTAGGGCTTCGCGCCGACCAGATGTCCCGTCTTCAGGTCCTGTGATATGTCTCCCGCGGTCGCGGCGGCGCAGCAGACGACGCCCGAGACCACCAGCAACGCGAGCACCGCCGCCTTGCCGGCGAGGCCCAGCGGCAAAAGCAGCAGCGCCGCGAAGAGCAGCGTGCATATCGTCATGCCGGAGACCGGATTGCTCGACGAGCCGACGAGACCGACGACGTAGGACGACACCGCGACGAAGAAGAAGCCGGCGACCAGCATGGCGACGGACGCCAGAATCGCATACGGCAGCGATCCGAGCACATGCCAGTAAAGGAAGAAGACGCCGACGGCGACGAGGCCGGCCGCGGCGAAGAGCGGCTTCGCGGGCAGGTCCTCACGCCG
The DNA here is from genome assembly GCA_964412125.1 of uncultured Planctomycetota bacterium. Taxonomy (GTDB): domain Bacteria; phylum Planctomycetota; class SKW154; order SKW154; family SKW154; genus CAYPNR01. Next base: position 6,091 of record CAYPNR010000055.1, on the reverse strand, counting down.
CGCAAGAAGCGCCTCCTTCTGCGTGGGCGATATCTTCTCGAACAGTCGCGAGAGCGCCTGACGAATGGACTTGCGCATGCGGACTATGGACCACAAACCGCCGACGACCATGGCGCCCACGCCGGCGTAACGGCAGGTGGGATACGCGCCCCAGACATTTCCGCCCAACTCCGGATGGTTCGCGAGATGGAACGGTATCAACGCCAGGAAGGTGACGGCCGAGCCGATCAGCACCAGCAGCGCGATGACGGGGCCGATTATGGCGCCCACCGCCAGCGGCGCGACGGCCAGATCGAACGACAGCATGACCACGGCGCCGCCCCCGAGACCGACGGCTCCGGCCAACTCGGTGCTGCAGCCCATCATCCTGCCCACACCGGTGCCGAGAAGACCGATCAGGCCGCCGATCAGCAGCAGCCAGACGCCGCGGCCGCTCTTCCCGCCGGCGTACAACACCTGCGCGCACGCGACTCCTTCGGGGTACCGCAGCGTCTTCTCCTCATCGACCATCAACGAGCGGCGCAGCGGCACCATGAAGAAGACGCCGAGAAGACCGCCGAGAAGCGCCACCAGCGAAACCGTCCAGAAGTCGAACTCCGACCAGACGCCGGCGATTATGAGCGCGGGCATGGTGAAGATGATGCCGGCGGCCAGCGACTCGCCCGCCGAGCCGGTGGTCTGAACGATGTTGTGCTCCAGCACGCCGCCGCCGCGAAGCAGGCCCCGCAGTATCGCTATTGAAAGGACGGCGGCCGGTATCGAGGCGCAGACCGTCATGCCGACCTTCAGGCCGATGTAGACGTTGGCCGCGCCCATCACCGCCGCCACCACCGCGCCGAGCACGAGCGCGCGCACGCTCAACTCGGCCGCGCCGCGCCGCCTGTCGCCGTACGGCGAAAACTTCCGGCCGTCGATAGGCTCCATCTCTCCCTCCTTCAACCGCGGCCCCATCTTACGCGCGCGCGCGCGTCCCGACAACCTTTTTCCGAACGCCCGACGGCGGCGGTTGACCCGTCGCGACCTGCCGCCTATCATCTTCCGACCGCGGCCGACGACGCACGCTCAACCGGAGGAGAAGCGATGCTGACGTTCTGGATAGACGAAACGCCGGGATTTATGTTCCACAGGACCGACAGCACCAACGCGCAAGCGACGGCGCTGCTGCGCGCCGGAGTCCGGCCGCCGCTGCTCGTCCTCGCGCTCGGCCAGAGCGCGGGCCGCGGCAGACTCGGACGGAAATGGGCGTCGCCCGCGGGCGCGGGAGTGTATCTGACGGCGCTCGTCCGCGCTCCGGATACGGACCCGCAACTGGTCGCGCTGGCGGCGGGGCTCGCGGCGCTGCGCACGGCGAAGAGTCTGGCGCCGGAAGCGCCGCTCCTGCTGCGCTGGCCGAACGACCTGGTGACGTCGGACAATCGCAAACTCTGCGGCATCCTGTGCGAACTCGTTCCGCCGGGCGCCGCGGCGGTCGGAGTCGGTTTCAATCTCGACGACGGGCCGCTGACGGACGTTCCGGCGGTGGGCCTGCGCCGATGGACGAAAGCGCCTCTCCAGACGGTCGCGCCGGCGCTCGCGCGTTCGCTGCTCGAAGCGCTGGCCGCTCTCGCCGGTCCGAACGGCCCGGCCGCCTGCGTGAGGGCCGCGGCCGAAATCGTCCGCGGACAGAAGGTGCTCGTCCGCGTCGAAAGCGGCGAAGTCTCCGGCTCGGTGGAGGGACTGGCCGCGGACGGAGCGCTGCTCGTCACGGACGACGAAGGCCGCAGACATCGTTTCGTGGCGGCCGACGTGCGACTGCTGCGACTGACGCGGGACCCGCGTGCGGAAGGAGGCGCGGGTTGCACGTAAGGGGCCGGCGCGCTAAAATGTAACACGCCTCTGGAGGGCGGTGGATGAAGGTCACGGCCCGGGATCCCCAGGACGCCGAGGAACTGGAACTTCTCGTGCAGACCGCGTGCGCGGGCGGCCTGACGCTGGTGAAGGAGAGTCTCGCCAAGCGCGTCTGGTGCAGTCACGGACGCAGACCGCTGTACGTGAAGGAGCACCGGCCGCGCGGCCTGCTCGAGCGACTGAAACACCGGCTGCGGGGCAGCAGGGCCGAACGCGAGCATCACATGATACGCGCCCTGCAGGAGCGGGGCGTCTCTTGCGTGGACTCGCTCGGCTTCGCCTCCTACGGCCGCGCCGGCGCCAGTTACGTGATAGTCTCCAAAGCGCCCGGCGAGGAACTGGGTCCGGCTCTCGCCGAAATGGAGCCGGAGCGCCGTCGCGAATGCGTGACCGCCCTGGCCGGGTTCGTCCGCAAAATGCACTCCAGCGGCGTCACGCACGGCGATCTCCATCCCGGCAATCTCTTCATCGAAAACGGAACGTTCACGATCATAGATCCGCAGAAGTGCCGCATAAGGAGATCGGTCGGCGAGCGCGCGGTGCTGCGCGACGTCGCGCAACTCGCAATGGGCATAGAGAGCGCGGCGGGACCCGAATACGCGGAAGCCTTCCTCTCGACCTACTGGGCCGGAGACGCGGGACACATCAGGCGGACGACGACGAGAATCGAACGCCTGAAGAGATGCAGGCTGCGCTCGCGGGCGAAGCGCTGCGTCAAGGAGTCGACGCGTTTCAGGCACGTCTCGCGCGGCGGCTGGCGCGTCAATATCCTGCGCAGCGAAGCGTCCAACGTCGAGACGTGGACGGCCGGCGTGGAGACGGAAGAGGTGTTTTTCAAGGAGCGCCTCTATCGCGGCCCCGCCGGTTGGATACGCCTGCCGGTCCGCGCGGGCCGCCTCTATCGCGCCTGGCGTAACGCGCATCGCCTGGCGCTTCTGAAACTGCCCGTCGTCGAGCATCTCGCATACATGCGCAGGGTGGGACTCTTCCGGAGCGGGGAACGTCTGGTGATGCGCCGCGTGGAAGAGGACCTCGCGCGAAGAGTCTGGCGTCTGGTCTTCGAAGGCGACACCGACTCGCTGCGCCGCCTCGCGGAGACCGTCGCGCGGCTCGTCTCCAGCATGACGGAAAAGGGCGTCTGGCACGCCGACTTCAAGGCGAGCAACCTTCTCGTCGAAGGCGAGGAGTTGTATCTCGGCGACCTGGAAGCGGCGCGGGTCGGCGGCGCAACCGAGTGGCGACTGTGTCAGATGTTCGCGCAACTGCAGGCGAGTCTGCCTCGCTGCGTCCCGCTCAGCCTGGCGTTGCGGGCGTTCGTCCTGGCGCTGCGCGACACCCCGTTCCGGGACGCGCGTCGCAACATGCTCCGCCGCGTCGAGAGTCTCGCGTCGGCGCGCCGCGACCGCTGGATAGAAACCGTCCGCCTGCGCGGACCCCTGCGCACCGAGTGACGGAGCGAGTCATGCGCGTGCTTCATCTCATAAGCGACCACAAACTGACCGGCCCCGCGGAAACGGTTCTGCTGGTCGTCCGCGAACTGCGCGCGATGGGTCTGGACGTCATGTTCTCATGCAGTCGATTTCAGCGACCGAAGTCGTCGAGCATAGAGCAGCGCGCCGCGGAGTTCGGCATAGAGGCGCTCACGCCCTTCATCCTCCGCAAGCATTTCGACGTCGTCTCCTCCATCCGCGACGCGCCGGAGATGGCCGAGTTCATAGACGCCGCGGGCGTCGACGTCCTCCACGCCAATCTCCTCGGAGACCATGTGGTCGCGGGATGGGCGTCGCGAAAGGCCGAACGCGGCGTCGTCGTCCGCTCCGTGTGGTCCATGGGACGACTGTTCCTGCGCGTGCGCGCGCGCGTCCTCACGCGCCGCGTGACCGACGCGGTCGTCCTGCACAGCGAGTATCACAAAAGACAGGCTCTCAACGCCTGGCCTCTTCCGGAGGAGCGGGTTCTCACGCTGCCGCCGCCGGTGGAGTTGGAGCGGTTCTCGCCGGAGCGCGTCTCACCGATGAAGGAGCGGTTCGGCTTCTCCGAGAGCGACGTTCTGGCGGCGGTGGTCGGCCGGGTGCAGAAGCGACGACGACTGTCCATTTTTTTCGAAGCGCTGCGTCGCGCGCGACAGAAAGCGCCGGAACTCAAAGGCGTGGTGATCGGTCGCGGCACTCATCTCCAGGAGGTGGCGGAGGAACCTGTGCGCAGGCTCGGCCTGGAGCACGCGGTCCATCTCGCCGGCTATCTCCGCGGCGGGGAATACGCGAACGCGCTGGCGACGTGCGACGTCGGCGTTCACGTCAGACCGGGAACGGACGAGACGGCGAGGGCGCTGCGCGAACTTATGGCCGCCGGCACGCCGGTGATCGTCGGCCGCACGGGCATGCTCGGCGAACTGCTGCGCGACGGCGAAAGCGGTTTCGTGGTCGACGAAAAACCGGAGCGGTTCGCCGAGAAACTCGTGGCGCTCGCGCGGGACGCCACGCTGAGAAAGAAGATGGGCGAGGCGGCGCGGCGCCACGCAGAAAAACACTTCTCCCTGAAGAAGTACGCCGCGGGGCTGGTGGAGTTCTACGAACGCCTGCTCCGCCGGGGAAAACGAGGGGGATGAGCGCCGCGTTTTCGGTTGACAGCCGCCGGGCGGCACGTATGCTTATCTCTCCCATCACAGGAGGCGGCGACCATGAACGCGGACTCACTGCTCGAGCGGGCCGGTCGACTCAGATCGTATCCGGTTCCGAAACGGTCACTCGCACGATTCCTGCAGAGCGTCGCCGAACGCGAGCCGCTCGACCTGTGGACGCTCATCCGCACCGGAGAGGAGTACGTCCGCGTGACGATGGAGTTGCTCGAAGCGCTGGTCGAGGCGGACTGCGTGACGGTCGACGCGGACGGAAAACTCCGACTCACCGACGCCGGTCGGGCGTTGTGCGAGAGTCTGGGCGCGAGGGCGGCTCCCGAGCCGGCGGTGACCGGCCTGGGCGCCTGCGGTCTGAAACTGACCGAGTCGTTTCAAAAAATCCTGGAGACGCTGCGCGTCATCTACACCGAGGTGGTGCCCAAGGACAGATTCGATCAGGCGCCGCTGCTGCCGGAGGCGGCGATACTGAAGGCCTACTACATCTGGCGGCGCGGCGACGTCGTCGGCAAACGTATAGTCTGCGTCGGCGACGACGATCTGCTGTCGCTGGCGTTCGCGCTGACCGGCGAGACGGCCGGCACGCTCGCGGTGGACATAGACGACCGGTTGCTGGGCCTGATAGCGGATTACGCGAAAAAGCACGGCCTGAGCGTCGAAGTGCTGGAGCACGACGTGACGGAGCCGATACCCGAAGCCCACAGGAGCGGATACGACACGTTCGTGACCGAGCCGCCGGACACCGTGAACGGCGTCACACTGTTCGTGAGCCGCGGAGTGGAACTGCTGCGCGACGAGCCCGGAACGACGGGCTACTGCGGCGTTTCGACGACCGCGTGTCCGCCGGCCGGGATCGCGGCGATACAACGCAACTTTCTCGAGATGGGTCTGCGGATCAGCGCGTGGCTGCCGAAGTTCAATCGTTATCCTCCGGTCCGAACGGAACTGAAGCACGTGGAGGTGCCCGGCTTCTACGATCCGTTCTATCCGCCCCGGACCGTCTGGTACGTTTCGGATCTTGTGCGGCTGAAGACCACCTCTGCGACGCGGCCGCTGATCGACGGCAAATTCACGGAACCGATTGCGGATTACGAGGCGGACGCGTTAGAATACAGATGAGCGGCGGAAGCCGAACAGGCTGTGGGGAGAGCGACTATGGGAAAGAGGACGCTTCTCCGCACCCGGCAGGTGGTCGTGAGACACCTGGCCGCGAAACTGGAGGGGTGTGAATCCACACTCATCAACGACCTCGATTACGTCTGCGGAGTCCTGAACGACGTGACCGAGAAAATAGGAATGACCTGTCTCGGTCGCTCCATTCACCGGTTCGCCCCGCACGGCGTCTCCGTGGTCTTCCTGCTGGCGGAGTCCCACATCTCGGTCCATACCTGGCCGGAGTGCGGCCTCGCGGACATAGAAATCGTCTCCTGTAATCCGCACTCCGACGTCCGTCTCGGACTCCGTATCGTGGAGGCGGCCTTCAAGGCGTCCGCCACCACCTCCCGCACCTGGACGTTCAAACACGATTATTGACTCACCACGCAACGCGCGTCGCGCGTCCCGTCCACC
>CAYPNR010000054.1:3731-15906 GCA_964412125.1 uncultured Planctomycetota bacterium | reverse complement strand
TCGGATGGTTGGTCAGTCCGAGATAGTTGTTCGAGCAGAGGTTGATCACCTTCTTGCCGTCCACGATCATCTCCGCCACGGACGGCGAATCCAGAGCGCGCTGCTCCGCCTGGAAAACTCCGCGCTTCTTCAGGTCCGAAATCTCCTCTTCGAGGAAGCCCATCCTGTCGCCCATATCATATCGCCTCCAACAATCCATCGCCCGCACGACGGACGCCGTCACAGCGCCCCGAGACGCTTCGCCACGTCCTTGTACTTGAAGTCCACCTCGATGATCTGTTGATAAGCGTTCTTCGCCTTCTCGCTCTCGTCCAGCAGTTCGAAGGTGCGCGCCAATTCGTATGTTATCTCCTTCTTCTGCTCGTTCATCACCCGCAGCGGCTCACGCGCCTTGAGCAACTCCTTCACGGCCAGGTCGTACAGACCTTTTTTGCGGAACGCCACGCCGACGAGGTAGTGCGCGTCGACCGCGTATCGCGGATCGCCTTGCGCGCGCTGCAGTTGCTGTATCGCGTCGTCCAGTCGTCCGCCCTGATACAGATACTTGCCCAACTCGTAGCGCAGCCGCGTGTCGGTGGGATGCTGCTGCACGCGTCGCGTCCACTCGTCCATGCAGAACTGCAACTTCTGCGCCTTCGCCTCTTCTATCGCGCGACGCTTGTCCTCCGTCGGCCCTTCACGATAAGCGTCCATCAGAGACTTTATCTTGTAGTCCCAGCGCTTCAACTGCACCTCGCCCAGTTTCTCCTGCGCGAAGTAGTCGGCCGAGTCCACCTCCACCGCCTTACGGTAGAAAGCCTCGGCGTTGGAGAAGTCGTTCACCTTCAGATAGAGATCGCCCACCTCGCGATACAGTTTCGAGTCGTCCGGCTTCTCTTCGATCTCCTCCATCTTCCGCGCTATGGCCTCTTCGACGTCCTCCCGCGTTCGAAGTATGTGCTGCTCCGCCTCCAGTTTCTCCGCGGCCTTCTTGTCCGCCAGTTTGTCGCGGAAGGAGGTGCCCATCTTCTCGATACGCCCCACCGTCGTGGCCGCCGCTATGTCTTTTCTCGCCCTCGCCGCCTCGCCGTCGTGCGGCGTCAATTTCAGCACGGTGTCCCAGTAGCGCGCCGCCGTCTGCATGTCCTCCAGTTTCATGTATATCCGGCCCAGCGCTTTCATCGCCTCGACGTTCTTGGCGTCCACCTCCAGGACCGCGCGGTAGTTCGCTTTCGCGCGTTGGAGGTATCCGGCGGCCACCGCCGCGCCCGCCAGACTCATCATCGCCCTCACGTTGAACGGCGAGTTCCACAATATCCTCTCGCACTCGATCATCTGCTCTTCGTACTTCTTGGTCAGTCCCTTGATCTTCGACTTGAACATCGAGCCCAGCGACTTGAACAGCCCTTTTCTTCCGGTCAGTCCCTCTTCGCGACCCCGCTGCGCCGTGAGCGCCCGCATCTGTCGCGCCGCTTCTTCGTTGTCCGGATCCAGTTTCAGTATCTGCAGATACAGGTCGAAGGCGTACTCGTAGTTCCGCCTCTTGAGAGCCTCCGACGCCTTCATAAGCAGTTTATCGAACTGCCCCGCTTGCAACTCCCCGTCCCCCCACAAGAAAACCGACGCAGATTCTACAGACCCGCCGCTCGACTGTCAAACCCAAAACGCGTCCGCGTCTCGCCCGCGTGTCGCGTCGACGTGTTGAAATCGGAAGGCATGCGCCTATAATCGGACGTCGCCGTGGGAGAGACTCGATGGCGGAGGCGGATCGCCGGGACGAGAAGATCGAGAAGATCACAGCGGCCGTTAAGAAGAGGCGGTCCCGGACTCTGGTGACGGTTTTCGGCCTGACCGGCGCGCTCATCGTGGCGCTGATCTTCTTCTGGATGTGGCTGAGCAACGTTCGCCTGGTCGAGGCGCTTCGCGGCGGAGACATCACCAAGCGAAGGCGGGCCCTGCAGGAAGCGGCGCATCGCTGGGGAGACGAAGCGCTGCCGTATCTCTACCGCGCGCTGACCAGTCGCGCGCCGTCGGAGTCGGAAGTGGCCGCGGAACTGCTGCGCGAGCGACTGCGACGCGAAGCGAAGCCGGAGATACTGACGCGACTGGCGAGCATCTGGGAGGACCGGAAAGCGCCCATGTGGGGACGCGAGGGGGCGATTTATCTGCTGGCGGAGTTCGCCGGAACCGAGTACATGGATTTCTTTCTCAGCAAGCGATTCTGGGCGCCCGACGCGAAAGCGTGGTTCGACGCCGGCTCGCGTTACATGCTCCGCACGGCGGACCGAAAGACGCTGGAGACGCTGAAAGAGTGGGCGGTTTCCGAGGAGGTGTGGCGGCGCCACGCGGCCGCGCGTATCGCCTGTTTTCTCAAGGACGACGAGGAGAATCTTCGAAAGCACATCATTGAGGACGACGTTCTGCTGGACCGACTCGTGGCGCTGATGCTGGACGACGACTACACGGTCAGGCGAGCCGCGGCGGAAGCGGTGTGGAACCTGGCGAAGGAGCGTCACGCGCCGCAGATACTGGAGGTGCTGCGCGACCGCAACCCGTCGATGGACGCGATATCGATGCGGCACCACGCGGTGGAAGCGGCCGGCCGACTGCGGTTGAAAGCGGCGGTGGACGAACTTCTCGCGCTGCTGCGGGAGGAGGAGGACCGACAGGTGGCGCTGGCGGCGGCCGACGCGCTGGTCGAGATAGGCGACCGCAGAGCGCTGGAGGCGGCGCTCGCGCTCGTCGGCGGCGGGACGCAAGGCGGAGAGAACTGGCGCGCGGTTTTCAGAATACTGGGAGGCTTCGACGGAGAGCAGGCGGCGCTCGCGCTCGCCGAATATCTGATGAGTGACGACAAGAACCGCGCGTACTGGGCGGGCTGGTGGCTGCGCAGATGCGAGCCGACGGCGACGAAGGAGGTTTTACGCGCGCTGCGCGAGGCGCCGAACCCGCGCGGACGCGTGGAGGCGGCCAAGACGCTCTGCTTCTGGCGCGTGCGTGAGGCCATCGGCCCGGTGGTGCGGCGGATGGTGCGGGAGAGCCGCTCCGTCACCGAAGCGATGCAGCCTGCTCTCGAATACATGGGGGACCCGCGCGTGGCGGAAGAGATTCTTCCGTACTTCGAGAACGAAGGCGTCGCCGTCGACAACCGTCTCGTACTGGCGGAGGGTCTCGCCTTCTATCGCACGCCGAAGGCGGTACGCGCGCTCGCGCGGGCGCTCGGCGCGCGCGAGGCGGATCTGCGGAACGCCGCGGCCGAGATACTGCGACGCATATTCGGCGAACTGACCGGTTTCGCCGACCGCTCGCTCAAGGAGGCCGTCGAAAAAGTGGCGGAGCACGTCTACGTCGGAGACGCAAGCGTTCAGGAAAGACTTCTGAAGAGGCTGAGGGCGGCGGACTCCGACTACGACAAGGTGCACGACGCGCTGATCGAAGCGATGAAGACGCTGCCCGCGCCGTCCGGCTACGAACAGACCACCTTCTACGGTCGCGATCGGCGCGAGATAAGCAGCGTCTTCGTGCGTCTGGCCCTCACGCACTGGACGTTGAAGTTGCGCGCCGACATGGAGAAAGCCGGCCTCGACGTGGACAACCTGAAAGCCAAAGCCGAGGCGATTCTCGATCGGGTCGACCCGACCGGCGAGGGACACGCGACCGGGAAGCGACTGGCCGAGGAGATGCTCGCGTTGTTGAGGTTTTCCGAATGAGACAGTCCGTCGAGCGGCTCGGCGCCTGGCTGATCTCCACCGTACACAACACCGGATACGGCGTGCTGCTGGTGACCGAAAGTTTTCTCTGGCTGAGGGCGGTCTTCAACAAGCGTCGCGAAATCCTGCACCAACTCTACGTCTGCGCGGTTCAGAGTCTGCCCGTGACGCTGCTGGTGGGCGTGTTCGTGGGCATGGTGCTGGCGCTGCAGACGGGACTGAGTCTCAAGCCGTTCGGCATGCAGAACCTGATAGCGCAGGTCGCGGGAGCGTCCATGACGCGGGAGATGGGACCGCTGATGACGGCGATAATTCTTGCGGGCCGCGTGGGCAGCGCCATGGCCGCCGAACTCGGCTCGATGAAGGTCTCAGAGGAGATAGACGCGCTGGAGGTGATGTCCATAAGTCCGGTGAAGTATCTCGTCATGCCGCGGATACTTGCGCTCACGCTCTCCGCGCCGATACTGACCGTCTACGCCAACACCATCGGCATAATCGGCGCGGCCGCGGTGGGACAACTCCAGATCGGCGTCAACTACTACGTCTTCTTCCGCGACTGTTTCCTGTTCATCGACGCCAAGGACCTGTACTCGGGACTGGCCAAGACGGTGGTCTTCGGCGCGACGATAGCGGCGGTCTCCTGCTCCGAAGGCCTCCGCACAAAAGGCGGCACTCTCGGCGTCGGCGTGGCCACGCGACGCGCCGTGGTCACCTCGCTGCTGATGATCCTGATGTTCAACTACTTCATGACCGCCTTCCTCTACCGTTTCGTCTACTGAAGGAGCGAGACGCATGATCAGCCTGACGGACGTCCACAAGAAACTCGGCGGAAAGGACGTTCTGCGAGGCATGAACATGCACGTCAAGGAGGGCGAGACCTACGTGATAATCGGCCGCTCCGGCATCGGAAAGAGCGTCACCATAAAACACATGGTCGGCCTGATGAGAGCCGACAGCGGGAAAGTGACGGTCGACGGAGTGGACGTCGGAGGTCTCACCCGCAAGGAACTGTTGAGGTTCCGCCTGAAGTTCGGCTTTCTGTTCCAGTCGAACGCGCTGCTCAACTCGCTCAACGTCTTCGAGAACGTCGCGCTGTCGCTGCGGGAGCACACGCGCAAGAGCGAGCGCAAGATAAAGGAGAAAGTGAGGGAGAAACTGGCGCTGGTGGGTCTCGAAGAGGCCGGGCACATGATGCCGGCGGACCTCTCCGGCGGAATGCGCAAGCGCGTCGCGCTCGCGCGCGCCATAGTCATGGACCCGCAGATAATCCTGTACGACGAGCCGACCACCGGTCTGGATCCGATAACGTGCGACCTGATAAACCACATGATTCGGGACATGCAGAAGAAACTCGGAGTGACCGGCGTCGTGGTGACTCACGACATGAAGAGCGCCTACTTCGTGGGCGATCGAATAGGACTCCTGCACGACGGCCGCATAATCCAGGAAGGTCGGCCGGAGGAGATACGCGACTCACGCGACGAGCGGGTGCAGCAGTTCATCCGCGGACTGGCGCAGGGACCGCTCACCCGCGAACACGACGACTGAGAGCGTCCCGCGGAACGCAAAACGGATTGGGGGATAGACAATGTCGGCAGAGTTCAAGGTGGGCTTTCTGTTCCTGGCGGGCGTCGGCGCGCTGTTCGTGCTCACCGTGCTCGTCTCGGACGTGCCCATCTTCAAGGCGGGTTACGAGTTCGACGTCCTGTTCGCCGACGCGGCCGGCCTGGACAAAGGCGATCGCGTCCTCGTCTCCGGCGTCGTCGTGGGAGAGGTGAACCGCGTCGACCTGACGGAGGACGGTCGCGTGAAGGTCCACTGTCGCGTCTCGCGTGACGGGGTGCGGATACCGATCGACTCCGAGTTCACCATCCGCCACTCGTCTCTGCTGGGCGGACTGGCCGTCTATATCACGCCGGGCCGTTCCGCGACGACCGTCAAACAGCGGCCCACGGTCGAAGGGCTACCGCCGCAGGACATCGTTTCGTCGCTGACCAACACGTCGGAGTCCATAGGCGAACTCGTCCGCAGCGTCCAGAGCAAACTGGACGACGTCGTCGCAGACGTGCGCAAGGCGATAAAGACCTTGACCGAAGGCGAGGGCACGATACCGAAACTGATGAGCGACAAGGCCCTGTACGAGGATTTGAAGAAGACCGTCAGCAACCTGCGCAAGGTGAGCGACAACCTGAACGAGGGCAAAGGCACCGTCGGAAGACTTCTCGTCGACGAGTCGCTCTACGACGAAGCGACCTCGCTGGTCAAAGACATAAAGGACGCGGTGGCCGACGCGAAGAAGGTGGTGGGCGACTTCCGCTCCTCCTACGAGAACGGCGAGGGCATATTCAAACTGATCAAGGAGGAGGATGTATACCGGTCGCTGAAGAAGGCGGCCGCCGACGTGGAGGCGCTCACCTCGAAGGTGAAGGGCGCGCTGGAGGGCGACTCCATCCTGAACCAACTTCTCAAGCCCGGCGGCGGCCAACTCTTCGACGACCTCTCCGGCGCGTTCGCCGACCTCGGCAGCGTGATGAAGGATATAAAGGAAGGGGACGGTCCCCTGCCGGCGCTGATCCGCGACAAGGAGATGGCCAAAGACCTGAAGGAGACCATCAAGTCGGTGCGGAACGTGACCGCGAGACTGGACGAGCAGTACCGTAAAGGGACGCTGCTGGAGGGCATCATCGGCAAGAAGTTGGTGCGCAAGACCGAGAAGGTGATAACGGACGCGGAAGCGGCGCTCGCGCCGATGGCGCGGCTGCGAGTCTACGTCGGCCTCGGCGGGGCGCGATACGAACTGCAGAAGGAGACCGCCGGCTCGGTCTGGCTGCGTCTCCAGCCGACCCGCCATCGTTACTTCCTTCTCGGCGGAACCTTCTTCCAGATGGACGAGGACTCGCCCGTCTCGTTCGACTACACCCGCCAGGAGGCCGGCCACGTCATGGTCTATCCGACGTTCCAGTTGGCCTGGCTGTTCACGCTCCGCGAGGGGACGCTCGGCAAGGAAGAGAGGCGCGCCGGCCACACTCTGCCGCTGGACCGTATAGTGCTGACCGCCCGCGGCGGTCTGCTGGAGGGCAAAGGCGGGGCCGGCGTGGACGTGGACTTTCTCCGCTATCTCCGCCTCACCATCGAGGCGCGCGACACGCACACCGACTGGGACAGGTATCACGAACACATCTCGCCCTTCCTGTTGCGCGCGACGGTCGGCGTCCGGATCGGCCGCATTTTTTGGGTCTATCTCGGCGGTTCCAACCTGCTGGACCGAGCCGAGTTCTGCGGCGGCATCACCATAGAATGGGAAGACCGCGACATAAGGAGCATAGTGAGCGTGGCGGGTCTCATGCAATGAGTCGAGTGGCGGTGGTGGGTCCCGGCGCTATGGGCAGGCTGTTCGCCGCGCTTCTGTCGCGCGCCGGTCACGACGTGGTCATCGTCGACCACAGGCCGGAGCGCGCGGCGGCGCTCTCCGCCTCGGGATACCGCCTCACAGGACGCACCGAAATCCCCCGCGTCCGCGTCCCGGTCACCTGCGCGCCGGAGGGCGACTTCGATCTCGCACTCCTCTGCGTCAAGGCCTACGACACCGCGACCGTGGCAGCGGCGCTGCCGGGATGGCTCGGCGAGGCGACGGTGCTCACCCTGCAGAACGGCTTCGGCAACGTGGAGGCGCTCCGCAAGTATGTGGACCCCTCACGCCTGCTGGTCGGCGTCACCGCACAGGGCGCGAATATCCCGACCGACGATCCGGAGACGGTCGTGCACGCCGGCGTCGGCGAGACGCTTCTCGGAGCCGTCGCGCCCGCCGGAAACAGGGCTCTCGCGGCGGCCCACGAACTGTTGAGTTCCGCGGACGTGCAGCCGCGCGCCGTCGAAGACGTGCGGCCGCACCTGTTCGGAAAACTGCTCGTGAACGCGGCCATAAATCCGGTCTGCGGACTCCTTCGCATCCGCAACGGCGAACTCCCTGAGACGGAACCGGCGTGGCGGCTCTCGCAGATGCTGCTCCGGGAAGGAGAAACGTTGGCCGCGGCGGAGGGAATCGTTTCGCCGTGGCCGGAGACGCTCGAACGCGTCCGCGAAATCTGCGCCGCCACCGCGCCGAACAGATGCTCCACTCTGCAGGACGTCGAGGCCGGCAGACGAACCGAGATTCCGCAGATCAACGGCTACATCGCGCGACGCGCGGCCGAGTTGGGACTCGCCGCTCCGGCCAATCACGTGATCACACTCGTATACGAAGCGCTGGCCCCGTAGAGGCGGAGTCCGCGAAACTACTCCTCGACGATCCGAACCCGCTTTATCAGAACGGGTCTGGCGGGCCGACTCATGTCGACGCCGCCGCGCACCACCTTCTCCACCTCTATGTTCTCTATCTTGTGCACCACGTCGAGCCCCTCCACGACCCTGCCGAAGACGCAGTAGTTGCCGTCGAGTCTCGGTTGCGGAGCGCAGCAGATGTAGAACTGACTGCCGGCGGAGTCCGGATCCCTGGTCCGCGCCATCGCCACAGAGCCCTCCAGATGCTTGCGGCCGCTCTTCTCCAACGGAATGGTCCAGCCGGGCCCTCCCGTTCCGTCGCCGTTGGGGCAGCCGCCCTGGATCACGAAGCCCTTGACTATGCGATGGAAAGTGAGTCCGTCGTAGAAGCCTTTGCGGGCGAGTTTGACGAAGTTCTCGCAGGTCCCGGGCGCGTCGGTCGTGAACAACTCTATCTTCATGGTTCCCTCGGAGGTCTCCATCAGCGCGTAAGTCTTCTTCGGCTCCGACCGGGACGGCTGCCGCTCCGCCTGCCTGGAGCCGCCGTCCGCGCAGCCGGGCGACAGTAGAAAAACCATCGTGCAGAGAAGCGCGAAAACCGCGAAATACATCCGTCGACCTCCGAAAAAGACCGTCGCGCATTATAACGACGCGGCGGCGCCCGCGGGAGCGATTCGAGAAAATTTGACGTTGAAGAGCCCGCCTCGCGCGCTATATTTGTGAGCGTACGAAAGGGGAAACGAATGTTCGAAGCGATGACCGAGGCGCTGCAGGGAGCGTTCAAGCGCATCTTCGGCCGCGGCGTCCTCAGCGAGCGCAACATCCGCGACGGCCTGCGCGAGGTTCGCAGAGCGCTTCTGTCGGCGGACGTGAACTACCGCGTCGTCAAGGATTTCGTCGAGCGCGTGACCGAAAGGGCGGTCGGACGGGACGTGATAAAGAGTGTGCGGCCCGACCAGCAGATAGTGAAGATAGTACACGACGAGATGGTGCAACTGATGGGACCCGCCTACGAAGGACTGTCGCTGCGGAGCGACGGCGTGGCGGTGATAATGATGGTGGGGCTGCAGGGCGGCGGCAAGACGACGAGTTGCGCCAAACTGGCCGCGTACCTGCGCGGAGGCGGTCGTCGTCCGCTGCTGGTGGCGGCCGACGTGCGACGTCCCGCGGCGATCGAGCAACTGCAGGTGCTCGGCGCGAAACTCGATATAGAAGTCTTCGCCCAGCCCGGTCGAAAAGCGGAGGACATCTGCAAGGACGCGCTCGGTCGGGCGGCGCTCGGCGGATACGACGTCGCAGTGCTCGACACGGCGGGCCGGCTCCACATAGACGAAGAAATGATGGCCGAACTCGAACGCGTCAAAAATCTCACCCGGCCGGACGAGATCCTGTTCGTCGCGGACGCGATGACCGGACAGGACGCGGTGAACTCGGCCAGGGCCTTCAACGAGCGACTCGAAGTGACCGGCGTGGTGCTCACGAAGATGGACGGCGACGCGCGCGGCGGCGCGGCCATGTCCATCAAGGCCGTCACGGGCAAGCCGATCAAGTTCATCGGCACCGGCGAACAGACGGACAAATGGGAGGAGTTTCATCCCGATCGGATAGCCGGCCGCATCCTCGGCATGGGAGACGTGGTGAGTCTGGTGGAGCGCGCGCAGGAGGCGATAAGCGCCGAGGAGGCCGAAAAACTGCGCGAGAAACTGCTCAAGGAGCGCTTCACCTTCGAGGACTTCTTGAAACAGTTGCAGTACGTGAAGAAGATGGGCGGCATCCAGGACATGCTCGGTATGCTGCCCGGCATAGGTCAGCAACTGGCGCAGGCGGATCTGGACGAAAGCGAACTCGCCCGCGTGGAGGCGATGGTCTTCTCGATGACGCCGGAGGAGCGCGCGACGCCGGAGTTGGTGACGAACTCCGACAGTCGCAAACTGCGCGTCGCGCGCGGCTCGGGCACGACGCTGAAGGACGTCAACGAGTTGTGCAAGCAGTTCGAACAGATGCAGAAAGTGATGCGACACTTCAAACGACTCGGCTTCTTTGGTAAACTCAAAATGGCGCTGGGCCGGGGCAAAAAGGCCGAAGAGATAACGGTCAAACCGGCCGGCGACGACGGCAAAGACGCGCGACGCAGGAAAAGAGAGGAGCGGAAAAGGAAGAAAAAGATGCTCAAAAAACAGCGGAAGAGGAAAAAGGGAAGGAGATGAGAATATGGTCAGGATCCGAATGAAGAAAATGGGCAAACGTCATTACCCCGTCTACCGGCTCTGCGCGATGGACGCGAGAGAGGAACGCGACGGCCGGTCGCTCGAAGACCTCGGCCACTACGACCCGCATAAAGAAAAAGACGAAGAGAAGTTGGTAATGAATCGCGAAAGGGTCGAATACTGGTTGAGCAAAGGGGCGCAGCCCACCAAGAAAGTGGCCGTGCTCCTGAAAAAGGCGGGGGTCACGTTGCCGTGGAAAAAGGCAAAGAAGTAGCGCAGGAGCCGTTCACCGCCTGGATCATGGCCGCCCTGCGGCTCATCGTCGCGGCGGCCTTCGGGCTCGTCATCTTCGCCGAGGAGTTCAGGTGGCTGCCCTGCGTTTTGCTCTGCGCGCACGCGGCCACCAACGTGCCCGTTGCACTCATGCAGAAGCAACTCCGCCAGCGTCGGGTGCTGGCGATGCTGCTCCTGTTCGATCTCGCCTTCTTCGCGACGATAGCGTTCTACTGTCCGGCCGGCCGACAGCAATTGATACTGGCGCTCTATCTCGTGGTGCTGCTGAGCGCCTTAGCGCATCGAACCGCCTACGCCATTCCCATAACCGTCGTCACACTCGCGATCTATATCGGACTCAACAGTCAGATGGACGTCGGTCTGCGCAACCTCCCGCACGGGTTGATCTACGACGCCATTCTCCTGTTCGCCGTGGCGCTGTTCACTTCATACTACTCCGAGGAGACCCTGCGACAGCAGCGGCTCACCAAGGCGATCGACCGGCACCTGAGAGAGGCGCGACGCGAAGTGTTCGAGGCGACCAGCACTCTCGAACAGGCGCTTTCGCTGCACGAGGCCGTGGTAAACAGCATACCCGACGCGGTCGCGGTCTACGACTCGGTCTCCAGGTCGGCGCTCGTCAACAACGTCTTCCTGCGCACCTTCGGCGAGTCCGAAGCGGATCCGGGGCCGCGCAGAGTGCACATAGAGGCGCCGGAAGCGATGCTCGACAAACTCGGCGTGGAGTCCCATATCCAGGAAGCACTGGACTCCGGCGAGCCTTCGGGACCGGTCGAGATCGAGTGGAAGGACTCCTCGGGCGCCGAAAAAATCTTCTCCCTACGCGTCCTGCCCGTGCCGTCGTCCGAAGAAAAGCCCCGTCGCGTACTCGTGTTCATCTCGGACATCACCGACCGTAAAGAGCACGAGAAGCGAAAGGCGGAACTGGAGCGACGCGAAGGCGAGGTGCAGGTGATGGCGCGTGTGCTCACCGTGCTGCGCCGCGGCGCGTCCATGCTGCAGATGAAAAAGCCCGAAACGGCGATGTCGCCCGACGAGGTGATCGGAGACGCACTCGATCAGACGGTTCTGGCGTTCATGAGGATAGAAGGCGCAAACGACGAGCGCAAGGTCAGCGTCTCTTTCTATCCGCGCCAGCGCGTCGCGCCGCCTTTCGTGGACGCGATGCTCGAGCGGATGAGAAAGGAACTGGAAGACGCGGGTGGAGAAGCGGTCGCGCTCGACAAGATGAAAGTCCGCGTGAAGGGCGAGACCGGCGAGGACGGTCCCCGCGAGCCCGCCGGAATCGCGACCGTGCCGATCTGGGTCTCCGGCAGGGTCCGCGCGCTTCTCGCCGCGGCCGTCGCGGAAGGCGAAATGGGCGTCGCGCGCCGAATGCTCCTGGACGCGGTGGCGATGCACTACCAGATAATCTTGGAGCGGATCGAGGTGGAACGCGAGCGGGGTCGCTACCGGCACCGGATAACCAGTGTGACGACCCGCCTGAACGAAGAGAAACGTGTGGTCGAGCGACTGCAGCAACTCGACCGATTCCGCTCGAACATAATAACGATGGTCTCGCACGAACTGCGCACGCCGCTGACCGTCATGCGCAGCGTCATGAGCCTGCTGAACGAAATGCTCTCCGAGGAGTTCGACAAAGGCGAGGCGAAGGAACTCGTGGAGCGCGCCCTGCGCAACGCGGATCGCATGGTGCACATGCTCGACCGGATATCGAAAGTCGCC
>CAYPNR010000054.1:0-3631 GCA_964412125.1 uncultured Planctomycetota bacterium | reverse complement strand
CAGGCGGACAGGGCGTACGGGCCCGGATACGGCGGTCTCGGTCTCGGTCTCGCCGTGGCGCAGCAACTCGTCGAGTCGCAGGGCGGCTCGATATGGCTCGCCACGGCGCCCGGAGAGGGATGCGATTTCACCTTCACGGTCAAAAAGGCATCAACCACTGGAGGAGGAGTGGATCATGGCGAAGAAGGTTCTGATAGTTGACGACGAGGAGGACGTCCGCTTCCTTATCCAGACGCTGCTGAAGCGTCACAAGTACGAGGCGGAGACCGCCGAGGACGGCGAGGCGGGACTCGAAAAGATGCGCGAGACGTCTTTCGATCTCGTCATACTCGACATACTGATGCCGAAACTCGACGGCTACGGCGTGCTGAGGAAAATGGCCGAGGCCGGCTTGAAGACGCCCGTGATAATGCTGACGGCCAGGGCGGACGACGACTCCGTCTGGGACGGCTACTCGCGCGGCGCGACGCTCTACGTCACCAAACCTTTCGACAACAAGTATCTCATCGACGCGGTGAACTACCTGATCGGCGACCTCTCCGAGGCGGAGCGCAGGGAGATCGAAAGACGCCTGTGAGCGTCGGACCGGCGTCGAGAGCGGCGGAGCGCAACGGCGTCCGGAAATCACGCGAAAAAAAACAGAAACAGCGTCTCCGCTGACACGTTATATATCGGCAAGGGGTTTTTGGGAGACGGCTTCATGAAACTGCCGAGATTGGCGACCGCCTTCGCGGCGATAGCGGCGGCGGCCCTCGTGGCGGCGCAGGAGGGTCCGCCGGACAGACTCAGACCGGATCGTCCCGGCGGAGACAGACCGGAGCGGCCCGGCAGGGACAGATTCGGGCCGAGACCCGACAGGTTCGGACGCAACAGACTTCGTCCGGGCAGGCCGACGGCGCCTTCGTACGCCATGGAGGTGGAGGGCAAGTTCGCCTACGTCGTGATCGGAACGCACGTGTTCAAGATCCGGCTGGAGGACATGAGCGTCGCGGCCGAAAAGGATCTGACCGAGGACGGCGGCGCCGAAGGTTCGCTGGCCAAGGACTTCATCGCGAAACTGGACAAGGACGGCGACGGCAAGATCAGTCGCGAAGAGTGGCGCGGCCCGGGAGAGTGGTTCGACAGACTGGATCGCG
Source organism: uncultured Planctomycetota bacterium (assembly GCA_964412125.1). Lineage (GTDB taxonomy): Bacteria > Planctomycetota > SKW154 > SKW154 > SKW154 > CAYPNR01. The sequence goes on along the minus strand of CAYPNR010000054.1, from coordinate 2,495 downwards.
ACGGCGACGGCGCGGTGAGCGAAGAAGAAGTGCCGGAGGAGTTGCTGAAAAGATTCGCCAGGAAGGCCAAACCGGCCGGCGGCGGTCCCGCGCTCATACGTTTCGCCGGCGAACACGTCCTGGTGATGGTCGGAACCACGGTCTACAAACTGCAGAAGTCGGACCTCTCGCTGGTGGGCATAACGGATCTGAAGCCGAAGAAGAAAGAACGCCCGCGGAAGCCGGAGCCCGCGCCCGAGCCGGGAAAGACAGAACCAAAGAAGAAGGGAGACGACGACTTCGGCTTCTGAGCGCGCGAATTTGACGAAAATGTGCGGCGCGTCCTTGACAAGAGGATGCGCCGCGCTATTATTGAGGTTGCGGTGTTTGTTCTTTGACGTGCGGGCTGGAGAAGTGCAGAGGATTGCGGTCAAGATACTAAGGGCACTTGGTGGATGCCTTGGAACCGGAAGGCGATGAAGGGCGTGGGTAGCTGCGATAAGCCCCGGGTAACCGCTACCAGGTTGTGATCCGGGGATTCCCGAATGGGGAAACCTGCCGGGGGTAATGCTCCGGTACCCGTATCTGAATGCATAGGGTGCGGGGGTGAGACCGGGAGAAGCGACACATCCCAGTACCCCGAGGAAAGGAAATCAAGCCGAGACTCCCTAAGTAGCGGCGAGCGAACGGGGAACAGCCCAAACCGAACGCGTGTCAAGCCCGTCGGCGTTGCGCGTGCGGTGTCGTGGGAGCGTGCCGGGCGGGGCGACGGACCCGCCAGGAGGTTACAAAGGTCGCGGTTAGTCGAAGAGGTCTGGAAAGGCCCGCCATAGAGGGTGACGGCCCCGTAGGCGAAAACCGACGACCCCTCCGGGGCGCGCATCCCAAGTAGGGCGGGGCTCGGGAAACCCCGTCTGAATTAGGGGGGACCACCCTCCAAGGCTAAGTACTATCCGGTTACCTATAGTAGAATAGTAGGGTGACTGAAAGGTGAAAAGAACCCCTGTTAGGGGAGTGAAACAGGACCTGAAACCGGGTGCCTACACACGGTCCGAGCCCTATGCCCCGTGGGCTTGTCCTGCGGGGAACGGGTGAGGGCGTACCTTTTGCAAAATGGGCCGGGGAGTTAACGTACGCAGCGAGGTTAAGGGTCTAAGATCCGGAGCCGCAGCGAAAGCGAGTCCTAACCGGGCGTCGTTCCCGTAAGGGAATAGTTGCGTGCGTTAGACGCGAAACCGGGCGATCTAACCGTGGGCAGGCTGAAACCCGGGTAAAACCGGGTGGAGGGCCGAACCCGTTGATGATGAAAAATCATGGGATGACCTGCGGTTAGGAGTAAAAGGCTAATCAAGCCCGGAGATATCTCGTTCTCTCCGAAATGCCTTTACGGGCAGCCTCGGGCCACTACGTCGCGGGGGTAGAGATACTGATTGGGTTCGGGGGGCCTAAAGCCTACCCATCCCAGCCAAACTCCGAATACCGCGACGACTATCCCGGGAGTGAGCTGCAGGGGGACAAACTCCTGTGACAAAAGGGGTAATAACCCAGACCGCCGGCTAAGGCCCCCAATTTCGGGCTGAGTGCTAAAGGAGGTGAAGGTGCTAAGACAGCCGGGATGTTGGCTTGGAAGCAGCCATCATTTAAAAAGTGCGTAACAGCTTACCGGCCGAGCACCTTTGCGCCGAAAATGAACGGGACTAAGTCCGAAGCCGAAGCCGCGGGTCTCATCGGAGTGATCCGGTGAGGCGGTAGGAGAGCGTTCCACGCTGCGCCGAAGGCGAACCGTGAGGATCGCTGGAGCGCGTGGAAGTGAGAATCCCGGCATTAGTAGGGAGAAGGCAGGTGAGAAGCCTGCCCGCCGTAAGCCTAAGGGTTCCTGGGGAAGGTAGTTCCGCCCAGGGTTAGCCGGCCCCTAAGCCGAGGCCGAAAGGCGTAGGCGATGGGAAACGGGTTAATATTCCCGTGCCACCCGGATTTCGTTGAAGCGTCGGAGGACGCCGTCCGTAGAACTGGCGGGGCGCTGACTGTCTCCGTTGCCTGTCTCGGGGTTCCGCAAGGGACCTGGGGATGGGCTAACGCCGTTTTGAGCGGATGCAGTTCGAAAGGCGGCCGAGAAAAGCCCGACGTGGAGGATCCAGGTGACCGTACCAAAACCGACACAGGTAGGCGGGGAGAGTATCCTCAGGCGCTCGGGAAAACCGTCCGGAAGGAACTCGGCAAAATTGCCCCGTAACTTCGGGAAAAGGGGCGCTCCGTGTAGCGTGTAGGAGTTCGCCTCCGAAGCGCGAGGGAGCCGCAGTTAAAAGGGCCTGGCGACTGTTTACTAAAAACACAGGTCTCCGCAAACTCCTAAAGAGGACGTATGGGGACCGACGCGTGCCCGCTGCCGGTAGGTTAAGGGGAGGGGTTAGCCGAAACCTTCGGGTCATTGGCGAAGCTCCGAACCGAAGCCCCGGTGAAGGGCGGCCGTAACTATAACGGTCCTAAGGTAGCGAAGTTCCTTGTCGGGTAAGTTC
>CAYPNR010000053.1:0-16352 GCA_964412125.1 uncultured Planctomycetota bacterium | reverse complement strand
CGGTCTGAATACCCGCGATACCTCCGCCGACGACGAGGACGCTTCGCACGACGTCGACGGCGATGTCGTCGTAGGGCTGGAGGCGCTGCGCGCGATGGACCGCGGCGTGGACCATCTCGTATGCGCGTTCGGTGGCCGCGGCCGGATCGCTCACGCTCCAGGAGCAGCCTTCGCGGATGTCGGCGTGCTCGTACAGATACGGATTGAAACCGACCTCCTCGAGCGTTTTGCGGAAGGTGGAGACGTGCAGGGCCGGCGAGCAGGAGGCGATGACGACCGCCTGCGGCCTCTCTTCGGCGACGGCGGAGGCGATCATTCGCTGTCCGTCTTCCGAGCACAGATAGGTGTGTTCGCGGACGGAAGCGACGGCCGGCAGGCGTGAGAGTCTCTCGGCGAGAGCCGGAATATCCACGACGCCGGCGATATTGGTGCCGCAGCGGCACAGGAAGACCGCGATTCGCAAGTAAGGGCTCCCCACTCGCCCGCGAGTACATTCTACGGCGGCGGACGGACAAAACAAGAGCGGCGGGGAGCGACGTCCGTCGCGGAGGTCGACTCAGAGCGCGGCTTGCACTCCGCCGCCCGCGGTCGAGGCACGCGCAAGCGAATCGTAGTCGCGTTGCGAGCGCGCGCCGCGCGCGAGGAGTGTGACGTACTGGCCGCAGTTGGAGCCTATGACGTTCTCGCGAGTCTCGCCTATCGAAAGTATGACGTCGAAGCCGCGTTCGCGGAACGCGCGCGCGAGCGGCTCGCCGGTGTCCGGCCTGTGCGGGTCTATCCGACTGGAGAGTCCGTTTCTGGCGGCGGTCTCCGTCGGGTTGAGCGGCGTCATCTTGATCAGGAAACGCGCGGGATCGAAGTGCCGCGCAACCACGGCCGGGTCGACCGGCGGGTCGTGTACGACGAAGTTGAGCGTGATCTTGCGGTCGCCGGGCGAGAACCATCGCGCTCCGTAGTCGGCGATCGCGTCGAGGCTCCACTTGGGAACCGGTATCACCTCGTCCCGCGCGACCGGGTCCGTGGTGTGGAGCGAGAACTGCAACTGGAAGCGGCCGCCGGAGTACAGGTGTTTTTTGATGTCGAGCAGCCGCTCGAAGAAGGCCTCGCGCCCGCGCGGGGCGATCGTGGAAAGCGAAGGGATGAGTCCGGGCGCCTCCACGGTCTCCGGCAGTCGCTCCAAAGCCTCCAGCACGGCGTCGTTGAGCGCCGGCTCGCCCATGCGCGCGAACTGCACCTTGAACTTGCCCGCAGGCACGCGCATGTCGGAATAGCGCCGACCCACCATGAACTCCACCTGCGAGAGTATCTCGTCCGCGGTGAGTCTGCCGTGGTAGGCGCCGCCGGCGTCGCACATCCGACAGCGCACGGGACATCCGAAAAGCGTCGACACTATGAGAACCCATTTCTCGGTCCGCGGGAGCGGCGGTGTGACCGACTCGACGAACTCGACCACGTAACGTGCGTCGTCGCGCAGTTGCGCCGCCCAGACGTAAGCGACCTCCTCACAGCCGCGCCGCAACAGTATTTTCACCGTCCCAACCTCCCACAAACGGCCGTCGCCGCGCGAACGCCGTCCCCGACGGCCACCGCCACGTGTCGCAGTTCCACAGGCCGTACGAGACTGCCGCAGGCGAACAGCCCCGGATGCCGGGACTCGCCCCACGCGTCCACTCGTAACGAGCCCAGATGCCGGATCGAATCGTCGGCCGGCCCGCGTCCGACGGCCGCGACCACCATGTCGACCTCGAAATCGCCCGAAGGCGTCGCGACGCTCACACGGCCGCCGCGAAGCGCGATCCCGTCGACGGGCGCGGCGGTCGCCACCTCGACGCCGCGCTCGATCGCCAGCCGAACGAGTCTCGCCGGCGCGCGGACGCGCCCACGTACGAGTATCGTAGTCGCGCAGCCCCGCTCCGCAAGGTTAATCGCGTAATCGAACGCGACTTCACCGCCGCCCACCACGACGATCCGCTCCGGCGGCGACGCCAGGTCCGCAACGTGATAGACCAGACGTCCCGCGGCGGCGGCCTCGGCGGCCCCGGCGACCTCCAGCGGCCGGGGACGGGTGCCGGTCGCCGCTATGACGAATCGACACGCCTCCGCGGCGCCGTCCTCCGTCTCCAGTCGCCAGCCGCGGTCGTCCGGCCACACGCGCCTCACGCGCAGGCGACGAACTTCGATTTCGGCGGCGGACAACTGCTCGCGAAGAGCCGCGGCCAGCGCTCCGCCGCGCACGCCGCGGGGAAACGCCGGATAGTTCTCGACAAGCCTTGCGTTGCGCACCAGGCCGCCGACCTCCCCGGCCTCGAAAACGAGAAAGTCCACGTCCACGCGACGCAACTGCAGCGCCGCGGCGACGCCCGCCGGACCCGCGCCGATGACGACCGCGTCCAACACAGAAGTCCTCCCCGCGCCGCGCCCACGGCGGGATTATACACGCCGCCTCCGCGGCGGCAAGACGCGGCGCCGACTCACTGGCGTCAGACGACCGCCTCCTTGTGCCGGGCCGCGTGACACTGAAGATTGACCGCCACCGGCAGACTGGCTATGTGACAGGGATGACTCTCGACGAAGACCTCAAGAGCGGTGATGCGGCCGCCGAAGCCCTGCGGTCCTATGCCGAGTTCGTTCACCTCTTCGAGAATCGCGCGCTCGAGTTGAGCGTCGTCGGGGTCCTTCGCGCGCTCGCCGATCTCACGAAGAAGCGCCTTTTTGGCGAGGAGCGCCGCCTTCTCGAACGTTCCGCCGAGACCCACACCGACTATGACCGGCGGACACGGATTCGCGCCGGCCTGACTGACCCAGTCGACCACGAACTTCTTGACGCCTTCGCGACCGGCGGCCGGCGCCATCATCCTGACCGTGCTCATGTTCTCGCTGCCGCCGCCCTTGGGCGCGAATCTCACACGTACGCGATCGCCCGGAACGATCTCCACGTGAACGACCGCCGGTGTGTTGTCGCCGGTGTTCTTCCTCTTCAGGGGATGCGCCACCAGACTCTTGCGCAGGTAGCCTTCGGTGTACCCCTGCGCCACGCCGCGGTTTATGGCCTCGTTGAGGTCGCCGCCCACGAAATGGACGTCCTGCCCCACCTCCAGAAAGATCACGGCGACGCCGGTGTCCTGGCACATGGGAACCGTCTCGTCGGCGGCGATCCTGTCGTTCTCTATGATCTCCTTGAGGACCTCCCTGGCGGTGGGAGACTCCTCGCGCTCGAGCGCCGTCTCGAGCGCGGCCATGACGTCCGCGCCCAGTTCGCAGCACGCCTCGATCGAAAGTTTCGCGACCACGTCCGCGATCTCACTGACGTCCACCTCTCTCATCCGACAATCCCTCCAAGCACCGAAACGGTCCACACCGATACATTATCCGCCGCGGGCGGCGATTTCATCGCACAACAGCGGAATTGTGCGATTTCCCGTCGCGCCGTCCGCGCTCCGGCGATCGTCGCACTTGCAGCGGCGGACCTGAAACGGCACAATCATCGTGGGAGGGCGACGCATGGAAACGTGGCGCTGGATGGACACAGGGGCGTGCGCGCCGGCGTTCAACATGGCGCTCGACGAAGCGTTGATGCTGTGCGTCGAACGACCGGTGCTGCGCTTCTACGCGTGGGAGCCGCCGGCGATATCTCTCGGCTATTTTCAGCGCGCGGCCGAGGTGGACGTAAACGCCTTACGCGCGGCGGGCCACGTGGTGGTACGACGCCAGACCGGAGGCGGCGCGATATACCACATCAACGAACTCACCTACTCGATAGCGCTGCCCCGCGGACATCCACTGGCCGAGTCCACGCGTCGCGCTTACGGAGTCGTCCACTCCGCCATCGCGGAAGCGCTGTCGCGTCTCGGCGTACCGGCGCGGCTCCGCGGCGAGACGGAAGAGCGTCCCGGACCGGAGCGGTTCTGTTTCGAAAGGACCATCTTCTGCGACATCGTGACGGCCGACGACAGGAAGATAGTCGGCAGCGCGCAGCGGCGCACCGCGAGCGGCTTTCTCATGCACGGCTCGATACCGCTGGAGCCGAATCCGCTTGCGCCGTCGGCGGCCAGCGTCAATCCCTCCGCGCCGCGTCGCGTCACATACGACGCTCTCAAAGCGGCCGTCAGCCGCGCCCTCATCGACGCGACCGGCGTCGCGCTGCGCGTCTCCGAAGCGACGCCGCAGGAGCGAAAGACGGCCGGGCGCCTCGTCAAAGACAAATACGGCTCCGACACCTGGACGCTGCGGCGCTGAGGACGACGCCAGAAGATCTCAGGGGACGAGCGCTCTCTGGCCGGTCTTGAAAGCCTCGCCGCGATAGTCCGGCAGCAGGACGGGCGCCCAGCGTTCGGGTTCGACTCCCGCGTCCTTCAGTTGGCGCACGTAGTCCTTGGCGTGCTCGAGCGTGAGCGCGCCCGGCTCGAGCGTCCCGGCCGCCTCGGCGGCGGCGGCGCCCGCGCGACGACCGTACACCAGTATGTCCAGAAGCGAGTTGCCCATCAGCCGGTTGCGGCCGTGCACGCCTCCTGTGACCTCGCCGGCGGCGAACAGCCCCGGAAGCGGCGTGGCGCCGCGGGAGTCTATCGCCAGTCCGCCGTTCTGATAGTGCTGCGTGGGATAGATCAGGATCGGCTCATGCGCCATGTCGATGCCGAAGCGCTCGTACTGGCGATACATGGCGGGAAGCGTACGTTTTATGGCGCCCTGTCCGTGAAGCGCCTCGATCACGGGCGTGTCGAGCCAGACGCCGGGCTGGCCGGTGGGGGTGACGACGCCGTTTTCGCGCTCGGAGCACTCGCGGATGACCGCGGCGGCGACCGCGTCGCGCGTCTCGAGTTCGCGTACGAACCGCTCGCCCTTGGCGTTGACGAGATGAGCGCCGACGCCGCGCACCTTCTCGGTCACCAGTTGTCCGAGGATCTGCTCCGGATAAGCGGCGCCCGTCGGATGGTACTGAATCGTGTCGAGGAACCGCAGCGGCACACCGGCGCGATAGGCGAGAACGAGACCGTCGGCCGTCGCGCCGTAGTGGTTGGTCGTGGGGAAGTTCTGCACGTGAAGTCTGCCGGAGCCGCCCGTGGCGAGTATGGTGCACCTGGCGCGAACGTTGATGAACTCGCCCGTCTCCATGTTGTGGAGCAGCGCGCCCGTCACGCGGCCGCCGTCGGTGAACAGTTCGACCGCCGGCGAGAACTCCAGGAACGGAACGTCGCGGTTGATCAACTCGTCGCGGAGGGTACGCATAATTTCCGCGCCGGTGTAGTCACGCGCCGAATGCATCCGCTTGACGCTGGTGCCGCCGCCGTGTATCTCCACCATCGTTCCGTCCGGCTTCTTGTCGAACATCATGCCGAGGTCCTCGAGCCAGGCGATGATCGCCGGACCGTCCATCACGAGCGCGCGGACCAGGGCAGGATGATTGGTGAAGCGACCGCCGCCTATCACGTCCAGGTAATGCGTGACGGGCGAGTCTTCCGGCCTGTCGGCGGCCTGAATGCCGCCCTGGGCCATCATCGTGTTGGCGTCGCCCAGGCGCAACTTGGTCGCCAGAAGCACGTTCGCGCCGGCCTCACGAGCGGTCAGCGCCGCCGCCACGCCGCCGCCGCCGCCGCCTATCACCAGCACGTCCACGTCGCGGTCGACCGAGTCGGCTTTGTACTTGTCCGGGTTCACCACCGGATACGACTCGAAGACGTCGGCGAGTTCGTGCGGCGTTTTGTCGCCTCTGCTCGGGCCGACGGCCAGTTCGCGTTGACTTCCCTCCTTGTAGTCGGGATGAAACTTGCGCAAAAGGTCGGTTTTCTCGTCCTGCGAGAACGGCGGCATCATCTCCCGAGTCATCCGCGCCTCTCGCGTCCGCTCCACGACCCTTATCAACTCCTGCATCTTCTGCGGATACATCTGTTCTCCTCCCATCTCGTCGCGCCGGCGCGAGTCGATCCGCTACTTCTCCACCTCGCGGGAAGCGTATCTCTTCTTGAGCGTGTCCGCGTCGGCCCGCATCAACTCTTCTATGCCCGCGTCGAACTCGCCCTGCTCGATTTCCTCCAGGCGTCTGCGGACGTGTTCCGCGCGCGGCTGCAGATAGCGTCCGTTCAGCCTGCGCGCGAGCACGCCGACCAGAAACTGCGGAATCTCGGCCGGACAACGCGTCGCGCAGAGGCCGCACATCACACAGTCGAACGACAGGCCGGCGGCCTCCGCGATGTCGCCTCTCAGGACGGCCTGAACGTACTCCATCACCTCTATGTCCTGCGGACAGGACTTGGTACAGGTATTGCAAGCGACGCAGCGGTAGACCTGCGGATATATCGCGAGGACGCTGGAGGCCTCCGGCGCCAGTTGCGTCAGGTCGTAACGCGCCTTGAGCGTCGGATAATAAGGAATCTGCATCACATACATACCGTCCTCGACGGTTTTCTGACAGGCCAGCGCCACCTGAAGTTTGTAGTTGTCGGCGGTTCGATACACAGTGGCGCACGCTCCGCAGAAGCCGCCGCGGCAGCCCGCCCCGCGCACAAGACGATAACCTGCGTGCTCCATCGCGCGCATCACCGTCAGACCGGCGGGCACCTCATGCGTCTTGCCCATTATGTGAATCGTCACCGTCTCCCGTTCCATTCCGTCCACCTCCCGAATGCTCCACTCCCAGGCGATCGAGCAGCAGCCCCAGTTTCTCCCGGATGCGCCCGTTCTCGCGCCGCATCTCCTTGAGCATCTCCGTCAGCCGCAACTCGATCGAACTGAGCGTCCAAAACTCAAAGTGTATCATTCGCGCCTCGTTCCGCAAAAAATAAGCGAATTTGAACGACAAAAGAAGCACGCCGAACTCTATCGCGATCAAACGCACCCGTGGCTCCCGCCAGATAACCGGCACCGCGAACGCCGTCACGACCAGCACCAGGAAGAGCACGTTCAGGTGGCGCGCCCAGCGACCCGGTCGTATGCGGCCGAATCTTTCTATCCGCGCCCGCATGTCGTCGTCCGTCAACCCATCGTCTCCTCAAACTCACTTTCCCGCCACAGGGCCTCCACCGGCTCTCTTTGCGGCTCCGCTCCGGCCGTCACGCCGAGTTTCCGCTGGACGTTCTCGGCCGCCGCGCGGAACGGACCCGCGACGTCTATGCCGACCGGACACGCCTCCGAACAGGCGCCGCAGCCCACGCAGACCGCCGCCACGTGCGTCATTCTGCCGAGATGGAAGAACAACTGCTCGCGCACGAGGCCCTCCGCGCCGGTCGCGGCGCGTTCGTGCCAGGTGACCGGAGCGCCGCGGGCGCCCTCCGTCTCGAAATAACACTGGCGACACGCGCAGACCGGACACGCCCGCATACACGCCAGGCAGAGAATGCACTCGTCGAAGTAGGCGGCCAGTTTCTCCCAGCCGCCGGTCCGCTCGCGCGTCGCCTGCAGCCATCTCCTGCGCTCCTCGGCGCGTCCCTCTTTCAGTCGCGCGATATGCGCTTCGAGGTCGAACTCCCGCGTCGCGCCGCCGCCCGACTCCGCAAGCGTCTCGATCTCCCGCGCGCCGCGCGGCGTGCCCGCGCGCAACCGTACTCCCCACTCGCCGACCGCCGCGTGAACGTCCGCGTGAGGCGCGACCGGATGCTCGCACGCGGCGCACGCCCGACGCGTCTCGCCGGTCGCGTCGCGGAATCCCGCGCAGTCCACGCTCACCAGGAGCGCCGCCGAAATGTCCGCCTGATTGGTCCGCGCCAACTCCACCAGCGCCCGCGCCTCGCACGGCGTGCAGACGATCATCAGCGGTCCGCCGAGGCTCCAGCGCGCGTACCAGGCCGCGCCGCCGGCGCGGAAGCGCTCCGGCAGGATCCGGGCCTCCGCCAGCCGCTCCGGCGCGAAAAGCGCCGGTCTGTCCGCGCGATCGCGACAGGCGACCGGTCGCCCGCGCGCGAGTCCGGAGAGCACCTCCGCGAGAGTCCGACGCCGATCCTTTTCAGTCTTTTTTCGTCGCACGTCTCTTTTTCCCACCGTTCGACCGCGGCGGCGCCGCAGGCGAAAGTCCACGCGCGGCGCTCGGCCCGAGCGCCTCCGCGTCCGCGGCCGCGCGATTGACCACGTCGACCAGTCGCGCCGGCTCACTGGCGCCCGCCCACCGGAGGCGGAGCCGCTCCGGCTGGAGATCGAACGTCTCCAGCACCGTTCGCAGCACGGTCAGGCGTCGTCGCGCGCGATAGTTGCCGTGCAGATAGTGACAATCGCCGGGATGACAACCGACGACGAGGACGCCGTCCGCGCCGTCGACGAGCGCGCGCAGGACCACCAGCGGGTCGAGTGCGCCGGTGCACGGTATCCGCTGCGGAACGACACGCGGATCCTGTTTCATACGGCTGGTGCCCGCGGCGTCCGCGGCCGTGGCCGCGCACCAGCGACAGAACCAGGCGGCCACCCGTAAGTCTTCTGCGCTCAAACCGTCACCTCCTCGTGCGCCTCCACGACGACCGCCGCGCCGCTCGGACAGACCGCCGCGCACATGCCGCAGCCGGTGCAGTCCACCGGGTCTATCATCAGTCGTCCGTTCTCCAGCCGGCGACAGTCCGCGGGACAGACCTCGACGCAGGCGCCGCAGGCGTTGCAGCGTCGCGTAACCACCTCCGGCGACCGGCGCGCGCGGCGGCGGACGCGTCCCGCCGCCAGAATCGCGACCTGCGGCGCGTCGCCGTCGCCCATGACCAGAACGGTCGGTCGCGTCGTCTCGTACGCGCCGTACTTGGGATTCGCGCGCGCGACGGCGCCGCGGAAGTCCGTCTCGAGTCCGAACGCCTCCGCCGGAGCCGCCGCACCCGAAGCGACGACCCGCCCTGCCGCCTCCACGACCAAGTCCGCCTCTATCGCGCGTTCGCAGCCCAGCGTCGAGTCGAAGTAGCGCACCCTCACGCGGTCCCCGACGGACTCCAGCGTCGGCGTCGAGTCGTGAGGGTAGCGCAGGACGAGCACGCCCGCGGCGCGCGCGCGTCGATGCAGCAGTTCTTCATGGCCCGGCGTCATCACCTCCCTGGTGAGCAGATACACTCTGCGGCCCGGCGAGTTCTCCATCAGGCGCGCCGCGGCGTCGAGCGCCTCACGGCAGCAGGTGCGCATACAATACGGCCTCTTCTTCGTGAAGGCGGTCCTGCACAGCAGAAAGACCACCGACTCCGCGTCGGTCGCGTCCGGATCGAGACTTTCGAGCGGCAGCGGCGCCGGAGTCCCGCGACGGCGGAGGCGTCTGCGACGCTCGTGCAGGACGACGCAACGCGCGCGCACCTCGCCCCGGTCGGTCTCCAGCCGCCATCCGCCGGAGCGTCTCGCCGCGCCGCGGAGTTCCGTGGGACGAACGACCGAGAGCGTGGTGGAGAGTCCGCGCAGTTCGCGGCGCAGGACTTCCGCGGCGGACGCGGCTCCCACAAACGCCACTCCGCCCTCCGCGGCGGACCGCGGACCGAGGGTGCGCGCGACGTCGCACGCCGCGGCCAGACCGGAGGAGACGGCGCCGGCCACGTCGGTGGGCGTCACGGCATAACCCGCCGCCCAGACGCCGGACCGGCCGGTCCTGCCGCGTTCGTCGGCGCGGACGAATCCGAACTCGTCCGTCTCCGCTCCGACGGCGGCCGCCGCGGACGTCTCCGGACGCTGGCCGACGGCCAGAACCACCATGTCGAACTCCCGCCGGACGACCTCGCCCGCGTCGCTCTCCCATGCGAGAGCGAGAGCCTGCGCGTCCGACTCGACCCGACCGACGCGACAGCGTACGACCTCCAGGCCGCGGCTTTTCGCCTCGTCGAAGTAGCGCCACCACTGCGGCCGCCAGGCGCGCAGGTCCATGGCGAAAAGGCTCACGCGGGCGTCCGGCCGCCGCGCGAGCGCGAGACGCGCCGCCTTGAACGCGTACCCGCAGCAGGCGGCCGAGCAGAGCGGCCATTCCGAGTCGCGACTGCCGACACAGAGAACGAACGCCAGTCGCCCGGGAATCGGAAGTCCGGAGTACAGCCGCTTCTCGAACTCCAGCGTGGTGAGCACACGATCGCAGGCGCCGTAGAGGAACGGATTGCCGGGAGGCGGACGATACTCCGCGCCGCCGGTGGCGAGAAGCACCGCGCGCGTCCGAAGCACACGGCCGCCGGAAAGAAGGAGTTTCAGGTCGGGAGCGTCGCCCTCCAGCGCGAGCGGCTCGCCCCGGAAGGCGACCGCTTCTCGAAGCGCCGGCGCGGCGCGGAGGCAGCCTTCGACGACGTCGGGCGCGAGCCGGCAGAAGCCGCACGCGTCGTCCGGAAACTGACGAAAGAGGTCCGCGAGCATACCGCCGGCGTCTCCGCGCTCGACCGTGGCGACGCGGAAGTCGAGGCTCAAAAGCGCCGACGCGGCGGCAATCCCCGCAGGCCCGGTTCCCACCACCACCACGTCGAAAAGAGTCGCTGCGGAGCCGCCGGTCGTCTCGTCGCCCATTTCGTTCTCCCCGGGAACGCCGCCCGCGCATCACGCGGACAGCGGTATGTTACGCCAAAGAGCGCCTCGCGGCAAGCGCCGCTCCGTCAGTGTCGGAAGTGCCTGGCGCCGCTGAAAACGAGAGCGAGACCGCGTTCGTCGGCGGCGCGCTTCACTTCTTCGTCGCCCCTGGAGCCGCCGGTCTCCACCACCGCGGTAACGCCGGCGTCCGCCAGCACTTCCAGCGCGTCCGGAAACGGGAAGAAAGCGTCGGAGGCGGCGACCGCGCCCGAAGAGCGCTCGCCCGCCCGCATCACCGCCACCCGCGCGGCGTCCACACGCGAGGTCTGACCGCAGCCGCTTCCGACAAGCGCCGAGTCGCGTACGACGGCGATCGCGTTCGACTTGAGATAGCGGACGCAGAGCCATCCGAAACGCAACTGCTTCATCTCCTCGTCGGTCGGTTGTCGCCTGGAGACGACGCGCCAGGAATCGAAGTCCGGCGGCGCCGCGTCCGCCTCCTGCACGAGCAGACCGCCGGTGACGTAACGCATGTCCGGCTCGTCGGGATGACGAAGCGGGTCCACCAACAGGATACGCAGGTTTTTGCCCCAGCGCGCGCCCTCGCGCAGCGCCGCGACCGCCTCCTCGTCCGCGTCCGGGGCGACCACCACTTCGAAGAAATTGTCGGCTGTGGCGATGAGCCGCGCCGTCTCGACCCGCAGCGGCCGGTTGAGCGCGACGATGCCGCCGAAGGCGCTGACGGGATCGCATTCGTGAGCCTTGCGAAACGCTTCCGCGGGCGTCGCCGCCGTGGCGAGACCGCACGGAACGGTATGCTTTACGACCGCGCAGGCCGGCTCTTCGAAAAGGCGCACCGCGGAAAGCGCGCCGTCGGCGTCCATGAGGTTGTTGAAGGAGAGTTCCTTGCCGCCGGGCACCTCGCGGGCGCGCGCGAGCGCGCCCGGCGCGGCCGCGGCGAACCTGTAAAAGGCGGCCTTCTGATGCGGATTCTCACCGTAGCGCAGCGTGCGGGAGAGTTCCGCGGCGAGAAGGAGCCTTTGCGGAAAGGTTTCGCGGCGCTCCAGACGCTCTTCGAGCCAGCGCGCGATGGTCGCGTCGTAGGAAGCCGTGCGCCGGAACGCCTCGACGGCCAGACGCCGCAACGTCGCCTCTCCCAGACGACCGTCGGCGGCGGCCATCTCCTCCAGCACCGCGCCGTACTGGTCCGGGGAGACGAGGACCGCGACGTGGGTGTGGTTCTTGGCGGCGGAGCGAAGCATACTCGGTCCGCCTATATCGATGTTCTCCAGCGCCTCCAGCAGGTCGACCTCCGGAGACGCGATCACCTTCTCGAAGGGATACAGATTGACCACGACCATGTCGAAACGCGTCACGCCCGCCTCCTCGAGCGCCCTCATGTGTTCCGGCTCGTCGCGACGCGCCAGGAGTCCGGCGTGAACGCGGGGATGCAGTGTCTTGACACGACCGTCGAGCATCTCCGGCGCGCCGGTGTAGTCGGAAATCCCGGTCACCTCGACACCGGCCTCACGCAGAACGCGTGCGGTGCCGCCGGAGGAGAATATCCGCACGCCGAAGCGGTCGGCCAGCGCGCGCGCGAAATCCACCACGCCCGACTTGTCGTAGACGCTGATGATAGCGTTTTCCACTTTCAGCACCACTCGTCCTCCAGCACTGTTGTAGCCCCCCTCCGATTTTGACGAAGCGCTCCTCCGCATTCAACGAACAACGCATTTATGCGCGGCGGCGACCGTAAAATCGCGCGGCGGCGGCGCGGCAACGCACTTGCGGTTCTGCTTCGTGTTACCGTACCCGTATCGTCCTGTTCCCCGCTCCGTATTCCACACGAATTCCGCACAAAAACGACCGACGTTGGCCCCAACAGTCCGCGACCTGGTAAAGTATAAAGTAGAGTACCGGGGAAAGAAGAGCCGCGGTTTGGAGAACGGAATGTAAGGAGCAAGATGCAATCCGCCGGACACTGGTGAAGAAGAGATTATGGCCTTTGGGGGAATGCCGTTATGAGAATCGCCTGCGGCCTGTTGATTCTTCTGTTTCTGTTCGTCTTCCTTCTCGCTGATGACGAACCTCCGATCGAGCAACTTCTCCAAAAATCCGACCTTGTTGTCGTCGGGAAGGCGGGCAAGAATGAGACGATCGACGCTGGAAACGCACCGGGGCTGATTCTCAAGAACACCGTAACCGTCGAGAAGTCTCTTAAAGGAAAGGCACCGGCGGAAATCTCCTTATCCTATGTCGGTTATCATCCGAAACTTAAAATAAACCATCTGAAGGAGGGCCAAAAGTACATCTTCTTCCTTAAGAAGGGCGGCTGGCGCGGCAAGGCGGATTATTCACTTACAGACGGCGACTACGGCGCGCTGGCCGTTACAGATGCTCTCCTTGCCGCTGTAAGGAAGGCGACACTCAAAGGCTCCGACAACGAGGAGAAGCAGCCGACGCTGACAGCCGGAGCGCGGGGCCGCTACGCCATTGTCGTCGCGGAGGATTTCGAGGAGCAGGATACAAACGGCGCCCTGTCCAGGTGGCCTCAAGTCCTGAAACTTCTTCAAGAGAAGTATCAGAAGACCGGCTGCAAGGTTTTTCGTTACAAAGGGATGCCAAACGACGACGCCGCTTTGAAAAAAGCACTGGCTGCCTACAGACCTGTTTATGTCTGCTTCCTGCGGCGGCCGAAACGCTGCTCCGGCAAATTCTGCGTATCGGTCGTCAAACTGATGCGCGGTTTGGATGACGACCCCTACGCCGACGCCGTCTGGGCGATATTCACAGCCTATAACGACAAGGACGCGCTGAAGATGGTTGAGGCAGAACCCCTGCTTGTGCGCAGGCATCTGTCACATGTAGGAGGCGGCTGGCTCAAGTGGTTTGAAAGCGGCGTCTCCTTTAACGAATGCAATAAAGGGGAAAAATGGATAAAGAAGCCCGGCAAGGAGCCCGAAAAGGCGGAAGGCCCCAACGATACGGCGGAGCAGTGGGTGAAAGTGTTGAATGGAGACGATGTGGACATTCTCTCAACGAGTGGTCACGCAACAGAGCGTGACTGGCAGATGGGCTATCCGCGTTGGGGCGGGAAAGTGAAGCCTGCGGGTGGCGGGAAGTTGGCGGCGTTCGAGAACCTCGGGCGCGGGAAACGCCACGACATCAAGACGGACAACCCCAAGATTTACTACTCACCCGGTAACTGCCTGATTGCCCATGTTCCTTGCGAGCGCCGCTTCATGCGCGATTGCATGGTTCTTTCCTGGATGCACAACGGCGTTTATCAGTTTTTCGGACACATACTTCCTCAGACAAGATGGTGCACCGCCTGGGGGGTGGGGCACCAGTTCTTTGCCCTGCAGGACACATACACCTTCGCCGAGGCGGTCTATGCGAACCGCGTCGCGTCAAGGTATCTGACCGACAATTCCAAGCAGGGGAACGAGAAACGCTTCTGGGACAGATGCCTGCATATAACGGTGCTTTACGGCGACCCCGCATGGGAGGCGCGCATGAAACGCGTGAGAAAGCCTCTATACGAGTTCAAATTCAATGTCAAGGGCGCAGAGGGAGGCCGTAAAAAAGCAACCCTCACGCTGAAGTTCAACTACAAATGCAAAATAGGCGGCAGAAACACGCCTGTTTTCCTTCTACCCTTCTTCATATCCGACTGGAAGGTTGAGAAAACGGACAAAGGCAAAGCCGTCATCGCCGACAACTTCGTCCTTTTTGACCTGTCCGGGAAGGAGTTCAACAAGGGCGACAAGGTGAAGTTGGTCTTCTCCTTCAAGAAGATCGCCGACCTGAAGTAGGGTGAAGAGCCGCAAGAAAAACAGCCAACAGGAGATAAGTGATGCGAGCAGCACTTCTTTTGAGCGTTTTGTTGCCTTTGCCCCTTATCGCACAAGAGAATATCGCGGAAGAGAAATTGAGTGCGGTCAAGGCGCCGAATTACACCTATGAAAAAAGCCCCGTCTTTCTGGTTGAGCAAGGCGCTGTGGATATTGAAGCGGCGGGCAAAGTCGCCGCCTACGCAGACTCCATCTTCCTTGTTGAAAAGAGTGTCCTCCACCATATCACACCTGTCGTTACAAAAACGGGGAAACTCAAGGCGGTGGTGGTCTCAAAGTATAGCCTTACTCCTCCGCAGGGCGACATTGTTTATGTTGACGGTAAGCACGTCTGGGTTTCCGCCGCATCCAGGGAAGGAACAAGCAAGCAACTTGTTCCTCTTTGCAGAATGGAAGTGGAAGCGGACAAAAAGAGCCAAGGAGGAGCACGGGTCGCCGCGCTTGAGGTTCTGAAGAAACCGGCGGGCGGGATTGACCTGCCC
This sequence comes from uncultured Planctomycetota bacterium, assembly GCA_964412125.1. Lineage (GTDB taxonomy): Bacteria > Planctomycetota > SKW154 > SKW154 > SKW154 > CAYPNR01. The sequence continues at coordinate 1,591 of CAYPNR010000053.1, read as the reverse complement.
GGTGAGGAGCCGAAAGCGGTTGCTCACGCGGAAGGCACCCTATATGTCCTTGACGCAAAAGGCGTAAAACTTATCCCCCTGACGGCTCGGGCGGAAAAAGTTTCCGGCATTCCCGCTCCATCTCCTGAAGTCGCCGACATCACCTATGATGAACCACGCGGCTGGTTCTGGGCCGTTGTTCCAAAGCGAAAGATCCTCTGCGCCTTTGACGGAAACGGTGTGGTTGTGGTGGTCAAGCGTCTGAAGTACGAACCGGTGGGAATAGCCTCAAGCGGTGGTTCTATCTGGGTCGTTGACGCAACCGGCAAGAAACTGCACAACTACCGTTACAGAGAAGAAGTCGCCTACGAGTTGGAGGCTTCACTTGAGGCGACGGTGCGTTTCGAGGTTGGTGGTGCGCCGGGCTGCGTCGCTCTTCCCTGGCAACTGCCGCACCAGAAGATTCTGGAGGGCGGCAGGATAAAACTTTCGCCAAAAGCGCCGATGAAGAAGGACAACTGGGGACAGCGGTATGCGCGGTTCGGCGGTGGCGGCTGGGTTGAAGTGCGCGCAAAAATTTACCGCATGACCTACAACATCGTCCCGGGGCGTTGTCGGGGTTTCGACGCGATTCCGCGGAAACTCCACCGCGCCTACACAAAGGACGGCAAGATGCTGAAGATGGAGTCGCAAGAAGTGCAGGAGGCGGCGAAAGAGGTGCGGGCGCTTCTTGAACGCTGGAGAGCCACAAAAGGCGCCGGTGTGAAGAAGACGCCTTACTGGCTCGCCCGCGCGGCATACGAATGGCTCGTCCGCAAAATCCACTACAAGCGCGTCCCCGGCTGGGTGGACGCCCCCACCATATTGAAACGCGGTTTTGGAACTTGCTCTCCCATCTCTTTTGCGTTCGTCGCCGTCTGCAGAGCACTTAAGGTCCCCGCAAGGTTCATGGCGGGCACCCGATGGCGCAGGAAAGACCCATCCTACGACCGCGAATTCCACCGCTGGTGCGAGGTCTACATCCCCCCCTACGGCTGGGTGCCCGTCGACCCGAGTTCTGCCGGCAAAGACCCGACACCCTTGAGCGCCGCGGTGCACTGGGGCTATCTTCCTGAAACCGACCTTGTGATGACACTGGGCGGGGGCGGCTCCGATGTCTTCGGCTGGGCCTACAACGCCGCAGGGCCCCGCGCTCAAGCGCTCTGGTCAAACATCAAAAAAGAGGAGAACGCAAGATGAAGATGGTCGCTTTCTGTTTCTGTACCGCGTTTCTCTGTCTTGGGTGTGCGGCGGTTAAGGAACAAACGACCACGCCGAAAGCCTCACCTCCATATGCGTCAAAAAGCACCACCAAACAGCACCGCTCCCAGAATCCCCCGCCCAAGCAAAACATTCATAAAAGAACCGTGTCCGATTCAGACACTGTGAGAATCGCGGTGGCGGCCATCGTAAACGGAGATTTCGAAAGGGGCCTGCGCGGATGGCGCGTTGTGGGGCCGCACAAAGCCGAAGTCGTCGCCGCCCCCGGTTCCACTGACGAACATTGCCTCCACATCCACATAACAAGAGGTCACGCTTGCGGGCGAAATGTCGCCAAGCATCCCGAAAAGTG
>CAYPNR010000052.1:1872-16356 GCA_964412125.1 uncultured Planctomycetota bacterium | reverse complement strand
GTGATCTTGCCGCTGTCGCGATCCTTGCGGAGTCTCTTTCCGACCTTTTCCTCGTCGCCGATCTCGTCGAGGATGTCGTCGGTTATCTGAAACGCGAGACCGAAATCGCGGCCGAACGCGCCGAGCGCGGCGAGTTGCGGTTTTCCGGCGCCGGCGCAGAGCGCGCCCATACGACAGCACGCCTCCATAAGCGCGGCCGTCTTCTTGGAGTGAATGAAATAGACGTACTCCTCGCGAGGCTCCCGCCGCGGCGGCGTCATGTCGAGTATCTGGCCCGCCACCATGCCGGAGGCCCCGGCGGCCGTCGCCAGCGCGGCGGACAGTTTCCGTGAAAGACGCGCGTCTTCCACGCGCTCGGCCAGCACGCCGAACGCGGCGGTCAGAAGCGCGTCGCCCGCGAGAACGGCCGCGGCCTCGCCGAACACCTTGTGCGAAGTGGGTCTCCCGCGACGGAAGTCGTCGTCGTCCATGCACGGAAGATCGTCGTGGATGAGCGAATAGGTGTGAAGCAGTTCCACGGCGACGGCGGCCGGCCCGGCGCGCGTCTCGTCGCCGCCGCAGAGCCGACAGCACTCCATGACGAGAATGGGACGGAGCCGCTTGCCGCCGGCGAAGACGGAGTAGCGCATCGCTTTGTGGAGCAGCGCGGGCGGCCGACTCTCAGGCGGCAGATGAGCGTCGAGCAGCGCCTCGATCGCGGCCTTGCGTCCGGCGAGAAACCCGCTCAGATCGAACTCCAAGAGCCAATCCCCGACAAGCGTCTCAGGCGTCCAGGTCCACCTCCTCGCCGAGATCGTCGCACGCCTCGCCTTTGATTATGTTGAAGATCCTCACGCCCTGCAGAAGAAGCGAGACGTCCATGTAGACGTCGAACGGACGCCGTTCCTTGAAGTTCTCGAAGAACAGACTGCGGACGAAACTCTTGTCCACGCGGTTCCATATCAATCCGTAGTAGAGCGAATTGCCCAGCAGATAGCCGAGAGAGTGGACCACCGCGTAGAGAACGTCCGGCTCCTGACGGAACACCGCGCGCGGCGGAGAGGTGCGTCTGCCGGTGCGGAAGACGCGACGCTCGTAGCCGCGATGCGAAAGAACGAAACGGGCCACCTTCCTCAGAACCGACAGTTCGCCGCCCCGCCCTCCCTCGAAACGTCCCCGCTTCTCGCGGAGGAACTCGCGGAAGTCGCGCTCCCGGTAGCAGGTGCGCTTCTGATTGACTATCTTCGAGCCGAGAAAGCCGAGCGCCTCGGCGACCACCTTCTGGTAGAAAGCGTCCCGCGGAGTCTCCGGCCCGGCGAACTCGCCGGCGCAGAGGTGGTTGATGAAGTGCGTCGCCTCCTCCGCGGCGTGGTTCAGCGAGAGGTTGGAAAGATAGATTATGTGGCCGCGCGGTAGATAGTAACTTTCGTCGCGCTCTATCTGCCGTTTTATCTCGCGCACCTCCGGCTCCGTGAAATGTCTGCGTCTGACCAGCGCCTCCAGAAAGTCGAGGTCCGCCACCGAATAGACCGAGAACTCGTCCAGGCCCTCTCTCGGCAGGCCGATGAAGTCGGCCACGGTGTTCATTATCTGCAGCAGTTCGTCCTCCATCACCGCGTGCGGGGCTTCGTTGCGCCAGAGCGCCGCGTATCCCAACTCCTCCACTTCCTCCACCCAGTTCAGATACGTGCGCAACTTCACCACCGGCGTGGTGTTCAGAACGCAGTACTTGTCCTTCGCTATCTGTACGACGTCCACCTTGTGCTCCATGCGCCTGGCCGCGAGACGCCAGTAGATCTTCTCCGAGTTCTGAAAGATGATCAGTCTCCGTCGCGTGAGCCCCTTCTCCCGCAGAATCTTCTCCACCTGCGCCGGAAGATGCGTACTGGAGACGTGCCAGTCGCCGTCGAGCACGAACAGCAGAGCGGACGGGTCGCGTTCGGTTTCGGCGACGATGATCTCCGCGGCGACCCTGTCCCGCGCCTCCAGCCTGCCGCGGATGCCCTCCGGCTCGGAGTTTATCCCCACCACACGCAGACCGTGCTCGCGCGCGAAGTCCAGCAGCACACCGTAGTGCTCCCACACGAAACTCCAGGTGTGCTCGTAGTCTATCTTCTTCAGAAACTCCTTCTCGCTCAGGCGGCCGGCCATGTAGTCGTCCAGATACGCCTGACACCTCGCGAGCACCGCCTCGATGCACAACACGACCTTTCTCTGCGACCTGGCGAGAACCTGCTGGAGGATCTTGACGGGCGTGCGCTGCGCCTGGGCGAGCGTGTGATAGTCTCCGCAGTAGACTATATCGGAGTCGGCGACCCGCTCGACCAGTTCGCGTTGCGTGGCGACTCTGGCGTAGTGGGCCACCTCGCGTTCGTACTCCTCGCGATACTTCACCAGAAGAGGCGTGTTTTCGCGGACTATGTGCCGGATCTCCTTCCGCAGGCGGCGAAGGAGACGTTTCTGTATCCGAATCAGTTCATCGCGCGGGTTCACGACGTCAGACCTCCGCCGCTTCCGGCGCGAGCGGCTCGAAACGCGCAAGAAGCGGTCCGACACGGTTCTTGATGAAACTCTTCGTCTGATGCGCCGCAAGACCGACCAGCCGCCGCTCGTCCAGCCAGTCGATCAGACGGACCCCCTTCAGGCGTTCGTCGGCCTCGATTCTGCCGGCGTACTCCTCCAGATCACCGTGCTCGCGGAGCAGCGCGGCCGCTTCGCGCAGCGCCTCGTGCGCCTCCTGTCGATCGGCCCCGCGCAGAACCGCCTCCATCAGGACGCCTTCGGCGGCCAACTCCGGCAGGCGCTCGCGGAGGCGCGCACGCGCGCGCGCGCCCACGCGCAGGCGCGACGCCACGTCGCAGCAGAAACGGACGAGCGCGCCCGCGCCCAGCATCAGTCTTTCGAGGTAGATCCTGCGCGCGGCGCTGTCGTCCAGCGAGCGCTCGAGCCAGTTGTGCGCCGCCGTCTGCCGCGCCGTCTCCGCCAGACTCATGACGTAACGCGCGAGGCCGCAGACGCGTTCGGGAACGACCGGATTTATCTTGTGCGGCATCGCACTGGAGCCGACCGCCTCCGGCGTCTTCGCGAGGGAGTAGTCGCCGAGTCCGCAGAGGAGACGTACGTCCTGGCAGAACCTGTGCGCCGCCGCCGCCAGGCGGCCGACCGCGTCGGCCAACTCCGCGTCGAACCCGCGCGGATACACCTGGCCCGTGACCGGAAAGACCTCGTCGAAGCCGAAGTCGGCGGCCACCGCTTTCTCGAGACGCTCCACCTTCCTGCGATCGCCGCCGAAGAGCACCAGAAACGAGGCCTGCGTGCCGACGGCGCCTTTTATGGAGCGAAACGGCATCCCCTTCCGCAATTCATCCATCGTCTCGAGGCCGCGACAGAAGTCCCAGAGCCAGAGACAGGCGCGTTTGCCGGCGGTCGTGGGCTGGGCGGGCTGCAGATGCGTGTATCCGAGGACCACGGTCTCGGCCTCGCGCCCGGCGAAAGCGGCGAGCGTGGCGACGAGATGAGCGATGTGGCGCACGAGGATGGAAAGCGCCTCGCGAAGCAGTACGAGATCGGTGTTGTCGACGACGAAATAACTGGTGGCGCCGAGATGGATCACGGCGCGCGCGGCGGGAGCGACGTCGGCGAAGGCGTGCACGTGCGCCATCACATCGTGACGCAGACGACGCTCGTACGACTCGACGGCGGTGAAGTCCACACGGTCGAGCGCGGCCTCCATCTGCTCCAGCGCTTCCTCGCTCACGACGTCGAGACCGAGTCGCCGCTGGTTGCGCGCCAGCGACAGCCAGAGTCGACGCCAGACGGCGTAGCGCTTCTGCGGCGCGAAAACGGCCGCCAGCGACGCGGGTGCGTATCTCTCCGCAAGCACATCCATGACGCCCGCCTCAAACCACCAAGTCGAAAACTAATATTATACCCCGCGGGCGCAACACTTCCAGAGGCCGGGCGTTGAATATTGGGTGGGAGTGCGTACTGGGAGATCGTGTCATGCGCAAGTCGTTGCTGGCGACCGTGCTGGTTCTGTTCTGCGGACTGCTGGCGGCCGACTGGCTGCCGCCGCGACGCAAGCCGCACAGACGTAAAGGCGGCGAGTCGTTTCCGCCGCTGCCGCTGCCGGCCACTCCGCTGCGGCGCACCGAAAAGAAACGTCCGCCCGCGCCGCCGGCTCTCATCGTCCGTCTCATGCACGGCGGCCTCCGGAGCATCACGCACGAGGGCAAAGAGTACAAGTTCTGGGACTGGAACACCAATCCCGGCGCCGTGAAACGGCTGCTCAAGATCGTTCACTCGCAACTCGGCTGGCAGTACACGCAGCAGCAGATATCCTTCGCGCGACTCGAACCCAAACCCGAACAGTATCCCATACTGTTCATCACAGGACATATGCCGCTGGATTTCAGCGACGCCCAGAGGAAAACCCTCAAAGAATACGTGGAGGCCGGCGGATACGTCATCTTCGAGGCCTGCTGCGGCGCCAGGAAGTTCTTCGACTCGTCCGTGAAAACGGTCCGCGCCATGTTCCCCGGCAGGCCGCTGGTGCGACTCGCGCCGGACCATCCGCTCTTCCGCTGCCGTTACGTCATCGACAAGACCACCTACAACGTCGCGGGAAAGAAACGCACGGTGAACGAGGCCCCGGAGGTCTTCGGGCTCGACATAGGCTGCCGAACGGCCGTCTTCGTCTTTCCGCACGGCATCTCCAACGGCTGGGACCGGTTCCACGACCCGGGCGCGGACGACTTCGAGTTCGAGGACGCCGAGCGGCTCGGCGTGAACCTGATCGTCTATTGCCTGTCGTATCTGAAACTGGGACGCTTCCTCTCGCAGTCGCGCGTCTACTACGAACAGGACAAGCCGGAAGAAGGCGCGTTCGTGTTCGCGCAACTGGTCTACGCCGGCAACTGGGACCCCAATCCGACCGCCGCGCTCAACCTGCTGGCCGAACTGGCGCGCTGCTCGCCCGCCCTCGCCAAGGTCAAACGCGTGGCCGTGGACCCCGAAAAAGACGACCTGACCCGCTATCCGTTCCTGTTCCTGACCGGCCACGACACGCTCAACTTCAGCGACAAAGCGCTGGAGCGGCTCCGCAACCACATCGCCTCCGGCGGCTTCCTTCTGGTGGACGCCTGCTGCCACAGAGCGGAGTTCACGCGTTCGTTCCTGAAGACGCTGAAGAAGATCTTCCCGGATTCGGAACTGAAACGACTGCCCGCGGACCATCCGATCTACAGCGCCAAGTTCAAACTGGCCGGCGTCGCCTACACCGAGGAGTCGCGCAAGGTCGAAAAGGACCTGCCGCCGCTGCCGCTGTGGGGCGTCGACGTAAACGGCTCGACGCGGGTCATATTCTGCCCTTACGCGCTGGGCAACGGCTGGGAGAAGGAAAGCCATCCGTTCACGGTCGGCATCGAGTCCGAGGACGCGCTCAAACTCGGCGTGAACATCATCACATACTGCCTGACCCACTGAGGACGACGTAACAGGATGGAGTTGAAGATCGCCCCCGGCGGCGCGGCCGCCGGGGGCTCTCGAAAGAGGCTCGGAGGAAAATATTTTCTCCGCGCCGCTCCGCGGGTTACAATCTCGTCCCCGTCGGACGCGCGACGGACCCGCGACGGAAGAGAGATGGGAGGTGAAATATGGCGAAACTGGTGATAGTCGAAGGCGACGACAGAGGAACGGTTTTCCGCCTGATGTCGGACAGGACCGTGGTGGGGCGCTCGGTCGCGGCGCAGGTGCGCATAGACGACACCGAGGCCAGCAGACAGCACGCCGAAATAGTGAAACGCGAAGACGGCGCCTATGTGGTGCGCGACCTCGGCAGTCGTAACGGCACGCTCGTCAACGGCGAAAAAATCGAAGGCGAAGAAGGACGACTCCTCTCCGGAGGAGAGCGGATACGAATAGGACGCACGGTGCTGCAGTTCCAGATAGCCGCCTCGGCCCTGTCGCTGCCGGAGAAGGAGCCCGCCGAGGTGCCGCCGGAACGCGCGGGCGCCTCCACCGTGGCGTCGGTCGGGGCGGAAGCGGCCGGCGAACGCGAGCCTTCCGGGGACGAAGAGGAACTGCTGCGCAGGATGCGCTCGGCGAAACAGGCGCTCCTGTCGGAGGTGCGTCGCATCATAATCGGACAGGAAGAGGTGGTCGAACAGATAGTCACCGCCCTGTTCGCGCGCGGCCACGCTCTGCTGGTCGGCGTGCCGGGACTCGCCAAGACGTTGATGGTGCGCACGATAGCCGCCGTGCTCGATCTCGATTTCAAGCGGATCCAGTTCACGCCGGACCTGATGCCGTCGGACATAACCGGCACCGACGTCCTGCAGGAGGACCAGGCGACGCGGGAGCGCTCGTTCCGGTTCATCAAGGGTCCGATCTTCACCAACACGCTGCTGGCGGACGAGATCAACCGCACGCCGCCGAAGACGCAGGCCGCGCTGCTGGAAGCGATGCAGGAGTACCGCGTCACCGCCGCCGGCTACACGCACAACCTTCCGCAGCCGTTCTTCGTGCTGGCGACGCAGAACCCGATAGAGCAGGAGGGCACATATCCGTTGCCGGAGGCGCAACTGGACCGCTTCATGTTCATGATCAACGTCGGCTACCCCTCGCGGGAGGAGGAGATCCGGATCGTCAGAGAGACGACCGGCGAATGGGAGATGGTGCTGGAGCCGGTGTTGAGCGCCGAAGAGATAGTGGCGCTGCAGAAGATAGTACGCAAAGTGCCGGTCTCCGAGCACGTGGTGGCGTACGCGACGGACCTCGCGCGCGCGACCCGTCCGCCGCTTCCGGACGCGCCGGACTTCATCAAGAACTGGGTGGACTGGGGCGCCGGCCCCCGCGCGGCGCAGTACCTGACGCTCGGCGCGAAGGCGCGCGCCGTCCTCGACGGCCGCTTCAACGTCTCCTGCGACGACATCCGCGCCGTCGCTCATCCGGTCCTGCGACACAGAGTGCTGACCAACTTCAACGCCGACGCCGAAGGCGTCGACTCCAACAAGATAATAGACATGCTGCTCGAACGCGTGGCCGAGCCCGCCCCGGTGTAGGCGGCCGGGCGGCTCTATCGGCGACGCGACCGCAGACGCTCGAGCATCGCGCCGGCGCCGTGCGAGGAGCGCACCAGCGGTCCGCACGCCGCCGTCAGTCCCAGACTCTCCGCCGCGCGGCGCAGGTGTTCAAACTCCTCCGGATGCCGGAACCGCACCACGTCGAGTCGCCCCGGCGCCGGTCTCAAGTACTGGCCGGCGGTCACCGCGTCCACGCCCGCCTCCCGCAGGTCCCGAAGAAGCGCGAAGACCTCGGCCCACGTCTCGCCGAGTCCGACCATGAAGCCGCTCTTGGTGAACGTCTCCGGCGCGAGGCGCTTCGCCGCCGCCAGCAGGTCCAGCGAGCGGGCGTAGTCAGCCTGCGGCCGCACCCGCCCGTACAGCCGCGGCACCGTCTCCACGTTGTGGTTGAGCACGTCGGGACGCGCCTCGAGTACGGTCTCCAGCGCGCTCGACGAGCCGGCGAAGTCCGGCACGAGAATCTCGATCGTGCAGCCGGGAGCGGCGGCGCGGACGGCGCGGACGACCGCGGCGAACAGCGACGCGCCTCCGTCGGGCAGATCGTCGCGCGTCACAGACGTCACCACCACGTGTCGCAGGCCGAGCCGGCGTACCGCCTCCGCCACGCGCCCCGGCTCGGTCGCATCCGGCGCTTCAGGCGTGCCGCGCGCGACCGCGCAGAAGCGACATGCGCGCGTGCAGACGTCACCGAGAATCATGAAGGTCGCCGTTCCGGAGCCGTAACACTCGCCGCGGTTCGGACAGCGGGCCTCGTCGCAGACGGTGCAGAGCCGCAACTCCGAAAGTACGTCTCGTACCTTCCTCACCCGCGATCCGCGCGGGATCGGCACCTTCAGCCATCGCGGCAGTCGACTCATCTGGCGTGCAGGGCCTCCCTGACCACCTCCTCCAGCGGTGCGTCGCCGCCCACCTTCTTCACGGCGCGCGCGACCGCCGCCTCGGCTTCGCGGCGTCCGTAGCCGAGACTCACCAGCGCCACCACCGCGTCCTCCGCCATCGCGACCTCCGCTCCGACGCCCACCTTCTCAACGCGCTCCTTCAACTCCAGCACGATGCGCTCGGCGGTCTTCCTGCCTATGCCGCGCACCGCCACCAGCATCCGCGGCTCTTCGTTGCGCACCGCCTCCACCAGCCTGTCGCAGCCGCAGCGCGAAAGCACAAGCAGCGCGGTCGCCGGACCCACGCCCCCGACCGCCAGAAGCATCCGGAAAAGCACCCGCTCGCGCTCGGTCGCGAAACCGTAAAGAGTGATCCTGTCGTTCTGTATCACGTCGTGCAGGAGAAGAAAAACGCTCTTGTCGACCTCGAGCGACTCGGAGGTGGTGGTGGGCACCAGAATCTCGTAGAACAGGCCTCCCGTCTCCACCACCACGCGGGTCGGCTCGCGTCTGGCGAGACGGCCGGAGACGGCGTCGAACACTTCTCGTCCTCCTCATCCGGCGCGGCGGAGCCGCCGAAAAACGACTATCCCCGCCCGCCGGCGACGGACGCGGGTCTGTCCGGAGCGGGCACGAAGTCGAGGATGTGGGCGATAATGTGGTCCGAGGAGATGTTTTCGGCGTCGGCGTGGAAGTTGGTGATGAGGCGATGCCGCATGACCGGATGCGCCAGCGCCCGTATGTCCTCCGCCTCCACTCTGACGCGTCCGTGCAGCATGGCGCGTGCCTTGCCCGCCAGTATCAACGCCTGCGGCGCCCGCGGACCCGCGCCCCAGGCGAGATACTCCTTCGCGAACTCCGGCGCGCCCACCTCCCTCGGTCGCGTCAGTCGGCCCAACTCCACCGCGTAGCGCGCCACCTCCTCCGGCACCTCCACCCTCAACACCAGGTCCATCAACTCCACTATCTTCTCCCGCGTCAGAAGCGGATCGAGATGCGCTTCGTATCGCGTCGTGGTCAGTCGGAGAATCTCGTACTCCTCGCCCATCTCCGGGTAGTCCACGTACACCATCAACATGAAACGGTCGAGTTGCGCCGCCGGCAGGGGATAGGTGCCCTCCTGTTCTATAGGGTTCTGCGTCGCCAGCACGTAGAACGGTCGCTCGAGGGGATACTCTTTGCCGCCGATGGTCACCTGCAACTCCTCCATCGCCTCCATCAAGGCGGCCTGCGTCTTCGGCGGCGTGCGGTTGATCTCGTCCGCCAGCACTATGTTGGCGAATATCGGACCCGGCAGAAACTTGAAAAACCGCTTTCGCCTGCCGGCCTCCTGCGTCAGAACCTCCGTTCCGGTTATGTCCGACGGCATCAGGTCCGGCGTGAACTGGACGCGGTTGAAAGACAGGTTCATTATCTCCGCTATCGAGCGCACCATCAGCGTCTTGGCGAGTCCCGGCACGCCCAGAAGCAGGCAGTGCCCGCCCGCGAAGAGACACGTTATCAACTGGTCGAGCACCGCGTCCTGGCCGACTATGCACTTGCTCAACTCCTCACGCATCTGCACGTAAGTGTCGCGCAGTTTCGCGATGGCGTCGCGTTCCTCGGCTTTCAGGGCATCCGCCATCAGATCCTCTCCACGAAGAACTTTCCGGCAGATTATACGTGTCGCGCGCCTCCGGCGCCAACAAAAACCACGCGGCGCGGCGTCGCGCGCGCAGGCGTACGCGGCGCGGGCGACGCCCCGCAAGAGTTGTTGCAAAAGGACCGCCGGAGCCGCAAAATTGTCGGCCGCGGACCCATCGACGGAGGTCGAGATGAAAGAGTGGGCGAGACCGTCGGCGATGGCGGCGGCTTCGGCGGTGCTGATATTCCTTTCGCTGCCGCCGGCGGGACTCTGGTGGCTCGCGCCGCTTGCGCTGGCGCCGTGGTATCTCGCGCTGAGGCGCGTGGCGCTCCGCCGCGGCGCCGGAGCGGCCGTGCTCGGCGGCGCCCTCGTCTCATATCTCGGCGGATTCCTCACCCTCGCTCTCTCCTGCTACTGGCTGGGCATGGTTTCCGTGGCGGGACTGCTGATGGCGGCCTTCATAGGCGGTCTCTACTACGCCGCGTGGGGCGCGGCGACGGTGTCGCTTCTCAGATGGGCGCGCGGACCCGCGTGGCTCGGCGCCGCTTCGCTGTGGTGCCTCACCGAGTATCTCCGCTCGCGACTCGGCTGGCTCGCCTTCCCGTGGGCGCTGCTGCCGCACGCGTTGTACGAGCGGCCCGCGCTGGTGCAGGCCGCGTCCCTGTGGGGCGTCTGGGGATATTCATGGCTGCTGTCCGCCGTGCCTTTCGCGCTCGTCGACGCCGCGCTTCATCTCCGCCTGCGTCGCCGGCTCCGCGCCGCGCTCGCCCCGGCGGCTCCGATCGCGGCGGTCGCTTTCGTCCTCGTATTCGGAGCGCTCGCGACGGACGTCGGCGACGCCGGGCCGACCGTCACGCTCGGCCTGGTCCAGGGAAACGTTCCGCAGGAGGCCAAAGAGGAAGCGATAGCGGAAGCGCGCTCCTACACGACGCACGGCCGCTCCAAAGTCGAACGCGTCATGGACGAGCATCTCGCGCTCTCGGAACGCCTGCTCGCCGGGGGGCCCGTGGACCTGCTGATATGGCCTGAGACGATGGTGCCCGGCTCGATGATGCAGCAGCCGGAGCGCTTCCGCCGCATGGTGGAGTTCGTCGAGCGCCGGCGCACGCCCGTGCTGCTCGGCTCGGAACGCCACTGCGACGGGCGTTTCTACAACAGCGCCTATCTCATCGGCGCCGACGGCCGCGTCCTCGAAACTTACGACAAGATGACGCTGGTGCCGGTCGGCGAGTACATACCCGCCCAGCGCGTCCTCGCGCTTCTCGCTCTCATAACGTCGAAGTTGATGCCGTACGAGACGCTGGACCTCTCTCCGGGAAGTCGAATGACCATCTTCGAGGTCTCCGGCTTCCGATTTTACGCGCCCATCTGCTTCGAGTTGTCGTTCGACGACCAGGTACGCGAAGCGGCGCGCGCGGGCGCGCAGGTGATCGTCAACATCTCCAACGACGCGTGGTTCAAGGACTCCGCGGAACTGGACCTGGCGGTGGCGCAGGCGGTCTTCCGCGCGGTGGAGACCCGCACGCCGGTGGTACGCGTGGTGAACGCCGGCATAACGTGTGTGGTGGACGCGGGCGGCCGCATCACCTATCTGGAGCGGCGCGGCCGCAGGAAACAGGTGGCCGGGACGCTGCGCGCCGAGGTGCGTCCCGCGCGACCGGAACGTCGGACGCTTCACCTGCTGGCGGGCTCGTGGGCGCCGGTCGCCGCCGTCGTCGTCGCGCTGCTGCTGCTCGCACCCGGTCTCCGGAAGCGTCTGAAAAGGAACGCGGAGGAGGCATAAATTTGAGCACTTTTCTCTTGACACGCCCCCCGCCGCGTGGATACAATCCGCCGTCAAATTTGGGTTGAAGGGGGCTGATGATGAGCATTCTCGCCAAGATCTTCGTCATCATAAACCTCGTGCTCGCTTTCGTCTTCCTGAGCGTCACGGCGGCTCTGTACCACCATCGCGTCAGTTGGCGGGAGCAGTTCGAGAAACTCCAGAGCCAGTACACGAACCTCCGCGACGTGGACAGGATGCAGTTCGACTACTACAAGAACGTGATCAAGTCGCAGCAGGACCAGATCAACCGGGAGGTTCGCCAGCAGGAACGTCTGCTGCAGTTCAACGCGGAACTGAAGCACAAAGTCCGCGACGCCAGGACGCAACTGGCCATCGAGAGTCAGGAGATGGCGCTTCTGCTGCGCGAGCACGCCCGCATCGTCGCCATTCTCGCGACGAAGGACAGAACGATCGAGGGACTTCGTTCCGAGAACAAACTGCTGACCGAGAAAGTGAACGAGATGATCCGCAAGAAGGACACCGCCGAGAAGCAGGTGGTGCGGCTTTCGCGGATCCGTCTCTACTACGAGAAGGCTCTCGCCGACCTGCGTCAGGAACTGGCCCGAGTGCGCAGGGAACTCGACACCAAGTGCCTCATAATCGAGCGCCTGGTCATCATGGGCATTCCGGTCGAGAGACTCGTTTCGATGACGCCGCCGGCGAAGGTCGACACCACCGTGAAGGCGTACGACCCGGAGACGCAACTGGTGGTCCTCGGCGCCGGCTCCGAAGACAAGGTCGCCGTCGGCGACGGCTTCATCGTCTATCGCGGCAACCGCTTCATCGCCCGTGTGCTGGTCGAGCGCGTCTGGCCCAACTACTGCGGCGGTCGCGTCCAGTTCATGGCGTCCGACGCCGCGATTCAGAACGGCGACCGCGCCACCACCTGGCTGCCGTAGCGCCGTGTCGGAGGTCGTCGCCGTCGTCGCGAGTCCGCGACGCAACTCAAACAGCGCCGCTCTGACCGCCGCCGTGCTTCAGCCTCTCCTGGACGCCGGCGTGGACTGCCGGACCTTCGATCTGTCCGAGACGCCCGTCGCGCCGTGCCGCGGCTGTCTCCGTTGCAACGAGAGCGGCCGCTGCGTCCAGGACGACTTCGCCGGTCGCGAACTGCTGCCGGAGATGACCTCCGCGGCCGCGCTGGTGCTGGCCGGTCCCGTCTACTTCATGAACATAAGCGCCCAGATGAAAGCGGTGATCGACCGCCACCGCGCGGCTCTGCACGTGACGATGAAGCCCGACAGGATCGTTTGCGTCCCACGAGTCTCGACGGCGTCCAGAACGGCGGTTCTCGTCTTCTCGCAAGGCGAGCCGCAGTCGCCGCACTGGCTCGACGCGGCGCGGACGCTCACGCGTTTCGTCGAGGAGTTCTACCACGGCCGCGTGGTGGCGACGGTGGTCGGCGCCGGACTGGCGATGCCGGGCCAGGTCAGGTGGGACGCGCGACGCCTGAGACGACTGGCCGCGGCCGTCGGTCTGCCCACCGACGAAGCGGCCGTGGAACGAATGCTTCTGAGGAACCGCCGCGCTCTCGAGGAGGCCGACGCCGCGGGGCGACGTCTGCTGTCATACCTGCGTCCCGCGTAGGCGGACGCGACGAAAAGACACGGAGAGGGGGGGATTCGAACCCCCGGTCCCCCAGAGGAGGACAACAGGTTAGCAACCTGCCCCGTTCGACCACTCCGGCACCTCTCCTTGTCGGACCAACACCGACCGGCGCGGTCGCGTATCAATATACCCCCGTCCGTGAGGGTTTTCAACCGTCCGCCGGCCGGCGACGGCGGTAAAACTCTTGCGCGAAAGACGGAGGCGGTTTATTCTGACGGACGCCGTGAAGATGAGGGGAGACGACTCGATGAGACCGTGTGTTCTGGCCGGAGCGAGTCTGTTGTGCGCGCTGCTGCTCGCGCAGGAGTCGCCGACGAAGCCCGGAAAGGAAGGACAGGCAGACGAAGCGACGCTGAAGCGGAAGGTGGAGGAGTTGATGGAGCGTTTGGGCGCGGAGGAATGGAAGACACGCGAGTCCGCGCAGAAGGAGTTGGCCGGCCTCGGCGGACGGGCGGGCGAGTTCATCTGGAAGCACTTCAAGAAGACCAAGGACCAGGAGATCCGCGATCGTCTGAAGAAGGTGCTGGAGAAGATCGTTTTCGTGCCCTCCGAACTGCGCAGGCGACTCGAACCGCTTTTCGCCCGGCTGCGCGGAGACGACTTCCAGGACGTTCAGGACGCGGCGGCGCAGATAACGAGACTCTCCAGGAGCGGCGGCGAGACAGCGGACTTCGTCCGACGCTACGCACGCGGCTTCTTCGGCGAAAAAGCGCCCGACCTCGAGTTCGAACTGAAGGCGCACAGTCCGTTCCTCCGTGACGGCTGCAGTTACGAGGCGGTGCTGACCGTGAAGAACCCATCCAAGTCCGACGCGTGGATTCCCCTTTCGTGGAACCTCGGCGTCATGGTGAAAACCGGCAACTCTTCGAGCAGCAGCAGCGGCTCGTGCATCGTCATCGGAAAGGATTTCGCCCTTCCGAGTTGGAGCACCCGCAACACCGTCTTTCCGTACCGCCACCTGGCTCCCGGCGGAACGCTCACGTTACGACTCGCGTCGAACAGCGGTCCCGCCTGGGCCTCTGCGGCGCAGCCGGGAGCGAAGGTCTACATCACCGTCGGTATGTATTCCGGCTGGCAGACATCCAAAGGCGCTCTCCAGCCGCCTTCGGTGGACTGCGGCAGAAAAAGGATAGAAGTGACGCCGCTGCCGCCGCACTTCGGTCGACCGCCCACCGGCGGCGCTCTTCAGTTCTCCGCCGACGAGTCCGTGGAGGCCGGCGGCGAAGCGGCGATCCATCTCGAAGCGACGTTCTCGAAAGCGGAGGACCTGGCGGCGCTGAAGAAGCCCGGCGGCCCTCGAATCCGCGTCGTCATCGTCAGCGAGAAGTCGCCTCCGGAATACCGGAACGTGGAGAAGGTCTCCATAACCGACAACGGCCTCAAGGTGAACACCACCGTGAAGGCGCCCGAGAAGCCGGGCAGGTATTACGTCTACGCGGTCATAGTCGCGAATCCGCGTCGCCTGTCTCTCTACCGGACGCCGGTCAC
>CAYPNR010000052.1:0-1772 GCA_964412125.1 uncultured Planctomycetota bacterium | reverse complement strand
CCGCAACAGCGGCCGAAATAGCGTCCACGCGCTCTCTTTGAGGGGACACGCGATGCGGGAGATCGCCTTCAGGAACGGGGCGGGCGTCCTTCTCTCCGGCTGGCTGTGCCTTCCTGAAAAAACCGTCGCGGAGAAGCCGCCCGTGGCGATATACGCGCACGGGCTCCTGAGCACCGGAACCGGCCGGAAGTTTCACGCCCTGGCGGAACGACTGCCCGCGGAGGGAGTGGCGCTGCTCACGTTCGACTCGCACGGTCGCGGAAGGAGCGCGGGCGACTTTCGGGACTTCACGTTGAGCAGGCGGATCGACGGCGTCGCGAGCGCGGTCCGATTCGCGGGGACGCTGGAGGAGATCGACTCGGAGCGGATTCTGCTGGTGGGCTCGTCGTTCGGCGGGCTGGCGTCGCTTCTGGTTGTCGCCGCCGGCGCGGAGGTCGGCGCGCTGGCGCTGGTCTCGCCGGCGCTCAACCTCTGCTCCGGAAAGGCTCCGGAGAGTCTCGCGGCGGAGGGACTGCCGCAGCGGTTCTACGAGGACGCCGCACGCTACGACCCCCACGCGGAAGCGGAGAAGATCACGATTCCGGTTCTGGTGGTGCACGGCACCGACGACGAAGTGGTGCCGGCGGACCACGGCAGAAGACTGATGTCCCACCTGCGCGACGGCACGTTCGTCGCCGTGGAAGGAGGAGACCACCGTTTCGAAGACGAGCGTCTCTTCGAGAGCATGACGACGGCCGTGGTCGAGTTTCTGCTGCGACACGCCTTCGCGTGAGACGCGTCCCGGCAACCGGGGATTTTTCTGGTATCGCGCCGCCCGCGGGCTTACCATGCCGAAGACAGCGTCTGGAGGCGTGCGAGATGGCGACGGTGAAGGAACTGGTGAAAAGGAAGGAATTGCTCGCGCCGGGCCACAGGGCGTGCGCGGGCTGTGCGGCGCCGACCGTACTGAGACTGATTCTCAAGGCGACCGAGACGCCGGTGGTGGTCACCTCCGCGACCGGCTGCATGGAAGTGGTGACGACGATATACCCGTACACGGCGTGGCGGTGTCCGTTCATACACTCGGCGTTCGAGAACTCGGCGGCCACCATCAGCGGCATCGAGACGGCTTATCGCGCGCACAAGAAACGCGGCCGACTCGACCGCGACATCAAGTTCATCGCGATCGGCGGAGACGGCGGCACATACGACATCGGTCTGCAGGCGCTTTCCGGCGCCGTCGAACGCGGACACAACTTCGTCTACGTCTGCTACAACAACGAAGCGTACATGAACACCGGCATACAGCGCTCCGGCGCGACGCCGTTCTGCGCGCACACGTCGACCGCGCCCGCCGGAAAGGTCATCCCCGGCAAGAGCCAACAGCGCAAGGACATGACCGAAATCATGGTGGCGCACGGGATCCCCTACGCGGCTCAGGCCTCGCCCGGTCACTGGCGCGACCTCGTCAAGAAAATGGAGAAGGCGCTCGCCGTGGACGGTCCGGCGTTCCTGAACGTTCTCGCGCCGTGTCCGCGCGGCTGGCGTCACGACACCTCCAAGTCCATCGAGATAGCGCGTCTGGCCGTGGAGACCTGCTACTGGCCGCTTTATGAGGTCGAAGACGGCGTCTATCGCGTCACACAGAAGCCGAAGGAGAAGAGGCCCGTCAGCGAGTGGCTCTTCGCGCAGGGCCGTTTCGCTCATCTCAAGAAGCCGGAGAACGCCGGATTCGTCCAGGAGATACAGGAGTTCGTGGACCGCAAGTGGGCGTATCTACTGGAGCAGGCGGC
>CAYPNR010000051.1:0-16449 GCA_964412125.1 uncultured Planctomycetota bacterium | reverse complement strand
CGGCGCGCCTTCGCACCCGCGGCTCCGGGGAGTGAGTTATTTATCTCCGCCCCGCGCGCTTTCAGACAGGCGTTCGGGAAGGCGCTATGGCCTTCACTCCTCACACAACGCGCCTTCGGGATACTTGTACTCCGCGCCCTGGTTTGCGGCAAGATACAATTGCGGCCCCCCGTCCCCTTCCCGGAGAAGGGCGATTGCACTTATAGACTTGCCCATGTCGAGGCCGCGAACCGCCGAATTCAGGAGGCGACGGGGTTCGCAGACGGACAAATACCATCTCTCCTCCGAAAGGCCGATTACTATTACCCGAGGGCAAGGATAACCCCTTATTTGCTCGCGTGTGCGAGTCCCGATTTTTTTGCGGATTTCGCGCACGGGATCCAGTTCGAAAGTGGTGGCCGGTGTAGCCGGGCTGTACTTGGACATGGGAGAGTCAAGGTACAATGTGACGCCTATCAGGTCTTCCGCGGTCAATTCCAGGTGGACATAAGAATACTCGTCCCGCCCGTTGCGCACGATCCTGCATGGGAAAAAACACTCTCGATTGTGATGCCGACATTTCGGCAGCCTGCCGTTCTTATCTGGAACCGCGAAGATCGTGCGGACGCGCTTCCCGCCGCCGATCAACTCCTTTATGCGTTCCGGTGATGATGGATAAACATCGGTGAGAGGAGGCGGGTTCGAGTATATTTGTATTTCAACCACATCCTCCGGCTTGGGGGAGGGGGAGCAATTGACGGGAAGGAAGAATTCGACTCGGGGCTGGGGTAAATGGCTTTCTGTTACGAAATACTTTTCTATTACTTTATATACCATTCCTTTCCTTTCTGCTAGCAAGCAACTCAGGTCTCCCTGGGTAGGGAGGGGAGATGGGTTGCGGACCGGGATGAATCTTGGGTGTGGGAAACCTTTCTCCTTCAGCCATTTTTGCAATTTTTCGATTCTCTTTCTGAAATCAGCGTCGATGTTGTTTCTCTTTTTGTCTTCTTTGCTGTTGCTTATCTCTTTGACCTCGCACACTATGTCTCCACTTTCCGTGTGTACCATGTAATCCGCATGCTTTCCTTTGACCTCCTCCTCGTCCAGTGACTTGAAGTCGAGTCCTTTCGATTTCAGGTATTCCTCGAACAGCCTCATGGAGAAAGGCTTGCTGTCCGGCGCTTCTTTCTCTTGCGTTTTCATGCGTTCCTCCTCGACCACAATTCCTTGAATGCAATTATATTCATCGGTCGGAACAAATGCAAACGTTTTTCGGGGAAATCATACAAGATGATGCGTTTTCGACATGTGCGTGTGCTATGTTTGGTGTTTGTTTCCGCCGGCCGCGTCTGCGAAGGCGGGTTGGTGACGGTGTATATTGTAAGGCTCGCCTTCCGCGCCGCATCCGCGGGGAAACTTGACAGAACACCCGCGGAAAGATATAGTCCCAACACGTCGAACGCGGTAGGACGTCGATCGAATGAGCGCTGAGCGCAGAATCCTCCTCGGCAACGCCGCCATCGGCCTCGGCCTGCTCAAAGGCGGCGCGGATTTCGTGACCTCCTATCCCGGTACGCCGAGTTCGGAAATCCTGCCGTCGGTCGTCAAATTCGCAAAAGAGTTCGATTACCGCGTCTATACCGAGTGGTCCGTCAACGAAAAAGTGGCCTACGACAACGCGCTGGCCGCGGCCTATACCGGCAGATACGCCGCCGTCGTGATGAAACAGGTCGGCCTGAACGTCGCGGCCGACAGCCTCATGTCGTCCGCCTACACCGGCCTGACCGGAGCGCTGGTGGTCGTGAGTTGCGACGATCCGGGACCGCACTCCTCACAGACCGAACAGGACTCGCGCTTCTTCGCGATGTTCGCGAAAGTCCCGGCTTTCGATCCGTGCTCGCCGTCCGACGCCGTGAGTCTCCTGCCGGCCGCCTTCGAGGTCTCGCATCGGCACCAGATTCCCGTCGTCTTTCGGCCCGCGCTTCGCGTCTGTCACGCAAAACAGAACCTGCTCGTCGAGCGTCCCCGTGTCGCCGCGCGAAAGGCGGTTTTCGAGAAGGACCCCGGTCGCTGGGCCGCGACGCCGCGTTACAGATTCGCCCTACATAAAAAACTCAACGCCAAACTCGCGGCGATGCGCGGGGAGTTCGAAACCTTCGCCGCCAATTCCGCCTCCTTCCAGCCGCGTGACTCCCGGCTCGGCGTGATCGCATCAGGCGTGCCTTACGCCTGCGTGAAAGACCTCCTCGACGAGTTCGACCTGAGCGAAGAGGTGCCCGTCTTGAGAGTGGCGACGCCGTATCCGCTGCCGACCGGCCTGGTCGAGCGCTTCATGAGCGGCTGCCGCAGGGTGCTGCTTCTCGAAGAGACGATGGGCGTCATGGAGTTGCAGATAGTCGACAAGAGCCGGCTTCTCGGCCGCCACAACGGCCGCGTTCCGCTGGAGGGCGAGATGACCGCCGGCGTGGTCCACGAGATTCTCAGACGCGCTCTCGACGAGGCCGGCGTGCCGCACTCCCTCGAACCGGTCGACGAGACGCTGTCGGCGGAGGCGGCCGGGAGACTGGGAGTTCCGCTCAGGCGACCGTCGCTCTGTCCGGGATGTCCGCACAGGGCGGCCTTCTACGCCATCCGCAAGGCTCTGCCGAAGGCGATCTTCACGAGCGACATCGGCTGTTACACGCTCGGCATAAATCTCGGCGCGGTGGACACCTGTCTGGACATGGGCGCCGCCGTTACGCTGGCCTCCGGCTTCTATCACAGTTTCGCGCGGGACGCGGTCGAGCAGCCGATCGTCGCCACCATCGGCGACTCCACTTTCTATCATTCCGGCCCGGCCGGCCTGCTGAACGCCGTCTACAACGACGCTCGTTTCGTACTTGTGGTGCTCGACAACTCCACCACCGCGATGACCGGCATGCAGCCGACGCCCGGCTCGGGCCTCCGCGCCGACGGCTCGGCCGGCAACGCCGTCCCGATCGAGGACCTCGTGCGCGGCTGCGGCGTGAAAAAAACAGCGGTCTGCGATCCGTATAACGTGGACGAGATGGTCGCGCTGGTGAAGGAGTTTCACGAATACGTCAGGTCTCCGGAGGGTTCGGTGGCGGTGATAATAGCGCGGCATCCGTGCATCGTCGCCTTTCCGGAGGCGCGACGCCTCAACACCACCCGCGTCGTCGTCACCGACGACTGCAACGGCTGTCGTCACTGTATCGAGCGGTTCGAGTGTCCCGCCCTGGAGTTCGACGACGAGGCGGGCAGGGCGCGTGTGAACGAGAACCTCTGCGCGCACTGCGGAGTCTGCCTGCAGGTGTGTCCGAGAGGCGCGATCGTCGAGGATCGAAACGGATGAGGACGATGAGGATGCAGATACTCGTCTGCGGTCTCGGCGGCCAGGGCGTGCTGTTCGCCACGGAGATGATATCGCGTGCGGCGGCGGCGGAAGGGTTCGGCGTCATCGGCTCGGAGACGCACGGCATGGCGCAGAGGGGCGGCGCGGTCGTGTCGCATCTGAAGATAGGGGAGTATCTTTCGCCGCTGGTCAGAGGCGGCCGCGCGGACCTGATACTCGCGCTCCAGCGCGAGGAAGCGTTTCGCTGGCTGCCGTTCGTCGCGCGCGACGGAGCGATCGTGGTGAACTGCGCGGAACTGCGCCCCGGGCAACGGGAGTGTCTTGCGACGATGGACGGCGTCCGACTTTTCGAGATGGACGCCGACGCCGCCGCGGCCGCCTGCGGAAACGTCCGCGCCGCGAACGTGGCGCTCGTCGCTTTCGCATGCGGACTCGGGCTGCTGCCGTTCGAGCGCCGGCGAATGGAGGAGTTGCTGCGCGAGTTGAGTCGTCCGCGTTTTCTCGAGGGCAACCTCGCGGCGCTGGCCGCGGGTTACGACGCGGCGGCCGAACGCGCGTCGCGCAACCGAAACGAGCGAAGGAGATGACGGTGGGCAAACTCGTTTTCGACGCTTCGCTGTGCACGGGTTGCCGGGCCTGCGAACTGGCCTGCTCGTTCGTGAGCGAAGGAGTTTTCGCGCCTTCGCGCTCGCGTGTGAGAGTGGTCAAGTTCGACGAGCGCGGCATGGACGTCCCGCTCGGCTGTCTGCATTGCGAGCGCGCGCCCTGCGCCTCCGCCTGTCCGGTCGGCGCGATCTCCACAGACGCCGACACCGGCGCGGTGCTCATCGACCACGACGTCTGCGTCGGCTGTCGCCTTTGCATCGGCGTCTGTCCGTTCGGCGCGATCGGCTACAACGAAGAGACCGGCGTCGTCTACAAATGCGACCTGTGCGCCGGGGACCCCGAATGCGTGAAGTGGTGCTTCACGGGCGCCATCAGATACGTCGAGGGAGCCGACGACGTGGCGGCGGCGAAACGCAGGCGCGGCGCCGAGCGCGTCGCCGCTTCACTCGAAGATACGCGTAAACTCTCTATGAAACCGTGACCTGCTTGGGACGTCGAGCGATGGAGAAGTTCTGCGGATACGCCGGAAAGAGACTGGAGATAGACCTCTCCGCGGGTCGTGTGGATGTGGTGCCGCTCGAGCGGAGCGTGCTGGAGTCGTATCTCGGCGGCAGGGGGACGGACGCGAAGACGATTTTCGACCGCATGAAGAAAGGTCAGAATCCGTCGTCCCCCTCCAACGTGTTCTGCGTCTCCACGGGCTGCTGCACGGGACTTCTGGGGCCGACCGCCGGCAGGGTGAACATCGCTTCGATTTCGCCGCTCACCGGCATCTACGCCAACTCCAACGCCGGCACCAACTGGGGCCCGCAACTCAAGTACGCCGGCTACGACGGCGTCGTGCTCTGCGGCCGCGCCGCGAGCCTCTGTTACATCCTGATCGACGACGACCGCGTGGAGATACGCGACGCGGACTTCCTGAAGGGCAAAGGCGTCTTCGACACGACGCTCGCCTTGAAGGAGCGGCACGGCGACGACTTCAACATCGCGGCCGTGGGACCCGCGGCCGAGCGCGGCGTACTTTTCGGAAGCGTGGTGTTCGACTACTGGGACGCTTCCGGACGCGGCGGACTCGGCACGGTGATGGCCTCCAAGAACGTCAAGGCGATCGCGGTCCGCGGCACCGGCGCTCTGGAGGTCGCCGACGGCGCCGCCTATCTCGACGTCGTGCGGGAAGCGTGGCGCGGCATACTCGAAGAGCCGGGCTTCCTCGCGCAGGAGCATCCGGCGCTCGGGACCGCCATATGCGTCAACTGGGGCAACGCGCAGGGCTGGCTGCCGACGCGCAACTTCAGGGAGAGCCATTTCGAGAGCGCGCACGCCATAAGCGGAGAGGAGTTCCGCGACGCCTTCTCGACGCGGCGCTCTCCGCTGCCCGGAGGTCGCGCCTGCATGAGTTGCCCCAACCGCTGCAAGCGCTTCGGCAGAATAGACTCCGGAAAGTACGCCGGCACCCGCGGCAATATCGAGTTCGAGGGCATAGCCGCCTTCGGCTCCAAGTGCGGCGTCGGCGAACTCGACGCCGTCTTCCACGCTTTCATGCTCGCCAACGACTACGGTATGGACTGCGTCTCCGCGGGCAACATGATAGCGACGTTCATGGAACTCAACGAGGAGGGGCTGCTGCCGGCCGCGCTCAAGAAGGAACTCGATCTCCGTTTCGGCGACGCCGACTCGATGGTCGAGGCGGTTCACAGAATCGCCAACAGGGACGGCAAACTCGGCGAGTTGGGCGCGCTCGGCGCTTACGAAGCGACGCGGCGCATCGGCGGAAAAGCCTCCTACTTCACCTCCTGCGTCAAAAAACTCGACACCATAGCCTGCGACCCGCGCGTCGCCAAGGGCTTCGGCTTCACCTACGCCATCGCCAGCAGAGGCTCCGATCATCTTCGTACGCATCCGGTCTACGAGATGCTCAACATGCCGCCGGAGGTCTCCAGGGAGATGTTCGGAGACGAGGAGGCGTCGCAGTTGCGCGCCTACGGCGGAAAGGTGCGGATGGTGGTCTGGCACGAGGAGTTGGCCGCGGTCACCGACTCTGTGGGCACCTGCCGGTTCATGCACGCCTCCTACTACGCTCAGTATCCGATACCGGAGTTGCTCCACAAGTACGGCCGCAAAAGACGCGAGCCGCACTCGATAAAGTACCATCAGTGGATAACCGCCGCCACAGGCATCACGATGGACTACGAAAGCATGCTCGAGATCGGAAGACGCATAGTCACGCTGGAGCGGGCGATAAACCTGCGGCTCGGCGTCCGCAGAAGAGACGACAGACTGCCGGAGCGCTTCCACAAGGAGAAGGTGCCTTCGGGTCCGGCCGCCGGCGAGGTGTTCGACAGGAAGCGGTTCACGGAGATGCTGAACGAGTACTACGACATCCGCGGCTGGGACAGGAAGAGAGGACTCATCAAGCGCAAGACGCTGAAAGAGTTGCGGATGGAGGACGTACTGGCCGTTCTGGAGAAGGAGCGGCTGGTGGTGTGAGGCGCGGCCCGCGGGCCGCCGCTTCACGGTACGGTCGATGGGAGACGGAGATGCCGTTCTGCAAGATCTGTCGGAGAAGGATAGACGTTTCGCGGACCGGCGTTGTCGCCTACAGATGTCGCGTGTGCGGCGCGGTATGTTGCGGCGCGCACTATCTGCCGGAGCGGCGGCTCTGCGTCCGCTGCGCGAACGTTTCGGAGGAGAAGGTACGACGCATGGGCGCGCCGTTCCGCTCCGCCACCAGATCCGACGCGAAAGACGCGCCGCGGAGGAAACGATAGTGCCGACGGTGCAGGTGCGTTACCTGGCGGGCTTCTCCACGCTCGCCGGCAGACGTTCGGAGCGTCTCAGGACCAGGCCGGGCCAGACTCTCGGCGAGTTGCTGACCCGTCTCGGCCGCAGACACGGTCGCGCGTTCGCGCGCGCGCTCGCGTCCACCGAGGGCCGCGAGGTGATGTTCCTCCTGAACGACAGAGTCGTCGGCACCGACGCGGTTCTCCGCCACAACGACCGGCTGATAATCTCACGTCCCATGGGAGGAGGATGAGCCGCCGGGCGTCCGCCGGGCCGGATTCGTCCGCGGGCCGCGCTCCGCTAATCCACCCGGAAGCGGCGGAGACAGACGCCGTCGCCTGCGGGTATCGACTTGAGCGTCTCGACGCGGAGACGGGTGCCGAGGGCGTCGTTGACCTCCTCTACGGCCGCGGCGAGCCACTCTTCGCATCCCGGCAGGTCGAGTTCCTCCACGCCTTCTCTCCGGTGCCACTCGAACCACGGACACGCGTCGTGACGGGCGTAGCACTCCTTCTCCGACTCTCCGGGCACGACCACGCAGTCCTCGCCCATGCACCGGCTCGAAAAGGCGAAACTGCGCGCGAACTGCGCGGGCAGCGGCCGATTCGGGTCTATGTGCTTGAGATAGGCTTTTCCGGTCTCCACGCCGACCTCGCGCCAGTAGCGCTTCACCAGTTCCAGTTTGTCGACCTCCGGGAACATGCCGACGACGGTCCGCAGCCACTGGAAGTGCGCCGCGCGGTTTATCTCGCAGAGGACCCTGAACTTCTTTTCGACCGGGATTTCTGTGCTCATATCGACACTCCGATTCTGTAGCCGTCGGCGATCGCGTCGTGCAGGCTGCGCGGATAGACCGCGTCGCCGACGATGTAGAGTTCGTCCACGCGGTAGCGAAGGCGGCCGAACAGGTCGTTCTGCGACTCACGCGGGCCGCCTGTCACGACGGTGTCGGCCTCTATCAACTTCTCCGCGCCGTCGACCTCCACCAGCAGCCCTTCCTCGGTGAGCCTCAACGGTCGCGCCTCCGTCAGTGAGGTGACGCCGCACTCGGACAGCCATGAGGTGTGCCGCCACCTGAATGTCGGCGCCACGTCGGAAGCCGGACGCCTGCCGGGCTCCACCACCGTCACCGTCCTTCCCTCCCCGGCCAGGTACTCCGCCGCCACGAGTCCCGCTCTCTCGCCGGACAGGACCACGACTCTCTTTCCGACCTCGACCGAGCCTGCGAGGACGTCGAAGGCGCTCACGACGTTTCCGTCGCGGACGCCGTGGATGCGCGGCGCGGCGAGACGCGCGCCCGTGGCGACCACGGCGACGTCCGGCTCGAGGTCGGAGATCGTCCGCGCGTCGCACTCGGCGTTCAGTTCGACGCGCACGCCGACCCTGTCGAGTTCGCGTCGCATGCTCTCGATCAGTTTCGGAAAGAGGCCGTTGCCGCCGCCGGGCTCCTTCGCGGCCATGTGCAACTGGCCGCCGAGACGCCCGCTCCTCTCGTAGAGCGTGACGGAGTGTCCGCGCCGCGCCGCCGTTACGGCGCATTCCATGCCGGCCGGACCGCCGCCTATCACCACCACGCTCTTCACGACGGTCGCGGGTCGCGCCTCCATCTGCGGCTCCGCTTCGTGGCCCAGACGCGGATTGACCGTGCAGACGTACGGCAGGTTGCGAAACATCCGCGCCAGACAGACCAGACCGCCGACGCACGGCCGTATCTCATCCGCGCGGTCCTCTTCTATCTTCCTGAGGAGTTCCGGATCGGCCAGGAACGGCCGGCAGACCTCCCAGAAGTCGAACTTGCCGTCCGCCAGGGCCTTCTCGGCGAGGGCCGGGTCGGCCAGACGCGGTCCGAAGGCCACCGGCACGCTCAGGACCTTCTTGGCGGCTTCGGCGATGTAGAGCCAGCCGTCGGCCGGCACGTCGCGCGCGAGCGCGCCTCTGCGGGACTCGTGCCAGCCCACCACCACGCTGATGCAGTCGGCGCCGGCGTCCTCCGCGATCTTCATTATCTCCAGACACTGCCGGTGCGTGTTGCCGCCGTACTCGTCCATCAGTTCCTCGCCGTTCAGGCGGATGATGAACAGTTTGTCGCCGAGTAGTTTCTTGCACTCGCGTATCAACTCGACCATGAAGCGGCAGCGGTTCTCGAGCGAGCCGCCGTACTCGTCGTCGCGCTTGTTGGTGAACGGCGAGAGGAAGTTCGCGAGCAGGTAGCCCATGAAGGCGGTTATCTCGACGCCGTCGAATCCGGCCTCGAGCGCGCGTCGCGTGGCCTCGACGTGGTCGCGGACGCAGTCGCGGATCTCCTCCACGGTCATGGCGCGCGGCGGTCGGAAGTGCGGCAGCGTCTGCGGAACGTCGGACGGCTGCAGACAGTAGTCCAGATTGATTCCGCCGTAGCGGCCGGCGTGCAGTATCTGCTGCACGGCTATCGCGCCGGCGTCGTGGATCATCTCCGCGACGCGCCTGAAGCCGGCAATGAAACGATCGTCGTTTATCGCCAACTGCCGATAGTAGCCTTTGCCTTCGCCTTTTTTGTCGGGATAGGCGCCCTGGTTGGTTATGACGCCCGCTCCGGTGGCGACTATCGTTCTCATGCGGCCGAACTCGCGCTCGCTTATCGAGCCGTCGTGGTGGTTGAAGTTGGAGACCGAGCACGCGGCGTACTTGACGGAGTTGCGCGCGGTGAACCCGCCGATCCTCCTCGGCTTGAGAATGTTCGGAAAACGTTTTTCGCCCGGCTTTCCGCCGCCGCCTGCTTCGCTCATGTCGTGTCCCCCGACCGACCTCGTCCGCGGCCGTCCGGGCCGCGTCGAACGCGTCCTACGGTCTGCCGATTATGACCCTGTCCGGGTCTATCACCTCGCGCAGGAGTTCGAGTTCCTGCCGCCGCGGCGGCTCGAGCACGCCGATCTCGTCGGCGATCTTCGGCTCGAAACCCATGTCTTCGAGAACCTCTTTCTCGTCCAGGCCCTCTCTGACGCCTGTGAGCCGCATCTGACGTGACCCGCCTTCGAAGTCGAACTGCGCCTTCGACGTTATCACCATGTACGGACCGGTGTCGGCCGGCAGACCGGCGTTCTCGCGCGCCTGCGGACTTCCGTCGAGATAGCCGGGCGAGGTGATGTATTCGACCTTCGGCAGGAAACGCCGCTTCTGGTGCTGCATCAGAATGATGGTGCGCCAGCAGAGCGAGGCGACTTCGTTTCCGCCGCCGCTGCCGGTGAATCGCTTGCCGGGCCGCCGATAAGTGCCGCCCACCATCGTGGAGTTGATGTTGCCGTAAGGGTCGATCTGCGCGGCGCCCAGCATCCCGTAGTCTATGAAGCCCGCGCTCGCGTACGCCATCATCGGATTCATCGTGGTCCAGCAGAACGAGCGATACGAGTTGCGGGCGTCGGCCATCATGTTGCGCCGGAACGGCACCTCCACCTCCGGGCCTATCGCGCCGTACTCGTAGACCTGACAGATGCCCGGCGCGTAGAGGCGCTGCGCGAGTATCGCCGCTATCTGCGGCATTCCGTAGCCGACGAAAACCGTGGTCGCGTCCTCCACCAGACGCGCCGACAGGCATATCATGAACTCCACGTCGGTGTATTCCGCTCTCATTCGTAGTAGCCCTCCCTTATCTTCTCTCCGTCCTTGAGCGCGCGCAGACGCTCTTCGCCTATCATCTCCAGATACTCCGAGTGCGAGGAGACTCCGTAGACGTATTTGTCCAGATAGCCGCGCATCGCCTCGTCGTCGCGCGCCGCGAAGAACTCGTCCAGATGCTCGGTGTCGTAAGTGTAGAGTCCCGGCACCGTGCCCGGATGCGCGCCGAACGGCGCCTCCACCACCGCGTCCACCAGAAAATACGGTATCGTGGTCTTACCCGGCGATTTCCTTATCTCCTCGGTGGCGATTATCTCCTCGGTCGAGAGAATCACCCTTCGCGACGCCATCGCGGTCTCCACCGGCGTGATGCTCGGTCCGAAGACGCGGGCGTTGCCGTAGCGGTCGCACTGGTTGACGTGGATTATCGCGACGTCCGGATAGACCGCCGGCACGAGACAGACTTTCTTGTGCGTGAACGGGTCCTCGACCACCCTGGCGCCGGAGTGCTTGAAAGTGTCGGTGCCGAGCAGCGACCTCGTCGGCAGAAACGGCACGCCCATGGCCGCGGCCATGTGTCGCAGAGCGAGTGTGCCGTTGGACCAGTCCACCGTCTCGACCTCGCCGTTCTCGACCGCCGCGAACAGCGTCCGGCCGAGACCCGCGAAGCCCACGTCTATCCGCTTCACGCAACCGCCGGCGACCAGCAGAGTGGTGTCCAGCAACGTGAACTTGGCGGCGATCCAGAGATTCTTTTTTCTCTGGCGCACTATCTCGCGCTCGAGCGACATGGGGCCGCGCACCATCGAACTGAGATCGTAACTCAGATAGTCTCCGTCGTGAACGAATCGCTCCACCGCTTCTTTTTCGTCCATCACCTTGTCTTCGAGCCTGCGCGACTTCTTCTGTCGCATCCATCGCCGCATCTCGTCCGGGTCGTCCACCTTTATCGGACCCTCGCCCGAATCGATCACTTTCATACGCGTCCTCCTTCCCGTGCCGCCTCACAGATTATATTGAGCGTCGCGACGGAGTCAAAAAATAGTCGGAAAGCCCGTCACGAGCGCCTTTGCGCGGCGCTCCACGGACGGTCGCGGCCGTCCCGGCGCAGACATTCGACTTGCGGGCGGCGCGCGGGGAGAATATAATTATGAGGAACGCCGTTGAGGAGCCTCTGATGGGCATCTCCGTGGAAAGGGTGGGAGAGACGGTGGCGGTAGTGTCCGTCTCGGGTGTGATCGGCGAGCGACTCGTGCGTAAACTGCGGGAGGAGTTGCGCGGAATAGAGAAAGATCCGCCGACCTACGTGATCTTCGACCTCAGCGCGACCCAGTTTCTCTCTTCCACCAGCCTCGGCCTGATGGTCGCGTTCGCGAACCTCCATCAGGGCCGCTTCGGTGTCGGCTCTGTGGTCCTGGCGGGCGTGAGCGAGCACATCCGCCGCTCGATGGAGGTGCTCGGGCTTCTCGACCTGTTCATTCTGGCGCCCGACAGGGCCGGCGCGATCGAGTTGTGTGGCGGCGCTTCTGGCGGAGACTCCGATGGTGTTTAAGGGAGAGGTGGGCGACGTCGGCCTGGCCGAGGTCTTTCAGATGCTGGCGGCCTCGGGAAAAGAAGGAACGCTCACGGTCGCCAGCGGCAATCGTAAAATTCACATCTGGTTCGGCAAAGGCAAGATGCGTGTCCTGCGCGACGGCGGCGTCTCGCACACCGCCATCGGCAAAATGCTCCTCCGCGCCGGTAAGATCACCGCAGAGCAACTCTCCCACGGCCTCCAGGAGCAGAAGAACAGGAAAACGCTCCTCGGCGAGGCGCTCGTCGCGCTCGGTTATGTGACCACCGAGGAGGTGGACGACTGCGTTCGGGCGCAGTTGGAAGAGGAGATCTGCAACGTCTTTCTCTGGGACGACGCGCGTTTCGAGTTCACGCCGGGTCCGCCCGAGGCGGTCTACGCGGACACCCAACTCGCCGGCAAGGAGGTGCCGTTCGGCGTCAACGAGGTGCTCTTAGAGGCGACCCGTCGGGTCGACGAGTGGAGCAAGGTGATGGACGAGATAGAGCGGACGCGCGCCGAATTCGAGGTCGCACAGAAAGGCGAACTGCGTCCCGAAGACTTCCCCATGGGCTTCGGCTACGGCGAGGTCAAGGAGGTCGTCGACCTGATAGGTCGTGTGAGACGCGTCGACGAGATCGTCGGACGCGCGCCGATGAACAAACTGGAGGTCGCGCGCGTGCTCGTCTTTCTGCTGCGGAGCGGCTACATCCGCAAGGTCGAGCGCAGCCCCGACGCGGAGCCGACCGCGCCGCCTCCGCCGGTCGACTGGCGCGTCGGTATGGCCGTCGAGATCGACGATGCGGAACTCAAAAAGCGTGTCGAAACCATCCTCTGGTCCGCGGAAACCAAACGCCGGGCCGTCGACGAAATGGTCTCGCTGGCCGACGGCATGATCCGGGAAGGCCGCCTGGACGATACGGTTCCCCTCTACAGACTGATTCTCGACATAGACCCCGACAACCAGATCGTCCGCACCAAACTCGTCCACCTCTGCGTTCTCCAATGGAAGTTCGCCGAGGCCGCGAAGGTCCTCGTGGAAGGGTATCGGAGAACGCTGCCGGACGTCTGAGACCGTCCGTCCCGCGCTTCGCTTTGCGGCGGCCCGCCCTTTTCGTATAATGACCGGGTCGATCGTCTCGTGGAGGGCGATGGATGCCGGCGTCCGTGCTGCTGCTTGTGGTGCTGCCGTTGTGCGTGATCGCGGCGGCTTTCGCGCTGTACGTCGCGACCGGAAAGTCGGGACTCGGAGAGTGAGCCATGAGTTGGGCTCTGGTCGCGTTCGTCGGCTATCTGGTCGCGGTGGCCGCGATAGGCGTATGGAGTTATCTGCGGCGCACACGAACCTCCGCCGACTTCTTCCTCGGCGAGAGAAAAATGGGCCAGTGGGTGGTCGCGCTCTCCGCCGTCGCCTCCGGTCGCTCCGCGTGGCTGGTGATCGGCTTGAGCGGCATGGCTTACTCTCTCGGCCTGAGCGCGGTCTGGGCCGCGGTCGGCTACATCGTGGTCGAGATGTTCCAGTTCGTCTTAGTCGGACGTCGACTGCGACGCTACACTCAGCGTCGCGGCCTGCTCACCGTGCCGGCGTTCGTTTCGGAGCGCCTCGGCGACAGAAGACACATACTGGTCTGGCTTTCCGCGCTGATGATAGTGTTTTTCTTCTTCTTCTACGTGGCGGGCCAGTTGGTGGGCGGCGCCAAGGCCTTCAGCCAGACCTTCCAGACCAGTTCCACCACAGGCCTGCTGCTGACCGCGGCGATAGTCGTCGCCTACACCGTCGCCGGCGGCTTCGTCGCCGTCTCCTGGACCGACGTCGTTCAGGCGCTGATGATGATAGTCGCGCTGGTCGTGCTTCCCGCCGTCGCCGTCTCGGAGGCGGGCGGACTCTCCGCGCTGGTCGCCAGGCTGCAGACGATGGAGGCGGTCAAGGCGGTCAAGGGAGGTCACGCTTTCATCGCCGGCGCCGGAATGCTGAAGCCCTTCTGCTTCGGGGCGGGCTTCGTGATCGGCATGATAGGCATCGGTCTGGGCTCTCCCGGCAATCCGCACATACTCGTGCGCTACATGTCGGTCTCCTCGCCGGGCCTGCTGCGGAGATGCTGTCTCATCGGAACGATCTGGAACGTTGTGATGGCGTGGGGCGCGGTTTTCGCGGGTCTGGCGGCGCGTTACTTCTTCGCGCCCGAGGCCCTGACGACCGCCGGCAGATTCGACAGGGAACTCGGCTTCGTCCTCCTGGCCGGCAGGTTCCTGCCGCCGGTCCTCGTCGGCCTTGTCATGGCGGCGATAGTGGCGGCCATCATGTCCACGGTCGACTCGCAACTCCTGGTCATCTCCTCGTCGATAACGGCCGATATCAGCGCGCGGGCCCTCGGCAGACGCGCCGACGATCGTCGTGTCGTGATGATGAGTCGCATCGTGATCGTCCTGGTGGTGCTCGGCGCGGTGCTTTTCGCCTGGGCCGCGAGAGGCTCTTCCGTCTTCGATCTCGTTCTGCTGGCGTGGGGCGGCCTCGGCTCCGCTTTCGGCCCGGTGATCGTCCTGGGCCTTTTCTGGCGACGCTTCACCTTGCCCGCCGCAGTGACCGCCATGCTGGTCGGTCCGGCGGTCACCGTGCCGTGGAAACTGCTCGGCTTCGGCAAAACGCTCGTCTACGAACTGGTGCCCGGCTTCGGCGCGGCCCTGGCGGCCGCCGTGGTCGTCAGCCTGCTGACGCGGCCGCCGGACGACGTCGACGCGCATTTCGCCGACATGGCGCCGCAGACCTCCGGCGACGCGGACGACGAACGGTAAAGATTGCGTAAGGGCCCACCAAAATCGCTGGAATATGCGCGGACGGCGCGCATATAATATGACAAGTCACTTATGACAGGAGGATTGTTGATGAGACGCTTCATCGTGATCTGTGCGTTTCTGGCGGCCGCGCTCGTGGTCTCGCCTCTGTTCTCCGGCGACGACGACGTGAGAACGCTGAGCGCCGCGCTCGGAAAACTACGCTCGCTCGTCGCGCGGTTCGGCAAGATCGAGAAAGAGAGAACCGCGATGTACGGCCGCCTTGTGGACATGCAGCGAAGCAATCCGAACGCCCAGCGGGACCCCGAGTTTCGCAAACTCGCCCAGGAGCACAACAAACTCGCACAGGAACGCCAGCGCCTGGACGGAGAGATAAAGAAGCAGCGCTCCGCCGCCGTCAGCGCGGTCCGCGCGCTTGTGTCGGCGGGCGGCGAAGAGAAAACGACCGACCTGATAAAGGCGCTTTACAGGAGTTCTCCCGACCTCCAGGTGGAAGAAGCCGCCATCGACGCGCTCGCCGGCACGGGCGACATCACCACAATCGACACGCTGATAGCGATGCTCGGTACCGAGAGAAGAGAGAGGACGCTGATAGGCTTATGCGAGGTGATGAAGCGACGCAAAGAGAAAAAGGCGGTCGAAGCGCTGGTGGCTCTGCTGAAAAACCGCGACTGGGACGTGGTGGTGGCGTCCGCCAAAGCGCTTGCGGCCATTCGTTCGAGGACCGCGGTGGAGCCGTTGATAGAGGCGCTTCAGGCGGCCGAGGAGGCGCGCAAGGACAAAGCGGCCCGCGGCATCCGCATAGCGCTTCAGGACATGACCGGCCAGTACAGCCTGAACGCCGCCATCGACTTCAGAAACTGGTGGAACTCCAAAGGTAAGGAAGGCTTCGACGAAGCGAAGGCGCCTCCCACCAGAGGCCAGGCTTCCTCCATAAAGGGCAACTTCAGAACGGTCCTCTACGGAGACATCACCTCCAAGCGCGTCATATTCATCTGCGACGTCTCCCACAGCATGAGCGCGCGGGGCAAGGTGCCGGAGTCGGCGGGCGGCGACAGCGCCGATCCCGATAAGAATCCGTTGACCGGCGGCGGCCTGAAGCCCGGCGAGAAGCCCAGACTCGGCCAGGGAGGCGTGAGACCGGGTTTCACCGGCTCGCGGATCGAGATACTCAAGATCGAACTGGCCTTCGTCGTCAGCAGGGTCCTGACCGACGACTGCAAGTTCAACGTGATCACCTACTCGACGGACATAAGACCGTGGAAGAAGAGCCTGACGAAAGCGACGAAAAAGGCGCGCGAGTCGGCCGTGAAGTTCGTCAAAGGTATGGAGCCTCTCGCGCAAACCAATACCTACGGCGCGCTGGAGGCCGCCTTCAAGGACCGTGAGGTCGACACCATCTATTTCCTCTCCGACGGCAATCCGACCGTCGGCACTTCGGTCAATCACGACGAGATTCTGGCGGCGGTGCGCCGCTGGAACAAGGGACGCAACATCATAATCAATACCATAGGCCTCCTGGTCGGTAAGTACGCTCCGCAGCCGCCTCCGGGCCAGCCGGGCCAGCCGCGACCGGCCGTGCCCACCGAGGACAAAGACAAACTGGTCGACTTCCTCAAGAAACTCGCCGCACAGAACGGAGGCGTCGCCAGAATAATACGCGACGACTAAGGGGAGGCGTCGCGGGGGGAGGCCTCGCCGGGGGAAGGCCGTCGCGGGGGGAGGCCTCGCGGGGGGAACAAACCTGCGGCGGACCTGCAAAAGCGGGCAGCGTCGATTCGAATACAAATTGCTC
>CAYPNR010000050.1:0-17006 GCA_964412125.1 uncultured Planctomycetota bacterium | reverse complement strand
GCACTTCACCGGGATTCTCGGCGGGGAGCCGTTCGGCTCCATGGAGTGCAGAATGCTGAGAAAGGACGGCTCGGGCCTTGTCGCGGTGCTGAACTCCTCGCCGATACGAAGAGACGTTCGGGTCACGGGCGTGAGAACGGTGGTGCACGACATAAGCGACCGGAAGACGGCCGAGGAGGCTCTGCGCATGGTTCAGGGCCAGCAACTGGTGCTCGAGGAACTGAAGCGGATCAACCAGATGAAAAGCGAGTTCGTCGAGACCGTCACTCACGAGTTACGCACGCCCATGACGCCGCTGATGTCGGCGGCGGGTCTGTTGCTCGAGGGCGAGTTCGGCGAACTGACCGCCGCGCAGCGGAACGTCCTTCAGATGATGGCCAGAAACATCGAGAGACTTTCCCGCTTCGCCAGAGGCGTGCTGGCGCTCTCCAGGCTCGACGCCGACCAGTATCCCATCAATCCCGACGAGCACTCCCTGCTGGCGATCGTGCAGCCGGTCACCGAGTTGTTGAAGGAGCGGGCCGCCGAGAAGGGATGCTCACTGGTCGTGGACGTTCCCGCAGAGTTGCGCGTCTTCGCCGACCCGGACGCCGTCTCGCAGATAGTCACCAATCTCGTCAACAACGCCGTCGTCCACTGTCCCGAGGGCACCACGATCGTCGTCTCCGGCAGAAAGGCGGGGAACGAGACGGTCGAGGTCTGCGTCTCCGACGACGGTCCGGGCATACCGGCCGAGGACATGGAAAGGATCTTCGACAGGTTCGTTCAACTGAAGCGCAAGCACGGCCCCGGCTATCGCGGCACCGGCATAGGACTCTGCATCTGCCAGGCGCTGGTCGGCAAGATGGGCGGCGAGATCACCGTGGGGTCGGAGCCCGGCCGCGGCGCGAAGTTCACCTTCACCCTTCCCGCGCGACGGCCGCCGGAGCGCCCCGCTGAGTCCGCTTAGCGGTCCCGCGCCTTCCTCAGAACGAACGAGTCGTCCTTGAAGTCCACCTCTATCACGTCGCCGCTTGTGAGGCGACCGTCGAGTATCTCCAGCGCGAGCGGGTTCTGAATCCGTCGCTGAATGACGCGCTTCAGCGGCCGCGCACCGTACTGGGGATCGTAACCCTCTTCGACCAGCGCCTCGCGCGCGGCTTCGGTCAGACGGAGTTCCATCCGGCGCTCGACCAGAAGCCTCCGGAGTTCGTCGATGCGCAGGTCCACTATCCTGCGCAGGTCGCTCCGGCTCAGTCTCCGGAAGAGCACCACTTCGTCCAGACGGTTGAGGAACTCCGGACGGAAACTCCGCCGCAACTCCTCCATCACACGGCCGCGCACGTCCGACAGGTCCGCTTCCACCGAGTCGCGGATGATGTCGCCGGCCATGTTCGAGGTCATGATGAGAATCGTGTTGTGGAAGTCCACCGTCCGTCCCTGTCCGTCGGTCAGCCGCCCGTCGTCGAGCACCTGCAGCAGAACGTTGAACACCTCGGGATGGGCCTTCTCGATCTCGTCGAACAGCACCACCGAATACGGTCTTCGTCGGACCCGCTCGGTGAGTTGGCCGCCTTCTTCGTGTCCGACGTAGCCCGGCGGAGCGCCGATCAGGCGGCTCACCGTGTGCTTCTCCATGTACTCGCTCATGTCTATGCGGACCATCGCGTTCTCGTCGTCGAAGAGGAACTCCGCCAGCGCCCGCGCCAGTTCGGTCTTTCCGACGCCGGTGGGGCCGAGGAACATGAAACAGCCGAGCGGCCGTCGCGGGTCGCTCAGACCGGAGCGGGCGCGACGCACCGCGTCCGCCGTCGCTCTTATCGCCTCCTCCTGGCCGATGACCCGTTTGCCTATCTCCTCTTCCATCTTCACCAGACGCTGCCGCTCGCCCATCATCAGCCGCGAGACGGGCACGCCGGTCCACTCGCTGACGACCTGCGCTATGTCCTCCGCGTCCACCTCTTCCTTGAGGAGACTGACCTCCTTCTGCGCCTCCAGCAGATCGGCGCGCGCCTTCTTCAGTTTCTTCTCCACCTCCGGTATCTCGTTGTAGCGGATCGCCGCCACGCGTTCGAGATTGCCCGCGCGCTGCTCCTTCTGCTCCTCGGTGCGGAGGTCTTCCATTTTCTCCTTCAGGGCGCGGATCTCGGCGATGAGCCCCTTTTCGGTCTCCCACTGCGCGCGGAGCGCGGAACGCTCCTCCTGCAGTTGCGCCAGTTGCTTCTCCACCTCTTCGAGACGCTCCCGCGAGGCCGCGTCCTTCTCCTTGGACAGCGCGCGTTTCTCGACCTCCAACTGCGTCATGCGCCGCTCCACGTCGTCCAGCGGCTTCGGCAGACTGTCTATCTCTATCCGCAGTCTGCTCGCCGCTTCGTCCACGAGGTCTATCGCCTTGTCCGGCAGGAATCGCTCCGTGATGTAGCGTGCGGACAGTTGCGCGGCCGCCACCAGCGCGCCGTCCTGCACGCGTACGCCGTGATGCACTTCGTAACGCTCCTTCAGGCCGCGGAGAATGGCGACGGTCTCCTCCGGCGACGGCTCTCCCACATAAACCGGCTGGAAGCGGCGCTCCAGGGCGGCATCCTTTTCTATGTACTTACGGTACTCGTCCAGTGTGGTGGCGCCGATGCAGCGCAGATCGCCGCGGGCGAGCGCCGGCTTCAGCAGGTTCGCGGCGTCGGCCGAGCCCTCGGCGCGACCCGCGCCCACCACCAGGTGCAACTCGTCTATGAACAGCACCACCTCGCCCGCCGCCTCTTCCACCTCCTTGAGAACGGCCTTGAGGCGCTCCTCGAACTGTCCGCGGAACTTCGCGCCCGCCACCAGCGCCCCCATGTCCAACTGCACCAGCCGCTTCTTCTTCAGACCCTCCGGAACGTCGCCGTTGGCTATCCGCAACGCCAGTCCCTCCGCTATCGCGGTCTTGCCCACGCCCGGATCGCCGATCAGCACGGGATTGTTCTTCCGTCGTCGGGACAGTATCTGCATGACGCGGCGTATCTCGTCGTGGCGTCCGATGACCGGATCGAGCCTGCCCCGTCGGGCCAACTCCGTCAGGTCCTTGCCGTACTTCTTCAGGGCCTGGTATTTGTCCTCCGGCTCCTGATCGGTCACGCGCTGGCTTCCCCTGACCTCGCGCAGCGCCATCAACACGCGTTCGCGTCCGACGCCGTGGTCGGCCAGCACCTTCGCCGTTTCTCCCGCGGCGGCGTCGCACAGCCCCAGCAGGAGATGTTCTGTGGAGATGTATTCGTCTTTGAGGGCGCGGGACTCCTTTTCGGCCGTTTCGAGGACCTTTTCCAGGTTTTTGGAGATATAGACGTCCTGCGCGGCGGAGGCGAGGCGCGGGAGTTTATCGAGGAGCGGCGCCAGATCGGCACGGAGCGCCTCCGGCGTCGCGCCTATTTTGCGCACTATCGGCGCCACCACTCCCTCCGCCTGCCCCAGCAACGCGATCGCCAGGTGGGCCGGCGAGACCTGCTGGTGACGGGCCTCCTGCGCCGCTTTCTGCGCCTCCTGCAGCGCTTCCAGCGCCTTGAACGTGAATCTGTCCGCTCTCATTTTTTCGTCTTCCTCCAGTGTTCCGCGATTGATGAGTGCAACTTTCGTGCCGCGCCCCTCCGCCGTCGCGTCGGGTGTTTTGTTGACAGCAATGGAAGTAAGGAGTAGAATTTAAGGTCGGACAGGCCGGGGAGAGGGAGGCATTTGGACGCCGAACGTCTGAAACGGGAGATGCGGGAGCGGGTCGGAGAAGACGAGCGCTGGCGCGAGGCTCTGGAGTACGTGGAGGAACTGGAGCGGACGCTCAGCGGCGAGCGTCGCCGCATTCGTCGGATGCGTCTCGACTTCGAGACGGTGATAGAGGTGGTCTCGCAGATAAACGCGCGCAGCCTGGACACCGAACTGATAGAGAACTTCACGTTGAGCACGCTGATGGGCCAGTTTGCGGTGCAGCGCGCCTTCATAATGCGTCAGGAGGCCCGCTTCTCCGACCGCATCGCGCCGACCGCCTCGAAGAACGTCGACGTGCCCGACTTCACGTTCAAGCCGGACGGCCCGTTCGCGGCCGCGCTGCTCGCGCAGGAGCGGCCTTTCAGGGTCGAGGACGTCGGCGGGAGCGTCGGCGCGTTCGAGGAGTTCGAGCGGATCAGGCGGACCGGCATGGAACTCTGCGTGCCGCTTGTGAAGCGACACGAGGACGGCGCGCTCGAACTCAAAGGCGTCATCTGTCTGGACAAGAAGTTCGGACGAATGGCGTTCGACGAAAGAGACATGGAGTTTCTGTCGCTGCTGGCGTCCATGGTCGCGATCAGCCTGCACAACGCGCAACTCTACCGACGCTCCATATTCGACGAGATGACTCAGGTCTTCAGTCGCGGCCACTTCGACGCGCATCTCTTCCAGGAGATAGAGCGCGCCAAGCGCTACCACTCCGGCGAGGAGACCTCCCCCTACGAAGTCTCTCTGGTCATGTTCGACATAGACGACTTCAAACTGTTCAACGACCGCTACGGACACCAGACCGGCGACCGGATTCTGAAGGGAGTCGCGCGCGTGGTGAAGAAAGGGGTGCGCACCAGCGACGTGGTGGCGCGTTACGGAGGCGAGGAGTTCTGCATCGTTCTGCCGGAGACCGGCAAGGAGAACGCCGTGCGGGCCGCCGAGCGCATTCGCGGCATGATAGAGACATTTTCGTTGAATGTGGAGGGGCGAAGGCTTACCGTAACTGTCAGCATGGGCGTGGCCACCTATCCCGACGACGCCGGCAACGTTCAGGAACTGGTTCGGGAGGCCGACAAGGCGCTGTACCGGGCCAAGGCGAGAGGCAAGAATCAGGTGGTCGAGGCGGGCCGGGACCGCCCCGCCGACGACTCGAAAGAGTCCTCCGGCGGGAGCGGACGCGGCGGGACGGACGGCGAAGGCGGCGGGAACGAAGGATGAAGGACGTGAAAGCGGATCTGGTGGTGTCCAACGAGATGCAGAACCTCGCGGTCGTGAGGGACTTTCTCCTGAAGACCCTGGACAAGGGTGAGGTTCCGTCCAAGCCCGCCCGTCTCATAACGCTGGCGGTGGACGAAGCGGTTTCGAACATCATTCGACACGCCTACGTCGACTTCAGTCGCGGCACGAGAACGATAGACATCACCGTGTCGGTGCGGAACGTGTGCGTGGAGATAACGCTGCGCGACTCCGGACGCGACTTCGATCCGTCCGGGCAGGACGCGCCCGACCTGCAGCGCCACGTCGAGGAGCGTCGCAGGCATGGACTCGGACTGTTTCTGATCCGCAAGGTGATGGACGAAGTGGAGTACGTCTTCCGCGCCGGCGTGGAGAACGTTCTCAGGATGGTCAAGTACATAGATGGGGAGTGAGGGGGGCTGAAATGTCTGGCCTGAGGTTGCGGATGCGCAAGATCGGCGACGGCGTCGCTTTGATAAACACCGCAGGCTACCTTGACGCGCATACCTTCGTGGAGATGGACGAGGCGATAGAGCGTCTCTTTCAAGCGAATATATACCGGATCGTCGTGGAGATGAGCATGCTCGACTACATATCGAGCGCCGGCGCGGGCGTGTTCATCTCGAAGATCGGCGAGGCCACCGCGAACGGCGGCAACATCGTGTTCCTGTCCCCCTCCGAGCCGGTTCGCGAGGTTTTCGACCTGCTCGGCCTCACACAGATCTTTCCGATAGCCGACGACGAACGCGAAGCGATGAAGCATCTCGGCGGCGACGGTTGAGCCATGGACCGCGCTCTTGTCTCCGCGTGTCTTCTGGGGATGAGATGCCGCTACGACGGCGAATCGAAGCCGTCCGCGTCTCTACTGGCGCGGCTGCGCTCGCGGGACCTTCTGCCGATTCCGATCTGTCCGGAGCAGATGGGCGGCCTTCCGACGCCCCGCGTTCCGAACGAGATCCGCGGCGGCGACGGCGGCGACGTACTCGACGGGAAGGCGCGCGTGCTGGACACAGACGGCGTGGACAGGACCGCCGCTTTCATCGCGGGCGCGCGCGAGGCGCTCAGGCTGGCGCGACTGCTCGGTATAGGCGTTGCCTATCTGAAGACCGGCTCGCCCTCCTGCGGCTGCGGATTCATAAAGTGTGAAGGCCGACTCGTCGAAGGCGACGGCGTGACGGCCGCTCTTCTCAAGAGACACGGTCTGAAGGTGGTCGCTGTCGAATAGAATGATGACGGGCGACGCCCGGGGAGGAGACGATGAGGGTGGCGATAGTCGGCTACGGCAGGATGGGACGCGAAGTGGAGAAAGCGGCGCTGCTGCGCGGCCACGAAGTGGAGGCGCGGGTTGATCCCGTCTGCGGCGACTTCGCGACGCTCGGCGCCGGGGCGCTCGGCGAAGCGGAAATCGCTTTGGAGTTCACGGGTCCGGAGACCGCGCCCGACAACGTCGTCCGTCTCGCGCGACTCGGTCTGGACGTCGTCTGCGGCAGCACCGGCTGGTACGACAGGATGGAGGAGGTTCGCGCCGCCGTGGAGGAAGCGGACGTCGGCGTGGTGTGGGCGCCCAACTTCTCGATAGGCGTCAATCTGTTCTGGCGTCTCATAGAGGAGGCCGCGCGGCTCTTTTCGCGGACCGACGCGGGCGCGGCCGTCTTCGAAGTGCACCATTCCGCCAAGCGCGACGCGCCCAGCGGCACGGCGTTGAGAATCGTCGAGATACTTCGCGACGGAGGTTTCGACCTGTCCGACTCCGCCGTCGCCTCGCTGCGTGCGGGCCACTTTCCCGGAACGCATACGGTCGTGTTCGATCTTCCGCACGAGACGGTCGAGTTGAGCCACGTCGCGCGAAGTCGAGCCTGTTTCGCCTACGGCGCGGTCATGGCGGCGGAACTCCTGCGCGGGCGCAAGGGGATGATCTCCTTCACGGACCTGCTTCGGGACGAACTGTTCGGCGGATGAGCGTCGTCGGACCGCCGCGGACGAAAGAGGGAGGGTATTATACTAAACAGAGGAAGGGGCGTCGGCGTATAAAGAACGTTGCGGACCGGGTTGTAGGTGGGGTGTCTTGAGCGTAGTCGTCAGGTGTGACGTGTGCGGCAACACGGTGGAGATAGAAGGCAAGCCGCCCGAGCGCGTCCTCTGTCCCCGCTGCGGAAGTGTGGTGCTCGACCTGCGCGTGGCCGGCGCCTCGGAGACGCTTCCGGTGAAGTCTCCCGAGCGGAAGACGCCCAGGCGACTCGGCGACTACGAGATAATATCGGAGATTCGTCGCGGCGCCATGGGCGTCGTCTATCGCGCCCGTCAGAGAAAGGTCGACAGAGTGGTCGCGCTCAAAGTGCTT
Organism: uncultured Planctomycetota bacterium; assembly: GCA_964412125.1. Classification (GTDB taxonomy): domain Bacteria; phylum Planctomycetota; class SKW154; order SKW154; family SKW154; genus CAYPNR01. The sequence goes on along the minus strand of CAYPNR010000050.1, from coordinate 9,727 downwards.
CTCGCGGGCGAGCACGCCTCCGAGGAGCAGGTGGAGCGTTTCATGCGCGAGACGCGGGCCGTCGCTCAGTTGACGCATCCCAACATAGTGCCGCTCTACGACGTCGGCTTCTCCGACGGCTTCCACTTCTTCGCGATGGAACTGGTCGGCGGTCGCTCTCTCGACGTCCTTCTGGCCCGTAAAGGCTCGCTGTCGGTCGAGGAGGCGGTGAGCGTGGCGAAGCAGGTGGCCGCGGCGATAGCCCACGCGCACGCCAAAGGAATAGTGCATCGCGACATAAAGCCGGCCAACATCCTCCTGGACGACGAGGGCAACGTACGGGTGACCGACTTCGGTCTCGCGAAGGAGTTGCAGGCCGAAAAAGCGTTCACGCGCAGCGGCGTCACCATAGGCACGCCGCACTACATGAGTCCGGAGCAGGCGCGCGGGCGCTCCAAGGACGTGGACGAGCGCAGCGACGTCTACTCGCTGGGCGCCGTCTTCTACGAGATGCTGACGGGTCGCGCGCCGTTCGAAGGCGAGACCGCGGTGGACGTGATACTGAGCGTTCTCGAGGACGAGCCGCCGCCGCTGCGGAAGTTGAAGCCGAACGTGCCGCGGGAGTTGGAGACCATAATACTGAAGGCGATGCAGAAGGACCCGGCGCGTCGCTACCGAACCGTACGCGAGATGCTGGACGACATCGAGCGTTTCGAACGCGGGGAGCCGATTTCGGCGCGGCCCTCCGGCGTTTTCAGACGCGTGGTCAGACGTCTGTCCAGGCGCGCGGAACTGGTGGCGGCCGCTCTGGTGGTGCTGGCGCTGGTGCTGGGCGCTCTCGCCTACGCCCGTTACGAGCGCGCGAGGCGTCAGGAGCAGAGTCGCATGGACGAGCGGCGACGCGAGGAGGAGCGGCGGAGAAAGAAGCAACTCCAGGAGCGTCTCGAGCGGATGGCCAGGCGCAAGGAACGCTGGCAGACGGCGTTCGCCGAGCACTTCACCGAGGACACGATCGGACGCTGGCGCGTGGACGGCAAGCGTGTCGGCCCGCTGGACGGAGCGCTTCTGTTCGAGCCGGAGCCGCGCGCGACCGTCCGGTTCGCCGAGCCGCTCGGCCCGAACGTGCGCGTCAGGTTTCAGTTCCGCGTGGACGACGAGCGCGTGGGCGCCTTCGAGGTCTTCTTCGCCGCTTTGGAGAACGAGTCGGGCTCCGGCTACGCGGTGAGATTCCGTCCCGGCGGCGTGGAACTGTTCAAGAAGGGCCGCCTCTGCACCGCCTGCGACGTTCGAATTCCGGCTTATGCGGTCTTCGACGTCGAACTGCTCCGGGACGGCGACGCCGTTCGCGTCACGCTCAACGACGAGCCGGTGATAGACTACCGCGACTATCGGCCGCTCACCGGGGCGGACCGCGTGTGGTTCGGTTTCACGTGTTCGGGCATGACCATGCGTGTGGGCAACATGCGACTGATGAAGGAGGTGTTGCCGGCGGAGGCCTCACCGCTGTGCGTGGCGCACCGGCTGTTCATGAACGGCGCGTTCGACGCGGCCGCGGTCACCTATCGCTCCATCATCTCCTCGGTCGAGTCTCAGGAGACACGCGCGCTGGCGCTTTACTGGTTCGGCGTCTCCACTCTCTACTCCGGCAAGCGCGCGGAGGCGGTCGGCACCTTTCGGGACGTCTGCGCCAACTTTTCCGGAACCGACGCGGCCGCGCTCGCCGGGCGCCAACTCGCCCTGATCGCGCTCGAGGACGGCCGCTACGAGGAGTTCCACCTCGCCGCGCGGGAGTCGCGAGGCCTGCTGGACGTGGCTCTGGCGGAGGCCGACTACGGCGTTCTGGAGGGGTACATATCCTGGCGGCAGAAGCGGCTCAAACGGCTCAAGAAGGACGACGAGCAGGGCAGGAGACGACTTCTGGAGGAGTTGATCGTTCTGGAGAGACGCCTGCCGCGCGAGCGTCGTAAGGCGGAGAGGCTGGCCGGCAACCGTTACGCGCTCGCCGGCGTTCTCGAGCGGCAGGGACTTCTTCCGGAGGCGGAGGCCAACTATCGCCGCGCCGCGGACGCGGCGCCGCATCCCGGTCTGCTGGCGATGGAGGCGCTGGTGGACCTGGCGCGTCTGCAGGCGCTGCGCGGCGACTACGAGGCCGCGCTTCTGTCGCTGCAGCAGTGGCTTCAGCGTTACGATATAAAACGGATCGAGGAGGCGTTCCTGGTCCGCGTCGGCAGACCGGGACAGCAGACGGTCAAACTGGTCATGGACGGGAGATTCTGGAGCGTTCTGTCGCGCTATCCCGTTCTGCGCGCCCGCTGCATCGACCAGTTGCTGTTTCTCTACGCCCAGACCGGCCGCTATCGACAGGCTTTAGCGTTTCTGGCGCGGATGGAGAGCCGGAACACCGTTCTGGTGGGCGGCGCCGAGAAGGTGCAGTTGAACCTGACGGCGGGCGTGCCGCAGACACGTGTGATGAGGAGCCTGTGGCGGATGACGCTGCTGCTTCTGGACGGCGACGAGGAGGCGGCGCTCCACGCCGCGGACGAGGCCGCGCGAGCCGCGCCGGGCCTGCGAACCACGGCGCGGGTGCTCGCTCACATGCCCAAAAGCGTTCGTGGAGACCTCGATCCGGAGACGCTGCTGCGTCTCGCGGACGCGGCCGAGTTTCTCGGAATGGTTCTCGGACGCGACATGACCGCCGAGGAGACCCGCAAGCGACTCGCCGGACTGGTCGGCTCACGCGGCCTGTTCGGCGAGGACTCCGAGCGGATCTCCACCTGTCTGCGACGCGGCAGGCCGCTCGCCGAGTATCCTCCTTCGGTGTCGAAGAGCGGCGCCCTCTATCACGTCTTGCTGGCCGCTCTCGCGCACGCCGCCGGCGACGCTCTCGCCGAGCAGGCGATACTGCAGAGCATACCGGAGGACGCGTCGCCGCCGCCGTTGCGCTTCCTGTCGCGCCTGTCGAGTCTGCCGGCGTTCCGCACGGTTCCGCGGTGAGCCGCCACGCGGGTGTTGACTGGGGCGGGAGAGTCGGTGTATCATTGCGGACCGCGCGACGATCGTTGGAGGAGCGGGGATGGGAGTGCCGTGGCTGAACCTGGCGCAGAACTTCGCGGTGCTCGCGCGTAAGGAGCCGGACAGGCCCGCCTTCAAGGAGCCGCGCGGCGCCTGGTCCTTCGGAGAGTACGACGCGCGCGTGAATCGACTGGCCGACGCCCTGCTGGAGTTGGGACTCGAAAAAGGCGACAGGATCTCCTGCGTCATGGACAACGTGATAGAAATAGTGGACCTGTACCTGGCCACGGCGCGTATCGGCGTCGTGCTCAATCCGGTCAATTTCCGTCTGGTCGCCGACGAGATCCGCTACATAGTCGGCCACGCCGAGTCCAGAGCCGTCTTCGCCCAGCCGGACTTCGCCGACGAGGTGGAGAAGGCGATCCACGGTCTCGACCGCGTCGAGCACCGGTTCCTGACGCACGGCGGGGAGCGTCCCGGATGGCGCTCCTACGACGCGCTGCTGGACTCCGGCTCCGACGCTCCGCCGGACTGCGCGGTGGCGCCGGAGGACGTCTGGGTGCTGCTCTACACCAGCGGCACCACCGGCAGGCCGAAAGGCGTCCTTCGTACGCACGAGTCCTATACCGCGTTCTACTTCGTCAACGCCGTGGACTTCGGCTTCGGTTGCGACGACAACTGCCTGACGGTGATGCCGTTCTGCCACGTCAACTCGACCTTCTTCTCCTTCGCCGTGACCTACGTCGGCGGCGCCGTCTACCTCCACTCCGCCCGCGGCTTCGATCCGGTCGAGATATTCAAACTGATCGACAGGGAGAAGGTCACCTTCATCTCGCTGATACCGACGCACTACAATCTGATGCTGAACGTGCCGGAGGACGTCCGCGGCGGTTACGACCTTTCGAGCGTGCGGAAGTTGCTCTGCTCGAGCGCGCCCGCGCGCAGGAAAACGAAACTCGGCATAATGGAGTTGTTCCCCGGCGTCCAACTCTACGAGGGCTACGGCTCGACCGAGGCCGGCATCGTCACCGTGCTCAAGCCGGAGGAGCAGTTGCACAAACTCGGCTCGATCGGAAGGGAGTCCATAGGAACGGACTTCGTCAAACTGCTGGACGAAAGCGGCGAGGAGGTCGACGTGGGCGAGGTCGGAGAGATATTCAGCCGCGGACCGATGCTGTTCTCCGGCTACTTCAAGGACCCTGAGCGGACCGCGCGCTCCTTCCGCGGAGGGTGGTTCAGCGCGGGCGACATGGGCAGAAGAGACGAGGACGGCTACTACTACATCGTCGACCGCAAGGACAACATGATAATCACAGGCGGCGAGCACGTGTATCCGTCGGAGGTGGAGGAGGTCGTCTGTCAGCATCCCGCGGTGATGGACGCGGCGATAATCGGCGTGCCGCACGAGAAGTGGGGCGAAGCGGTTCTGGCGGTGGTCATACTCAAGCCGGGCGCGGAGGCCGCGGAGCGTGATATAATGGAGCACTGCCGCGGCAGGATGGCGGCCTACAAGAAGCCGAAAGCGGTCGAGTTCATAGACGCGGAAGAGATGCCGCGCACCGGCACCGGTAAGATTCTGCACAGGAAACTGCGCGAGCGTTACGAGGGGTTTTTCGGAGAATGAGCGCGCGGTCCGACGGGTCCGCGGAGGACGGTGAGAGACGCTTCCGTCGGGGCGCGATTCCGCTGGTGGCGAAGGAAACTTTTTTGGGGGAAGGTATGATGAGATGGACGCTTGCGATCGCGGCGCTCGCCGCGGCGGTCGGTCTGCTCGTGGCGCAGGAGAAGAAGCAGCGGACGCTCCGCTACAAGTTCAAGAAGGGCGAGACGCTCAAGTATCGCCTGACCGGCTCGATGAAGGAGGAGCGGGACGACGCGGGAACGAAGTCCGGCTCGGAACGCTCTCTGCAGGCCGTGGTGAGCGTCGCGGTCAAGGAGACCAAGGCCGACGGCGCGACGCTCGCGGTCAAGGGCGAGAAGTTCAAGTGCGCCGTCGTCACTAAGGGTCCGGACGGCACGAGCACCGTGACGGTGGACAGCGAGAAGTGGGAGAATCCGAAGCCCGACGATCCGCAGCGTTTCGACAAGGTCGGCCTGAAAGGCGCGCTCGAGGCGGAGGCCGAGGACGACGTCACCGCCCGGCATCTCAAGTTCATGTACGCGCTCGGCGGCTACGGACTGCAGGTGAGCGCGGGCGTGGTGGTGCTGCCGGAGAAAGCGGTGAAGGTCGGCGCGTCCTGGGAGGAGACGATAGAGTGCACGGTCGGCTCCACCGACATGTTCAAACTGAAGTTCAAGTACGAGTTGGCGTCGGTCGAGGGCGGCGTCGCCCTCATAAAGGGCGAACTCGTCGGAGCGGAGTCGGCCTTCGGCGACGCGGTGAAGGTGACCAGGAGCAAAGGCGCGGTCGAGGCGCGTCTGGACGTCGAAAAGGGGTGTCTTAAGAGCGTCAAGGCGCGTATCGAACTGGAGACCGGCGCCGACTCGCCCGCCGGCGAGGGCAAAAAGGCGATCGGGAAGATACTCGTGGAAGAAGGGCTGGAAGAGGCCAAATAAGCGTCGTCGCCGACGGCGGATCGGACGTTTCGCGTCCGCGGCCGCGACGGAATCGGGAGGAGCGAGCGATGCGGATCTGGAGGCGATACGCGCGCGCGACATGCGTTCTGGCGGCGGCGCTCGTGGCGGGACTCACGACCGCGGGCGAGCCGCACGAACTTCTGCTGAAGTACGAGAAAGGAGACGTGTGGCGCTATAAGATCAGCGCCGAGACCGCCATGGAGGGCGACTTCGGCCGCCTCCTCCCCGGCGGAGCGAAAAAGGCGAAGGACGCGAAGAAGGCGCTCGTCACGATGGAGGCCGTTCTGGTCGGCCTTTTCGGAAACACGGACGAGAAGGGCCGGACGGAGGTCGAGACCCGATGCGAGCGTCTCAAGTACGGCGTGCGCCGGGGCGAAGACGTCTCGCTGACGGAGTTCGACGCCGCCAAGGCGGAAAAGAACGACGAGAAGGCGAAGGCGCTGGTGCGCGTCCTGTTCGGCTCGTCGTCGAAGTTCGGAGTCTCCCCGCGCGGGGTGGAGCGGTTCGAGAGCGACTCTCCCCGGGCGCCTTCGGTCGCCGAGGTGAGCCTGGTTCTGTTTCCGCAGTTCGTTCTTCCGGAGCGGCCCGTGGCGGCCGGCGACGCCTGGACCGCGACCGTCGACTGCGGAACGGCGGGCGGGACGGTGAAGGTGAAATACCGCTGGACTCTTCGTTCGGTCGAGGGCGGTCTGGCGCGGATAGCGTTCGAGACGCTCGACGCCGTCCGCGGCGGAGACGCGGCGGCCGCGCCGGCCCGGAAGACCTCCTGCAAGGGGGAGTTGACGTTCGACGTGAAGAGGGGGCGTTTCACGGCCGTCTCGTGTGAGGTGGTGATGGTCGCCGGGAAGTGGCGCTCGAAGACGACATGCAGGGCGGAGGAGATATTGAAGGCCGGGGGGACCGACGGTGAGGCCGGCGCGACGCCGGAGGGCGCGCCTCCGGAAGAGCCGCCTCCCGCCCTACGCCTCGAAAAAGGAGCGAAGTGGACTCGAACGATCGAGTCCGCCATGCGCCTCGTCAGGGGCAAGGAAAGCGGACGTCGTGAGGCGGTGATCAAGTCCGTCAAGGTCTCCACGCTGAGCGTCGTCGCCTCGGACGACGCCGGGGCGGAGGTGGAGGAGTCGATCGACAAACTCACCGTCTCCGCCGACTACGGACCGGCGGGCAGGCGGGAGTTCGACCTCGAAAAGGCCCGTGCGGAGAAGAAGCCGGACGAGACGACGAAGAAACTCCTGCGGGAGTACTCCGGACCGCGCCGCTTCCGCATCACCGCGGCAGGCTCACACGCCGCGCTGCCCGGCATGCTCTTCGTCCTGCCGGGGCGTTCCGTGAAGGCGGGAGGGGAATGGACCTCCACGCTCGCCCTGCCGCTCGGCGAGGGCATGGCCGACCTCCGCGTTTCCGTCCGCTACAAAGCGACCGCCTCCGACGCGGACTCGCTGCGGGTGGAGTTCTCCGACGCCGGCGCGGACGCGGCCGTCAAACTCGCGGGCTCCTACAGATTCGCCCCTAAGTCCGGTCGGATCGTCGAGGCGGCGGCCGTCCTGATCTTCGACGGCGAGGCGAAGGACAGGGAGCCGCTGCACCTGAGCGTGGAGGTTCGCATGAGGCAGGCCGCGGTCGAAAAACCGGCGAAGAGGCCCGAAAAACCGGCGAAAAAGCCGGAAAAACCGGTGGAAAAACCTGCGAAGGAGCCGGAAAAGCCGACCGGCGACCGCGGCGGAGGAAAATGAGACCTGCTGGGAGAGGCAAGATGCGCAGGGTGCTGGCGATGGGTCTTGTGGCGGCGGCCTCGGCGGCGCTGGCCGGGGATGACCTGCGGATAAGGACGGCCGTCGGCGGACGATGGCGTCTGGAGTACGCCGTCCGCACGCGCTTCACCCAGGCCGACGCGCGCGCCTCCACCAGCGTGGAGTCCGGCGAGGAATGGGTCGCGAGACTTACGGTGGAGCGGATAGAGTCGCGCGACGCGAAGCCGTCGCTGGCGTACATGAAGTTGCTTTTCGAGCGTTTTCTACTGACGCAGAACGTGGAGCGGCGCTTCCGGCGTCTCGTGCGGCGGGCGGACGGCAAAACGGTCGTCGACAACGAGCCCGCGACCGGGCGCCGTTTCGAGTACGACATGGCCGAATACAAAAACGCCGACGAAAAAGACGTGCCGCGGGAGTTCAGGTCGCTGCACAGAATGCTTTCCGAGGAGCAGGAGTTGCGGGTGGACGCCTCCGGCAGGGTGACCTTCGACAGCGCCGCCGCGATGGGGCGCTACATCAGGATCCTGCCGCCGCTGCCCCCGAACGGAAACCCGGACGGAGACTGGTCGCACACGGTCGAGTGGGCCACGGACGCGGGACGCTTCGTCTTCCATCTCCGCTGCAGCGCCGAAGCCGCGCCCGGCGGCTGGCGACTTCGGCGGCGCCTCGAAAAACTGGAGATCAAGGACGCGGCTCCTCATCTCCGTATCCGCGTGGAGGAGGCCCGCTTCGACGGCTCATACCGGCTGGAGAACGGAGCGCCGCTGCTGCAGGGCGACACCACGATTCTCCTGCGCCTTCGCATCCTCTGCCTTCTCGGGCCGCTCGAGGTGCGCGTCGAGACCGTGCTCCGCAGCAGCGTCAACGTTCGTCTCTCCAAGGCGCCGCAGTAGACCCGGCGCTCCGGAAAGCGCGATTTGGCTTGCAACCGCCGCACTCCCGGAGATACTTTCCAGACCACTCGCTTTTCTGGAGGAGATGTCGTGAAAGTTGGTATTCCGAAGGAGATTAAGAACAACGAGTATCGGGTGGGCATGACGCCCGCCGGCGTCGAGGCGCTGGTCGCGGCCGGACACGAGGTGTTCGTTCAGAAAAGCGCCGGCGAGGGCACCCGGATTCCGGACGAGGACTACGTCAGGGCCGGCGCCGAAATCCTCCCCGCCGCCAAGGACGTCTTCGACGCCGCGGACATGATAGTCAAGGTCAAAGAGCCGCTCGAGCCGGAGTTCCCTCTGTTTCACCGGGGACAGATCCTCTTCACCTATCTGCATCTGGCCGGCGACAGGGAACTGACCGACAGGGTGCTCGGATTGGGCATCGTCGGAATAGCGTACGAGACGATGGAGCGCGAGGACGGAACGCTGCCGCTTCTGGTGCCGATGAGCGAGGTGGCGGGTCGTCTCGCGACGGTGGAGGGAGCCAAGTATCTGCAGCGCACGTTCGGCGGCCGCGGTATCTTCCTCGGCGGCGTCCCGGGCGTTCTTCCGGCGAAGGTTCTCGTTCTCGGCGGCGGCGTGGTCGGACGCCACGCGGCGATGATGGCTCTCGGACTCGGCGCGGACGTCACTCTGATGACCCGTAACGTCAATCGCCTGCGCGATCTCGATGTCACGCTTCACGGTCGCTTCAAGACCTTGAAGATGTCGCCGTGGAACCTGCGCGAGGCGCTGAAGGACGCGGACCTGGTGGTGGGCGCGGTGCTGGTGACCGGCGCGCGTACTCCGTGGCTCATCCGGCGCGAGGATCTGAAACTGATGAAGAAGGGCGCCGTCATCGTCGACGTCTCCATAGACCAGGGCGGCTGCTGCGAAACCTCCAGGCCGACCACCCACGCGGAGCCGGTCTACGAGGTGGACGGCGTCATTCACTACTGCGTCGCCAATATGCCGGGTTGCGTTCCTCTGACCTCGACCTACGCTCTGACCAACGAAACCGCGCCGTACGCGCTCGAGATCGCCGAGAAGGGATGGAAGCAGGCATGTCGCGACAACTACACCATCCGCACCGGTCTGAACGTGGTGGGCGACAAACTGACCTGCAAGGCCGTGGCCGAGGCGTTCGAAATGCCTTATACGCCGCCGGAGGAGTTGCTCGGCTGAGACCGCCCCCGCGCGGCGGTTTTCGCTTCACAGGCGTCGTTTCGACTTGACAGACGGCGCGGTCGCGTCATTAATATTCGCAGAGGAAGCGGGTGTAGCTCAGTCGGTAGAGCGCCACGTTGCCAACGTGGAGGTCGTGGGTTCGAGCCCCATCACCCGCTTTTCTTTTCACGCCAACGCCGCTCGCCGCGGTTGCGTATCACAGGCGGAAGGCTTCCTGTGGGGGTGGTGACGCGATGAGACGCACTTTTGTCGCGCTCCTTTTCTGCGGCGCGCTGTTCGCGCAGGAGACGCCGCGCGACGGAGCCG
>CAYPNR010000049.1:0-18510 GCA_964412125.1 uncultured Planctomycetota bacterium | reverse complement strand
TCCGTCGTGGAGACGATCTACTACGACACCGCCGATCTCGCACTCTGGCGGTTCGCGCGCGAGCATCCGGACGCGGGCTTCAGGGTGCGCTTCCGCCGCTACGACGGCTCCGGAAGCGGCTATTTTGAGTTAAAGGCGCGCGCGGACGGGCGCGCGCGCAAACTTCGACTGCCGATGTCCGCGCCGCCGAGCGGCCTGGAGCCGTCGTTTCGTCCCGTGGCGATGGTGCGCTGCAGGAGAACGGCGTTCGAGTCGCCGGACGGTCTCGTACGCGTGACGCTCGACACCGACATCACCTGGTGCGCGGCGGACGGCCGACCGGTCTCCGAAGCGGCGGAGGCGGTGGTGGAACTCAAGACCGCCGACCACGAGCCCGCGTGGCTGAAGAAGGCGGTGGGCGGGATGAGAACGGACGCGTTCTCGAAATTCGTGACCTGTGTGGAGACACTCGTGCGTGCTGGTCGCCTTTGAGGGCATAGACGGCTGCGGCAAGACCTTCTTGTCGAACATGCTGGCGCGTCACCTGCAGGAGCACGGCGTGCGCGCGATACACGTCCGTCCCGGAGGCGTGCATGGGGAGAGACTGTCGCGTCGGCTGCGACGCATACTGCGCGACACGCGGAACGCGAACATGAAAGCGGAAGTGGAAGCGATGCTGTATGTGGCGCGGGAGGTACAGGCGCTCGCGCCCGCGCGCGGGCCCGCGACGGACGGCGCCGTCGTCATCTGCGACCGGTACCTTCACGGCCACGCCGCGCTCGCGCTCGCGCGCGGCATATCTTCCGAGCGCGTCGACGCGCTTCTCAGGTTCGCGGCCGCGCCGGAGCCGGACCTGATACTCCTGGTGGACGTGCCGGAGCGCTTGGGTCATCTTCGCCGGCGGATCGCCAAGATACGTGAACTGCGCGTCGGACAGTTCGCGAGAAAGGGACTGGCGGGGGCGGGACTGCGTCTGCGGATGCGACGACACCTGCTCGCGGCGGCCGCGGCGGACCCGGCCCGCTGGAGGGTGATCGACAACACCGGCGCGCCGGAAACCGCCTTCTCGAACGTCGTCGCCGCCGTGAACGAGAAACTGGGACTCTCGCTGCCGGTGCCGCGCGACGCGACGCCGACGGTCGTGCGTTTCGAGACGCGTTTCGGGGGCGTGCCGACGGCGGAAGACGCCCGCGGGTTCCTGGAGCGGTTCGCACAGGCGATGGAGACGGTTGCGGAACGCGACGCGGCGCTCGCGGCCTACACCGTCCGTCGCGTCGGAGCGCCGCAGTTGCACCGTCTGCGGGCCGCGCTGGCGCGACGCGAGCCGGAACTCGTCGCGTGGGGACTGTCGGGTCAGCGTGACGCCGCGGCGGAGACGCTGCGTTTCGAACTCGCCGGAGCCGCGCCGCGTCACGCGGCGCTGTCGGTCCGCGGCCGCAACGACGCTCTCGCCTGGCGGCTGCGCGACGCGCTGGTCGCGAAAGCGCCGCGGGAGGTTGCGCTCTCGCTTCGCGGAGTCGCGGGCGTCCGCGACGACCGAATGCGATGGGCGCTGCTGGAGCGTGCGCCGCACGAGGTGGCGCGCTCGCTCTCGCGTCGCGACGATCCGGAAGCGTGGCGTCTGCGCGAGGCCGCCGGGAACGCGGGCGCCACCGCCCACTCGCTCGCGCTCTCCGTCGATCGACTCGTCTCCGAACGCGCATGGCGCCGGCGTGAGGAGTTGGAGAGAGAGGCGCCCGCGCACGTGGTGATGGGCCTGCGCGGCATAGACGACGAACGCGCCTGGGCGCTGCGGGAGAGATGGCTCGCCGGAGCCCGCCGCATGGTCGTCCGCTCGGTCGGCGGACTGCGTTGCGAGCGCGCCTGGGCCGTACGCGAGGCCGCGGGCGACTGGGCGGTCGAGACGCTCAACTCGATACACCGTTTCGACGACGAAAGAGCGTGGAAACTGCGGGACCGCCTGTCCGAAGCGTATCCGGCCGAAGTTCTGCGGAGTCTCGGCTGGCTGCAGTCCGAAAGGGCGTGGGCGCTGCGGAGGAGAATACTGGAGGCGAACCCGCACGACACGGAAGCGGCGCGGGCTGTCGCGAAAGCGTGCTGGAGGATGATGTCGCGATGAGCATCGGCAGAGTGACGGCGGCGGCGCTCGTCCTGGCGTGCGCGGGAGTCTCGCCGGCGGGCCCGAGCGCGAAAGGGAACGGATTGCCGACGGAGTTCGGCGAAACGACATCCTCGGACGACGCTTTTCTGATGGAGGCGGGATGGGACGCGGAGACGCTGTGGGAGATATCGAAACGTGTGGGGCTCGCGGCGCTGCTCGGAACGGCGATCGCCCTCAATCCGCTTCGGATGCGTCGCCGCAGGCGCGCGGAGCGCGCGGGTCTCGCGGCGCGGGCGCAGATTCTCATCGCCGCGGCCGGCTCGCTCATGGTGATCGTCATCAGCGGCTCGCTGGCGCGGGCGTTCGGCCTGGTCGGTCTCGGCTCGTTCATCAGGTTTCGCACCAGCGTCAAGGATCCGACGGACACGGCGGTGCTGTTCCTGCTGGTCGGCGTGGGAATGGCCTGCGGCCTCGGAGCGTACGCGATAGCGGTTTTCGGAACCGCGGTGCTGTTCGTCGTGCTGACCGCGATCGAGGCCTTCGGTCGCGACGGCGGCGCGGACTGGCGGGTGCAACTGGAAGGCGAAGGCGTCGACGCGGCGCTGGAGAGACTCGCGGCTCTGCCGGGAGCGCGACTGGGCGCCGTCAAGGTTCGAAAGGGGCGCACGACCGTGGTGGTGCGACGTGTCTCCGACGTGGCGGCGCTCCGACGCGCGCTCGCCGACCTGCCGGAGACGACGTTCACGTTGGAGGCGGCGGAATGAGATACGCTCTCGCGCTACTGCTGGCGATCCTCACACTGAGCCGCGCGGCCGCGTTCGACGTGGTCGTGACGGCGAAAGGGCGACTGCGCGGAGGTGAAGCCGACGCACTCGCGAAGATCGGCGTCAGACTGAAAGAGAAAGCGCCGGCCGACTACGAAACGATCGAGTGCGACGAAGCGGAGGAACTGGCGCGCGCGGCCGCGCGCGCGCTCGCGACCGGCGGCGAAGGACTGGTTCTGCGCTGCGACGTCGTGGACCTCATCGGCGAAGGACCGTCGCGTCTGGCGCGAACCGCGGCGCTGCTGGACGACCTGCTCGACGACCTGGAAGCGCCACAGAAGACGAGCGCGCCGGACGGAGTGAGAGTCGTACGCCTGAAGGGCAAGAGCGGCGACGCCTATCTGGTCTGGAGCGAGAAGGGCCGAAGAAAAACGAAGATCAACGTGGGCGCGGGTCTGTGGCGCGTGGCCGCTCTCGCGCCCGACGCCGAAGGGCGGCTCCGTCGCGTCTTCCGAAAAGGGCCGATCGTCCGCGGCACCGCTTCGAAGACTCCCGTACTTATCACACGCGTCGAGACCGCCGTTCCGAAAAAGGACGAATCCGAGCGCTTCTGGGGCGTGAAACTCCACAAAGTCGAGTTGACCGTCGCGCCGGAGGCGTATCGCGTGCTCACGCAACGGCGCAGGGAGTACGTCGAAGCCGACTTCGTCTGCGACGGCGTCACTCTGAAAAGAGTCGGGCTGCGTGTCAAGGGCAACTCGTCGCTGCGCGGAGGGGTGGACGGAAAGTGGCCGCTCAAGGTGGACTTCGACCGTTTCGTTCCGTCGCAGGAGTTCCTGGGCCTGCGAAAGTTGAACTTCTCCAACCACTTCAAGGATCCCAGCGGCCTGCGGGAGTATCTGGCCTACGACCTGTTCCGCCGCCTGGGCGTCCCGGCCGGCAGAACCGCCTTCGCCGGCGTCTACATCACCGTCCGCGGACGCTCGCAAAAAAGGTTCCTCGGCTTCTACACGATCGTGGAGCAGGTCGACGGACGTTTCCTGCGACGCCGCTTCGGCAACGCGGAAGGAACGCTGTGGAAGCCGGAGTTGTTCGGCATGCGCGGCGGTCCTCTGCGCTACGCCGGCGACGATCCGCGTCGCTACGGAGCGTGGGAGTTGAAGGGCGGCGAAGAGCATCCGGACTGGCCGGCGCTGTTCGACTTCCTCCGCGCGGTCTCGCGCCCGCGCGAAAACGACTCCCCGAACGTCGAGGACATGCTGGAGGTGGACGGATATCTGGCGTTCTGCGCGGCGAACGCGGCGCTCGCCAATTACGATTCCTATCTCGGCACCGGTCACAATCTCTATCTCTACTACGACGCTCCGCGGCGGCGTTTCGTCTTCATTCCGTGGGACCTGAACGAGGCCTTCGGCATGTTCACGCCGCGCGGCATGCGCCCCGAGCAGACGGCGGGCCTGAGCGCCGCCAGGCCGTTCACCTTCGGTCCGCGACCGCTGCTGGAGCGACTGCTGGCGGACAAGCGCCGGCGCAGACGCTACATGACGCATCTCGCAAAAGCGGTCGACTGGCTCGAGCCGAAGGCGTTCAGGAAACGCGTCAAAAAAGCGGTCGAGGTCGTGAAAGCGGAAGCGACGCGCGACAACGGCCCGCAATGGCGACGCGGAGTCGACGAACTGCTGAACTACGCCGCGCGCAGGCACGCCGCTCTCTGGCGGGAACTGGCCCTCGGCGGAGACGACGACTGACAAACGCACCCGCGGAACATCCTTCCCCGCACACAAAGATTTGGTGTGGCGCGGGCCCGCGGACACGTATAATCTCCCCGCGAAACTCATCGGACGACGAATGTGATCTCCGCCGTGACCGCGATCTTCGGGTTCAGCGTCGGTCTGGTCGCCTCGACGACGGGGATAGGCGGCGGCGTGATGCTGGTGCCGTTTCTCCACCTGTGCTGCGGTGTGCCCATCCAGCACGCGGCGGCGCTCAGCCTCGCGGTGATAGCGGCGGGCGCGGCCGGCTCCACCTGGCGCTACCGCAAGCAGAAACGTATAGCGTGGAAGACCGGCGCGGGTCTCGTGGCGGTCATGCTGCCCGGCACCCTGCTGGGCGCGCGCGTCGTGAACAGCCTGCCGACGAGCGTCCTGCAGTCGGCGCTCGCGGCGGTCCTGCTGGCGGCCGGCGTCCGTATACTGGCGCGGACGTTCCACAAGGACGCGGAGCGCCACGGCGACGAAAAAGGACGGCCGCGCTGGTTCTCGTATCCGGCGGCCGCCGGCGCGGGCGTGGCGTCCGCGTCGCTCGGCATAGGCGGCGGCGTGATCATGGTCCCGGTGCTGCTGGCCTGCCGGTACGGTATGCGGATAGCGGCCGCCACCAGCGCGTTCATGATACTGCTCAACTCCTCCTTCGGAACGGCGTCGCATGTGTGGTTCGGCAACTTCCGACTCGCGCCGCTGGCCTGGTATCACTACGCGCCTCTGGTCGCGGGCATGGTCTGCGGAACGCAGTTCGGCGCGCATTTCATGCATCGCGCGCGCGTCAGGTTCCTCAGACTGCTCTTCTGCGCGGCGCTCGCCGTGGCCGTGGCCCGGCTCGCCGCGCGCGCGTTGCTCTGAAACGAACCCCCTCTCGACAGAAATCGTCCGTGGCAAACGCCGAACGGCCCGTTATAATGTCCGGCGACACGATATGGGGACAGGCGGCATGCGATGGTATCTGTGGTTGCTGGCCGCGACGATGGCGGCGGGTTGCGAAACCGTGCGAACCGCCGCCGAAGAGCCGGAGCGGCCGTTCACAGAAGGCGGCTCCCGCGTCGTGGAGGAGTCGAAACTCGGCGTGGCGAAACCGCCCGCGACTCCGGTGGTGGGCACCAGGCCGGGCGGACCGACCGCGCCGGTGACCGACCCTGACGCGCGCGCGTATCTGCGGCAGATGCGGAAGGGAAGAGACGAAACCGTGAGCAAGCCGCTGGAGAAACTGGTGGCGGGCATGAAGCCGCCGGAGTTGACGGCACAGCAGCGCAACCGCAAAAAAGCGCTCCTGAGCGAGGCCGCGCGCCTGATGAAGGAAAAACGCTTCGGCGAAGCGCTGCCCCTCACCGAGGAAGCGCTGCACATCGATCCGTGGGACGAGGACGCGCTCCGGAAACACGCCGAGTGCGAGAAGGGCGTCGGTGTGCGACTCCGTCTTCCGAACATCACCGTGAAGCCGCTGAAGCCCGGCGAAAAAGCCGCGCGGAAGGGCACGAACGGACGGCCCGCCGCGCCGAAAGGCGTCGGCGGCGATCTCGCGCGGTCGTTCGCCGAAGCGGAAAAACTGCTGGAGGCGGGCGAGTTGAGGAAGGCGCAGGCCGCGTTCATCGCGGTGATGGAGGCCGCTTCGTGGTCGAAAGATCCGCAGGCGGCGGACTACTGGCGCAGGGCGAAGGAGCGCGCCAAGGAAATCGACCGGAAACTCTCCGAAGAGCAGCCGAAAAAGAAAGAGAACAAGGACGACGCGACGCCGAAAAAGACCTCCGACGATCGACCGTCGCCGAGTGAGGAGCACACGCGTTGAGGACGCACACCTGCGGCGACCTGCGCGCCGGAGACGAGGGTCGGCGCGTCACACTCTGCGGCTGGCTCGAAAACTTCCGCCACCACGGAGGCGTGGCTTTCGCCGACATACGCGACCGTTACGGTCGTACGCAACTGGCGCTGCCGGCCGGCTCGCCCTCCTGCATCACGCTGTCGACCTGCCCCGCGGAAAGCGTGATCCGGGTCACCGGTGCGGTGCGACTGCGGCCGGAAAAGGACGTCAATCCGGACCTGGCGACCGGCGAAGTGGAGGTGGTGCCGCAACAGGTGGAGGTGCTCAACCCGGCCGCCGCCCTGCCGTTCGATCCGAAGGACGCCGCCGAAGTCGGAACCGTGCCGCGGCTCAAGCATCGTTATCTCGAAATGAGACATCCGCCGCTCCGCGATACGCTGGTCTTCCGCCATCGAATGATGCGCGCCGTCCGCGACTTCCTCGACGCGCGCGACTTCGTCGAGGTGGAAACGCCGCTTCTGACGCGTTCGACGCCGGAGGGCGCGCGGGACTATATCGTGCCCAGCCGCGTCCATACCGGCCGCTTCTACTCGCTGCCGCAGTCGCCTCAACTCTTCAAGCAGATGCTCATGGTCGGCGGCGTGGACCGCTACTATCAGATAGCGCGCTGCCTGCGCGACGAAGACCTGCGCGCGGATCGACAGCCGGAGTTCACCCAACTCGACCTCGAAATGTCGTTCGCCGACGAGGCGGCGGTCATGGAACTGACCGAGGAACTGTTCGCGGAAGTCTTCGAAAAACTGTTGCAGGTGCGCCTGAAACGACCGTTCGAGCGACTCTCCGTCGAGGAGGCGCTCAGACGTTACGGCACCGATACGCCGGACCTCCGCATACCGCTGGAGGTGCTCGACGTCGACGACCTCGCGCGCGCGAGCGGGTTCGGCGTCTTTCACAAGGCGCTCGACTCCGGCGGCGCGGTCCGCGCACTCTGCGTGCCCGGCGCGCTCACCCGCAAAACGCAGGAGGCGCTCGCCGAGAAGGCGGTGGAGTTCGGCGCGGCGGGACTGGTATGGCTGCGCCTGGATTCGCAAAACGCCTCCGGGCCGCTCGCGAAGTTCCTCGACGCCGAAACGCTGCAGGAGTTTCGAAGACGCTCCTCTTCACTGCCGGCGACGTGGCTGTTTGTGGCGTCGGACGCCGAAACCGCCTCCCGCGTGCTCGGCCGCCTGCGCCGGCACGCCGCGGAGGCCGCCGGTATGCAACGGCCGGGCGAGACGGACTTCCGATTCGCATGGATCGTCGACTGGCCCATGTTCGAGCGCAACGACGAAGGGCGTCTCGTCACGCTGCACCATCCGTTCACCCAACCGCTTCCCGAACACCTCGACGCCGTGGAAGAGGATCCTCTTTCGGTGCGGGCGCGCTCCTACGACATCGTTCTGAACGGCTGGGAACTGGGAGGCGGCAGCGTGCGCAACCACAAAGAGGACGTTCAGATGCGAGTGCTCAAGGCGCTCGGCTTCGACGAAGAGACGGCGAGGTCGCGCTTCGGCTTCCTTCTCGACGCGTTGAAGTTCGGCGCGCCGCCGCACGCAGGTATCGCCGTCGGTCTCGATCGCGTCTGCGCCCTGATGCTCGGCTTCGACTCCATACGCGATGTCATCGCTTTTCCGAAAACCACCAGCGCGATATGCCCGCTCACGATGAGCCCGGCGCACGTCGAGCCGGAGCAACTCGCGGAACTGCATATCCTCGTCGAAGAACAGGAAGCGTCCGAAGACTCCTGAAACCTCCGTTACGCGGCGGACTCGGTGCGCAGGTGAACCGTCTGGGTCGGAAACGCCATCTCCACGCCGAGACTCTCCAGAGCCTCCATGATCTTGAGGTTCACGTCCTCGCGTACCGACAGATACTCGTCCCAGACCGTGGTCTTCGTGAAGTAGTAGACGAAGATGCGTAAAGCGCTGTCGCCGAACTCGGTGAAGCGAACGATCCAGAAAGTCTGGTCCACGCCGGGATGCTCGCGGAGGATGCGCTTCACCTCCTCCAGCACACGGCGCATCAGACCGGGTTTGGTGTCGTAGGTGACGCCGAGATCGAATTTGACGCGACGGATGGGCATCTCCGACCAGTTCTCCACGGCCATGTTGGCGATCGCGGCGTTGGGAATCGTCACCAGCGTCTTGGCGAAGGTGCGGATGCGCGTGGAACGCAGGCCCACCTCCTCGACGACGCCTTCCGCCTTGTCGGTCCGGATCCAGTCGCCTATCTTGAACGGCCGGTCCACGAATATGGAGACCGAGCCGAAGAGATTGGCCAGAGCGTCCTTGGCGGCCAACGCCACCGCTATGCCGCCGATGCCGACGCCCGCTAAGAGTCCCGAAACCGAGTAGCCCAGATTCTGTATCACCAGAACGAACACGATGACGGCCACGAACAACTTGGACGCCTTGCGGATGACGACGATCAACTGCTCGTCCAGAGACGACTCGGTTTTTTTGGCGGCGTCGCTTATGGACGCCGAAACGGCGTCTATCAGCCGGAACGCCGCCCACGTGCCGAGCGCGGCGAAAACCACCTGCACCGCGCCGGTCACTATCGGCGACCAGTCCTGCTGCCTCGGAAGCGTAACCAGAGCGCCGTAAACGCCGCCGACCACCGCCGCCCAGCGCGTCGGCGGACCGAGCGCGTCCACCACCCGCTCGTCCAACTTCATCTTCGTCTTCTCGCTCCACTTGCGCAGGCGTCCGAACAGGCGTCGCAGTATCCTGCTCAACATCAATCCGCCCAGCACCCACAAAAACGCTTGGAGATACTCCTCGACGGTTATTCCGCCGAGCCGCCAGCGTAGAACCTCCAGCCATGTCTCCATAGGAAAAGCGTCCCCAACAATTCCCTATACTTATCTTCGACCGAAACGGAACGATCTGTCCAGCCGCCCGCGGACGAGTATAATGGAGCGGGCAAAACCGTAAGTGAGGTCCGCGGAAGATGGAGTTTCCCGAAAGCGTCACCACAGTCACCAAGAAAGGCAAGCGCGAGATACGCTCGCTCGTCGAGCGCGGCGAATTCGTGCTGTACGAATATCTGGACCCCGACAGCGGCAAAGCGGTCTCCAACAAACGAAAACTGGTCCTCAAAGGCGACGACCGTCGCGAGTTCTTCATGATTCCCACGAAAGACGGTCGTCATCTGCTGATTCCCACGGAGGCGAAGGGGCCCGTCGCGGTCTGGGACAGGGGACGCGTGGTGGAGTTGTGACGCCCGCCGGCGCGCATCGACGCAGGCGGTCGCGGAGGCGTCCTTGGCATTTGAAAACGACGCGACCCGATGGTACCATTTGGGGCGTCCGTTCTTGAAAGATTCGAGGAGGACCCGGCTTGGGCGGATTGCGGGACAGATGGGACTCGCGCGGGGCGTTCATAATGGCCGCGATCGGCAGCGCGGTGGGTCTGGGCAATCTATGGCGGTTTCCGTATGTCTGCTACCGGAACGGCGGCGGCGCGTTCCTGATACCGTATCTCGTCGCGTTGCTGACGGCGGGCATTCCGTTGATGATTCTCGAGTACGGCCTCGGCATACGCAAGCAGGGCTCGGCGCCGAAGGCGCTCGCCAGCGTCAATCGTAAATGGGAGTTCGTCGGCTGGTGGGCGCTGTGCATCGGCTTTATGATCTCGATGTACTACGTCGTGATAATGGGCGTCACGGGAGTCTACCTGGTGGAGTCGTTCAACACCAGCCTGCCGTGGGGAACGACGGCCGCGTCGGCGGGCGATCACTTCTACCACGACGTTCTGCAGATCTCGTCGGGCCCGTTCGACTTCGGAGGCATGGCCTGGGGCGTACTCATCGCGGCGCTGGCGGTGTGGGGCATCATCTTCCTCATCATCTTCAAGGGCGTGAAGCAGGTCGGCAAGGTGGTGATGATAACGGTGCCGCTTCCGTGGCTGATGATAGTGGTGTTGATGATACGCGGTCTGACGCTGGAGGGGGCGGCCGAAGGTATAAACTATTACCTTGCGCCGAATTGGGCCGCCCTGCTCCAGCCTTCCACCTGGCTGGCCGCTTACGGTCAGATATTCTTCTCGCTCTCGCTCGGCTTCGGCATCATGATTGCCTACGCGTCGTATATGGCGCGTACCTCCGACGTCAGCAACAACGCTTTCATAACCTCTTTCGCCAACTGCGCCACCAGTTTCCTCGCCGGCTTCAGCGTCTTCTCGGTTCTCGGCTACTTCGCCGTGGCCGCCAATCTGCCGGTGTCCGACGTCCTCAAAAGCGGTCCGGGTCTGGCGTTCCAGGCGTATCCGGCGGCGCTCGCCAAACTCGGTGAGATGGCGAGTTGGATGGCGCCGCTGTTCTCCGTCGTCTTCTTCGTCGCGCTCCTGACGCTCGGCATAGACAGCGCCTTCTCCATAGTGGAGGCGTTCGCCTCCGGCATAGAAGACAAGTTCAAATGGTCCAAGATCAAGACGGCCGCCGTGCTCTGCGTCGTCGGCGCGGTCGGCTCCGCCTGGTTCGCCACAAAGGCCGGCCTCTACTGGCTCGACATAACCGACATGTGGATCTCGGAGAGTTACGGGCTCGTGGTCATCGGCCTGCTGGAGTGCATAATGCTCGGCTGGTTCACGAAACTCTCGTCCTTCCGCGACGAGATAAACTCGGTTTCGGAGGTCCGCGTCGGCAGATGGTGGGACATCTGCATCAAGATTCTTACGCCGGTGGCGCTGGTGCTGATACTGGTGCTGATGACGATAGACAAGGTGAGACCCGCCCGTGTCGACTTCAGCGTCTCCTGCGGCAAGTGCGGCCACACCGTCCCGCTCGGCTCGTGGTCGAAGGACGCTCACGAAAGCCTGAAGGACGCTCAGGCGAAGGCGTCCGAGAGCGGACCGAAGTTCTGTCCGAAATGCGCCGAGAAGGGACTGCGGTGCCCGATGAGTTTCCATTGCGAGTACACGAACAAATACGCTGTGGACTATCCGTCCGGCGCGTTGATACTCGGCGGCTGGCTGTGGGTGCTCGCCGCGCCCATCGTGGGTCTCGTACTGATGCGCATGCGTCCGAAGAACAGGAACTGGTTGGAGGTGGAAGGATGAGGCGTTCCGGCGCGACACTCGCGGCGCTTCTCGCATGCGTCTTCGCGGCGGAAGCCGCGACGCGGATTGAAGGACCGCCCGCAGAACAACAACTGCTGGAGACGATAAACCGACATCGCCGCGCGCAGAGCACTCCGGCGCGTCCGCTGCGGCCCCACGAGGGACTCTCGGCGGAGGCCGCGGAACGCGTCTCCGCCTGCGCCGAGGCGGCCGCCGCGACCTGGAGCGGCCGTTCTCCGGACGCGGCCTTCAAGGAAACGATGAGCAAGGCGGCCGGCGGCCTCGACATACGCGACGCGAAGGAGATCGGTCTGGTACTGGAAGGCGCCGGAGGTGCCGACGCGGCCGTGGAAAAGTTGAAGGCGGACGGCGCTCTATGGACGGCGCTGATGGATCCGAAATGGGACCTCGCCGGCGTCGCCGTCGCACGTTACGAAAAAGACGGTCGGAAGTTCGAGGTCTGGGCGGTGGAACTGGTTCAGGCTCCGCCGCGACAGGGCATGACGACCGGCGCGTGGGTGATGCTGGTGGTGGGTGCAGTGATACTCTGCGGCGGACTGACGCTGTCGATGCGCGTGGCCGTCCGCGGCGCGAAAGCCGCTTCGTGAGGGAAGCCGCCCGCAGAAAAGGAAGTCCGTCGATGAGTTCAGAATCCCCGCCGGCGCCGACGGCCGAACTGAAACGCGCCTACATGCGCGGCCGCACCTTCGCCATCGTCGCCTTTCTGGCGGCGGCCGGCGTCCTGGCCTGCATACTCTTCTTCGTATCCTGGATAAGCGGCGACCCCAAACTCGCGCGGCGCCTCGAAAAAGAAGGCGCGCGGACCGCCGGAACGGTCGACAAAATCAGTGTGGTCTTCAAAGCAAACAACGTTCCGGTGGCCTGCCTCATCCACTACAGTTACTTCGCGGACGGACGCCGTCTCACCGCCAGCGCCGTCGTGCCCGTCGACGGGACCCGACCCGAGTCGGGCGAGCCGATCGGCGTGCTCTACGACCCGGCGGATCCGCGGCGCAGCGTCCCCGCGATCTTCGAGCCGCCGGTCGGCGAACTCTCAAGCGGCAAAGACGGCCATCCCGTTCTCACGGCTCCGCCCGCACGCGTCCGCGCACTGACGTGGCGGCCGCCCGCCGTGATAATCTTCGCCCTGTACGTCGCGATGCTGCTGCTGCTGATCCTCGCCGGCGCCGCCGTCTGGCGACGCGCGAAAGCCGCGCGCGTCATCAACAACCCGGTGGCGGTGCCCGGTGTGGTGATTCAAGACACCGACAGCACGAGAACGTTCCCGCCCGGCGCACCGCTCAAGATAGCCTTTCTGACCGACAGCGGAAGAGCCATCGTGAGAAACCTTCCGAGAGCCCGCCGGAAACTGGAAGCCGGACAGACTGTTACGGTGTTCTACGAGCCTATACGCCCGAAGAACTTCGTGGTGGCCGAACTCTACTGCAGACCGGCCGCGACGGACTGGGGAGAAGCGGAGAAGCGGCTGCGCGAGCGGTTCGACGCGCCGCCGCCGGCGCCGCCGCCGCCCGAGGCGCCGCGCGGCCGCTACAGCCCCGGAAAGTGAGGTACCGACGTCATGCAGCACCGCCCGGACGTGGAGACGCTTCTCACCTCCGAGGTGAAAGACGCCGTCAAACGCGACTCGTGGTCGCTTCCGGTGGTCGTTCTCGTAACGTTTATGCCGGTGGCGATGCCCGTGACGCTCTGGATGATCTTCGTGCAGCCCTACCGCAACGCCGCCGCTCTCGCGCGCAGACTCTCCAGAGACGGACGCCTCGCCGCGGGCCGCGTCACCGCCTGCCGCGTCGGCGTAACGGTGAACAACGAACCGAGCACGTTCGTCGTCCATTACGAGTTCTGGACGCCCGGCGGCCGCGTCACGGGACGCTGGGAGGTGGCGGCGTCGGAGTTCGGCGTCCCACGCAAGATGCGGCCCGTGATCGTGCTCTACGATCCGAACGATCCGCGACGCAGTTGTCTGACGCGCACCCGCCCTCCGCCGAAGGAACTGATCGAGTATCGCGACAGCAGGCCTGTGCTGAGGCGGGAGCCCGATCACCGGCGGCCGTACGAGGCGCGCGGCCTGCCGGCGTGGCTCATGCTGCTGATCATGCTGCTGTCGGTCTGGCCGGTGGTGTTCGCCCTCGTGGAGATACGCCGACGCCTGCGCGCCGGACGAGTGCTCTCCGACCCGGAGCCGGTGCCGGGAGTGGTCACCGACAGGGGCGTCTCGCGTGTGGGCTATCGCAAGCATCAGCCCTACTGGATACGCGTCGAATACGAGGACGAGTCCGGCGCAAGACGAAACGTTCGTTTCAGAACCCGCTACGGGGCGCGTCATGCGCGTCTGAAGACGGGCGAGGTGGTGACCGTGCTGTGCGAGCGCGGCCGTCCCGGCAACTGCGTGCTTCTGGACCTCTACACCGACGAGAGAATCGACTGGGAGGAGGAAGGCGAGCGACTCCGGAGAACGCTCCAGAGCGATCGCGACGCCGACATGTGTTAGGTCAGTTGTCGACTATGATCACCTTCGTCTCCGGCGGCTCTCCGAAGTCCTCATCCGGCTTCGACGGACGCTTCAGGCTGTTGCCGTAACGACCGTCGACCTTCTTCCAGCAGTTGTCGCAGTACCAGTAACGCATGTATTTCGCGCCGGAGGACGCGTTCATTATGCAGATGACGGTCTCGCCGTAGTGGTCCGGCAGGCCGAATTTGGCGTGGCCGAACTCGTGCACGAACGTCGCCAGAAAGCAGTTGCCGCCGACGTACATCCGCCCGCCGGAGCAGTAGCCGTAGACGGTCTTGCCGCCGGAGGTCTGCACCTTGTTGTCGTTGTTGTTAAGGACCACCACGAATCCGTCTTTCGCTTTGTCTGTTATCGTCGCCTCCTCGATGAAACAGGCTCCGCCCGTCATGTCCCATATTCGTTCGCTGGCCTTCTGCACTATTCCGCCGAACCGTTCGAGATCGGAGCGGGCCGCGTCGTTGACGAACGTGCATTTTATCTTGAACGCGTCCTTTATCTGCTTGGCCAGCCGCATCCGTTCGAGTCGCGCCTTGCGCTTCTCCTCCCTCCGTTTGAGCCGCGCCGCTTTCTCTTTCGACATCCAGCGACCGTCGTACTCCACCCAGCCCTTCGATCTGTAATACTCTTCCTTGCTGACCCACTTTCCGTTCAGCAGCCTGTATCCCCGTCGGATCTTGTCGAGATGCTCCTTCTTCACCCACTCCTCGCCGTA
Source organism: uncultured Planctomycetota bacterium (assembly GCA_964412125.1). GTDB lineage: Bacteria > Planctomycetota > SKW154 > SKW154 > SKW154 > CAYPNR01. The sequence goes on along the minus strand of CAYPNR010000049.1, from coordinate 3,794 downwards.
GCGGACGTAGCCCGCCTTCAGCATGTCCGCATCGGCCTTCGGAATCCAGCGGCCTTCGTATCTCACATAGCCCTTCGCCGTGTAGTACTCCCGCTCGCTCACCCACTCGCCGTCGAGCCGGTGATAGCCGAGTTCGCGACGGGCGTAGTAGTTGTCGCGATCCAGCCGCAATATGTGTCGGAATCGCTCCTTGGCCCGCTCCTCCAGTCCCACCGACCGCGCCCACAACGCCAGTTCCATGTGCCCGTCGAGATCGTCCTCGTCCAGTCTCTTCAGGCGCTGTTGATATATTTCATCGTCGGTGCCGCGTTCGATTCTGGAGACGCGTTCGACCTCTATCTTCACCCGGCCGAACTTCTCGGTCTCCACCACGACGAACTCGTCGTCCTCCTCGACTATCTTGCCCTTGACGCGTCCGCCGTTGCTCAGATAGACGATATCCGCCACCACGATGCCGCCGGAGAGAAGGCACAGCATCAGAAACCATCGCATCTCCGCACCTCCATCGGCGCCGTAAAAAGCCCCGACGCGATTGATTGCGTCGGGGCCCGTTTCTCATTCCTTCCCGGGAAGGCTCGTCACCGCTGCAGTTGCTCCAGTTTCGCGACGTCCTGCAACGCCTGCTGATACGCTTTGGTGTCCTTGTATCTGGGGTTGCTCAGCAGTTCCTGGTACTGCGCTATTTTGTCCTCCTTGTCCTCGTACTGATTGGCGAGGGCCCAGTTACGCGCCTTCTCCAGCAGTTTCTGCGCCTCTATCTGCTCGGCTCTCACCTCGTTCTCGAACTCTATCTCCCGCACCTCTTCGTGGGAGCCGTAGACCGAAGTGAAGCGCGAGCGTTTCTCGCCACGCTTCCTCGGACCGCTGAAGCCCACCGCCAGCAGCAGTATTATGACGAACAGAATGATGGCGCCGATGCCGCCGAATATGGCCAGAGAAACCTTTTCGTGTTTCTCCTGCTCGGCGAATTTCGACGCGTACCTGCCCTGCGGCTCGCCGTAGCCGTCGTCGTAGTCGTCGTAACGTCCGCCCCTGCCGCCGTACCGTTCGGAGCCGCGACCGCTTCTGCCGCCGTACCGCCCGGAACCGCGACCGCTTCTGCCGCCCCCGGACGACCTCCGCGGCGGTAGATACCGTGCCATCGATAGTTCTCCTACTGCTCCCTTCGTTAAAATTATATTGTCCCGGACGGCGGATTGTGTCACCGTTTCACGGAAGGAATATACACCATGTTGTACCAGCGCACCCACGCCGCCGCCGCTTCGCGTAACTCGTCGTCGGGCAACTTTCGCACGACGCCGAAATGGATTCCGGTTATCCGCCGCAGGGCCGCGGCCGCCTCGCACAAGACTTCCCTGTTCGGATGCTCCATCTGTCGCACGAGCGCCGGAATCAGTCGTCCGTCGCCCCACTCCATCGCGGAGCGCGCCGCTATGCGTCGCTCCTTGTCGTCGCCGACCAAAAGCACCAGTCCGAGAAACAGACATGCCTTCGGAGACGCTATTCGTCGCAGCGCGCCCAGCACCTGATAGCGAATCGCGAAACCGGTCTTCTGCTGGTACAGCAGATGCCATCTCTCCATGAGCGCGCCCACCGCGTCTTCGCCGCAGGCGACCACCGCGTCCACCGCAGGCGAGGTGAGAACGCCGAACTCGTCGCGTCCGACCACCTCGTCCGTTCCTATCCTGCCGACCAGGAGGGCGACCTCGCCCGGCGAAGGCTCGTGCGGCGGGAGCACCGGCGCAGGCTTCTTCGCCGCCGGCTCCTTCGCCTCGTCCGTCCGCGTCGGCTGCCCGCGACAGGCGCAGAACGTGAGCACGAGCGCGAGCGCGACGAAAACGACCGGCCGCATTCTCATGACCTCTTTCTCCAAAACCCTGGCGGCGGCAGGACTCGAACCTGCGACCCGCGGCTTATGAATCCGCTGCTCTGCCGACTGAGCTACGCCGCCGGTCCGCTCCCCCGTCTGAAATCTATACTCCGCGACGCAGGCGCTGTCAAGACAATTCCGAACGGCGACCGCGGCGTCGCGCGTCGAAGAGTCGCGACAAAGCGGGCGCGACCCGTTTTTTCTTGCCGTGGACGGCGACGCCTCTACAATCGCCTTCGTGGACGCGTTGGAGGACGAAGACATGGCCGGGAAGAAGGTGACCAGAGTCACTCTCTACAAGATGCGCGAGGAAGGAGTGCCCATCTCCTGGCTCACCTGCTACGACTATCCGACGGCGGTGTTCATGGAGGAGGCGGGAATCGAGATGATACTGGTCGGCGACTCCGCATCCATGACGGTCTACGGCAATCCCGACACGATGCCGATAACGATGGAGACGCTTCTGGGCCACACCAAAGCGGTACGCAAAGGCGCGCCCAACGCCTTCCTGGTCGGCGACATGCCGTTTCTGTCGTACCACAGGAGCGTGGAGGACGCGATATGGAACGCCGGCCGCTTCATGAAGGAGGCGGGCTGCGACGCGGTCAAACTCGAAGGCGGCGTTCGCGTCGCGGACAAGGTACGCGGCATGGTCAACGCCGGCATTCCGGTCATCGGACACATCGGCCTGACGCCGCAGTCGTCGGCGATGCTCGGCGGATTCCGCGTCCAGGGCAAGGACGTGGAGAGCGCGAAACTGATGCTGGAGGACGCGAAGGCGCTCGCCGAGGCCGGCGTGATGAGCATCCTTCTCGAATGCGTACCGACGCCGGTGGCGCAACTCATCAAGCGCTCGGTGGACGTGCTGGTCTTCGGCATAGGCGCCGGTCCCGACCTCGACGGCCAGTTGTTGATAGTGCACGACATCCTGGGACTGTTCCAGGCGTTCCAGCCGAAGTTCGTCAAGCAGTACGCGAATCTCGGCAAGGCTTCTATCGACGCGTTCAAGGAGTACATCGACGACGTGCGCGACGGGCGCTTCCCGCAGAAGGAGCACGAATACACGATGCCGGAGGAAGAGGAGAAAAGACTGCGGGAGATGTTCGACGTCTGAGCCGGAGCGACGCCTGATTGGGGAGAAAGGCTTTGGAACGAACGGTTCGGCGCCTGATAAAGGAGTCGGCGGCGCTCAAGGAAGCGCTGCTCGAACGCGCCGACAGGATAGCGTCCGCCGCGCGTCTCCTCGCGGAGGCGCTGAAGGGCGGCGGCACGGTTTATCTCTTCGGCAACGGCGGCTCGGCGGCGGACGCGCAGCACATAGCGGCGGAACTGGCGGGCCGCTTCACGATGGACCGCTCCGCACTGGCGGCCGTGGCGCTCACCACGAACACCTCGTCGGTGACCGCCATCGCCAACGACTACGGCTACCGACACATTTTCTCGCGACAGTTGTCCGGCCTTCTCGCGCCGCGGGACGCCGCGGTCGGAATAAGCACCAGCGGCCGCTCCGCCAACGTGCTGGAGGCGTTACGCGTGGCGAAGGAGCGAGGCGCGCGGAGCGTGGCGCTGGTCGGCGAAAACACCGAAGCGATACGGCCCCTCTGCGACGTGGTCCTCGACGTTCCCTCCCGCGTCACCGCGCGGGTGCAGGAGTGTCACATACTCATGGGACACATCATCTGCCAACTTGTGGAAGAGGCGCTTTTCGGCGAAGGCGCCTGAGTACAGCGTCCACCTGCGCGCAGACGTCTATCACGGCCGCGCGAACGTCCTCGACGGCGACGTGCGCGCGTTCCGCTATCCGCGCCACCTCGCGCGGGCCGAGACGCAGATATCCCGCCACCTCCTCCCGTCGCATCCGCATGATCACCCGGTACTGGAGTCGACGCCAGCGTCGTCCGCGACGCCTCAGCCATCTTTCCAG
>CAYPNR010000048.1:12695-18804 GCA_964412125.1 uncultured Planctomycetota bacterium | reverse complement strand
CGCGTTGCGGGCGACACGGCGGAGAAGCCGCCGGCTATGCTGACGTGGAATCCGAAACGCATCGACTCTCCCGCTCAGATCTCCAGCACCATCAGATCCTCGGCGGCGGCGACGTCCGCCTCCGGCACCAGACTCTTCACCTCCGCGACGGCGCGTTCCGGGCCGAGCACCGGATAGACGTGCACCAGCAGGGTCTGTTTGGGACGGGCTTCGCGTATCAGACGCGCCACACGCGACGGAGTCATATGCCCTGTGACCCGCGCGTCCTCCGGAAAAGCGCACTCCACCACGAGCAGGTCCGCGTCGCGGGCGAGCGCCACGAGATTCTCGCAGTAGTCGGTGTCGCCGGTGTAGGTGAACGCTTTTCCGTCCGCCTCCATCCGATAACAAACGGTGGTGAGAACGTGTTCGACGGGCTTGGCGAGCAGACGCCAGCGTCCGAAGTCCATCATGGAGTCGAGCATCTCCGAAAGCGTTATGGAGTAGAACTTCGGAGAGATCTGATCGCCGTAGAGCGACACGAGACGCGACCAGAAGACGTTGAAGCCGCGCGGCGCGATGACGGAAAGGTCCTTCTGTCGGGGCTGCGGCCCGTATCTGGACGCGAAGATCAGCGGCGCCAGATCGTTGATGTGGTCCACATGCCAGTGCGTCAGAAGAATTCGATCTATGTCGCGACAGGTGACGCCTATCCTGGCGAGTTGCCGCAGAGCGCCCGGTCCGAGGTCCACGACCACCTTCGAGTCGGCCACGCGCACGAAGACGCACGGCGAGCCGCGCTCGGGATCCGGCAGACCCGTGCCGGAGCCGCATATGGTTATCCGCATTCGGTGATTTCCTTAATAGCGCTTCCGCTGTCGCGACGACGCTATTCCCAGTTGCTTACGATACTTGGCGACGGTCCTGCGCGCCACACTGAAGCCCTGCTCCGCCAGACGCTCCGCGATGTCGTCGTCGGACATGGGCTCGTGCGGGTCTTCGCTCTCCACCATGCGTCGTATCCGGTCCTTTATCGAGCGTGTGGAGCGGGCGCGTCCGTCGCGCGCCCGAAGACCGCCGGTGAAGAAGAACCTGAGCGGAAAGACTCCTCCCGGAGTCTGCACCCACTTGTCGGCGATGGCGCGACTCACCGTGGAGACGTGCACGCCGAGTCCGTCGGCCACGTCACGCATCTTCAAGGGCCGCAGATAGTCTATTCCGCGCTCGAGGAAGTCCCGCTGCATTTGCGCTATCTGATCGGTTATACGATAGAGAGTGAGGCGACGCTGCTCGACGGCGGATATGAGACGCCGCGCCGCTTCGTATTTGCGCCTGAGATAGTCGTGCAGTCGCCTGTCCTTCTTGGCGAGAGAGAGCAGTTCCTGATACATATGACTCATCCGCAGCGCCGGAAGCGTCGTCTCCTCCACGCGAACCACGTACTCGCCGTCGACGCGTTCGATCACGACATCCGGCTTCACCACGGGCGCCGGCTCGCCGCTTATCAACGCGCCGGGCCTGGGATTCAGATGTCGTATGAACTCCACGGCTTCGTTCACGCGCTCCATGTCCTCGCCCGTCTCGCGAACGATTCCGGGCAGTCGATTGAGACTGATGTCGCCGAGATGATGGCGGATGAGGCGACGCTCGAACTCGTGCTCCGGAGCGTCGCCCGCCTGCAGCAGCAGACACTCCACCACGTCACGCGCGCCGACGCCGGGCGGCTCGAGACTCTGAACCGCCTTGAGCGCGGCTTCGGCCGTCCCGCGGTCCACTCCGCACCCGGCGGCCAGCGTCTCGACGTCTTCGTGAAAATATCCGTCTTCGTCCACGGAGTAGATTATCTCCTCGGCGACGCGCCGGGTCTCCCGGTCGAGTTCGAGCAGGGCCAGTTGTCGAATGAGATACTCATGCAGCGTAGGGGCGCGAGCGGTGTTCTGCATGGCCGCCTGCTTCGGATCTCCCTCGCCGAAGAGAGCCGAGCGTCCTCCGAAGCCGCGTTGCTCCTCCTCCATGCGCTCGAAGTACTCGGCGAGTTCCTCGAGATGCTCGAACTCGCGGTCGGTTCGTTCGTCCTCCAGTTCGCTCATACGCTCCTCGTGTTCGAGTTGCTCGCGCAACTCTTCCGAGTCGCCTTCGCCGGGCTGCGGCTCGGCCCACTCGAGCAGCGGATTGTCGAGCATCTGCTGACGCACGTACTGGTTCAACTCCAGCGCGGGCATTTGAAGGATCTCTATGGACTGTATGACCTGCGGCGCCAGTCTCAGACGCTGTTCGAGCCTGTGTTTGAGATCGAGTCTCAATCTCGGTCCGGTCCCGGGCACCATTTCCGCACCCCCTTCACTTGGCCGTGACGCTCACGCCGTCCACGAGTATGTGCGGCACCAGTCTGCCGCCGAACCACTCCGCTTCGCGACTGACTGCCAGCACCCGTTTCAGATCTTCGTAGACGTTACCCGCTATGGAGACCTGACGCACGCGACCGACTATCTCTCCCTTCTCGATTTTCAAGGCGAGTCCGAGCGGCGTGGAGAAGCGACCCGACAGCGGATTGGCGCCCCAGGCGGACAGCGGATTTATCACGTAGAGTCCCTCGTCCACAGAAGAGATCATCTCCTCAAGCGGAGTCTCGCCCGTCTCCACAACGAAGTTGGAGAAGCCCGGTTTCGGTCGCGACAGAAAGCCGCGCCGGGCGCTCGCCGTCGGCTCCATTCCCGCGCGCGCCGCGTTCTCAAGGTCGAAAACGAAACTCCTCAGCGTTCCGCCGTCGACCAGCACGTTCCGCTTCGCGGGCAGTCCTTCGGCGTCCCACCAGCGCGACTGCGCCGCGCCCTCCATGGTCGGATCGTCCACGATCGTAAGGAGTTCGCTCAACAGCGGCTCGCCCACCTTGCCGCAGAGCGGAGAAGTCCCACGCGCGACGTTCTCGCCGTTCAGTCCGGCGAAAAGAGGCATCAGTATCGCGAACACGCCGTAGGACGGATCGAACAGGACCTTCTTAGGCCCGCTTTCGATGGTCGCCACGCGCTGCGCGGCGTCCAACCGCTCGAGTATCACCTCGACCACTCTGTCTGCGAGAGCGTCCTGCGGCGCGAGCGCGTTCTTGCCGCAGAAGACGATGGTTATCTCTTCGCCGCGGACGCGTTGCACCATGGCGCTGACCGAATAGTTGCTGAAGCGCTGACGACAAACCGCGCCGGAGGAGTTAACCAGCGTCTCCTCGCCCCAAATCCAGTGTGCGCCGGCCTCCACCAGCGCGTCCGGATACTTCTCCTTGAGCAGCGCGCATACCTTCTCGCCGGTGCGGCGCGCCGCCTCGAAAGTGAGACTCTCGACCGCCGCGTCGTAGGTGGACGGTCTGCTTTCCGGCTCGCCGCGTCCCGGAAATTCGAACCGCGCCTCGGAGCCGAACCGCGCGGACTCCAGCGCGCGCTCCACCAGGTCCTTCGGCGGCTCCGCTCCGGCCGCGGCGCTGAAGCCTACGTGTCCGTCTTTGATCACTCTCACCGAGTACGCGTTCTCCTGTTTTCTGTCCACTTTCTTGGTCATGCCGTCGGTCAGTTTCACGCCGGCCGTCTCGTAGATGACGTCGTGAACCTCTATCGCCTCCGCCCTGCCCCCGGCGGTCTCGAGCAGTTCCTCCGCCCGCATATCGTTTCTCCTTCCACGATCTTCGATTCGTGCGGCGCTTCGCTATCTTCTGCCGCCGATCACGGCGTTGCCGATGCGCACGTGCGGCGCGCCCATGCCCACGGGAAGCGGACTCTGGCCGCCTTTTCCGCATCCTCCCGCGCGCTCTATCCATCTGAAGTCGTCGCCCAGCGCCTCGATGTTGCGCAGCGTGTCGAACAGATTGCCCGCGACGACCACGTCACGCACCATCTCGGCGATCCTGCCGTCCCTTATCATGTAGCCCCAGCCGGCTATGAAAGAGAAACTCTCCAGTTCGGTCTGGCCGCCGGCCGAGTCGCACGCGTAGACGCCTTCCTTTATGCCGGAGATAAGATCCTCAAACGAGGTATCGCCTCCCTCGATGAACGTGTTGGTCATCCGCACGATGGGCTCGTGTCTGTAGTTTATGGCGCGTGCGTTTCCGGTGACCGTCTCGCCCATCTTCGCGGCGGTCTCACGCGAATGCAGACGGCCGACCAGAACGCCTTCCTTTATCAACGAGTTGCGACGCGTCGGCACGCCTTCGTCGTCGTACCTGTGGGTGCCGTAAAGTCCCGAAACGGTGCCGTCGTCGCCGACGTTGAAGAAGTCCGGCGCGAAGCGTTTTCCGAGGACCATCAACTCACGCGCCTTGGCGTTCTCGTAGACGTGGTCCGCCTCGGAGAGATGGCCGAACGCCTCGTGGATGAAGACGCCGGCGAGCGCCGGATTGAGGACGACGGTATAAGCGCCGCCCTTGACCGGCGGGGCCGACAGCAGGGCCACGGCGCGTCTGCCGACCTCCTCGGCCGCCGAGCGTCTGTCGCCGACCAGATCGAAACCGCCCGGCTTTGCGAAACTGTCGAAGGCGCGTTGAACGACGCCGTCGCGACGCGCGGTCGCCGCGAAACGCAACTGAACCGCGGGCCACTCTTCGTGGATGCAGGTGCCTTCGGAGTTGACGTAGAAGCGCTCGACCCACACGTCGCCGTAGACGCTGTGCGTGTCGACTATTTCGTCGCCGGCCTCCAGAAGCGCCTCGTTGTAGCCGCCCACCAACTCCACTTTCTCCGCCAGCGCGACCGAGCGGAAGTCGCGGCTCATCTCCACGCGCACCTCGTCCGTGACCGGCTCGACGTCCGCCAGGGTTATGTCCTGCTTCGGCATCGCGCGCGCGCATTCGCAGGCCGCCTCCACGAAACGCGGCAGTTCCCCCAGCCTGTTGAATGTGGTCACGCCCCAGCCGCCCGCTTTCGAGAGCGTCCTTACGACGCCGCCTTCCTCCGAAACGGTCGCCGCCACGTCCATCTCGCGGAAGCGGTAGACGACCGAGGTGGAGAAACGACGCTCGAAACGAATCTCCGTGTAGTCGCCGGAGGAGCGTTTGAGCGCGTCCTCGAGAAACTCGCGCACCTCCATGTCGAAGGCTCCTTAAACGGTCTCTGCCGACAGAGTTTAGCACAAGGGACGGTGGAAGGAACGCAAAAAGCGAGTTGCGCCTCTCAATCGCCCGCTTCCCTCTCCACCACCTCTTCCGGTATGTCGAAGTTCGCCCAGACGTGCTGGACGTCGTCCAGATCCTCGAGTTCGTTCAACAACTGCAGGACCTTACGACCCGCGGCGGCGTCCAGTTCGACCGTGTCTTTGGGCACGCGCGCCAGTTCGGCCACCTTCGGCGTCACGCCGCGACCGGAGAAGACTCCCTTTATCCGCTCCAGATCTCTGGGCGCGCACAGAATCTCCCACATCCCGCCCTCGCGTCTGACGTCCTCCACGTCCGCCTCTACCGCCAGTTCGAGAACGGCCTCCTCGCTCACCTTCTCGGCGTCCACCATGAGCATGCCGCGCAACTCGAACATCCACGCGACCGAGCCCTTACCGGAAAGCGAGCCGCCGCGTCGCTCGAAAACGTGTCTGACCTCCGAAGTCGTTCTGTTGCGATTGTCGGTCAGCGTCTCGACGAGAACCGCGACGCCGCCGGGCGCGTAGCCCTCGTAAACTATCTCGACGAGTCGTCCGCCTTCGCCGTCTCCGGCGGCCTTCTTGATCGCGCGTTCGATTTTGTCCTTCGGCATGTTGACAGAACGCGCCTTCTCGATGGCGTACTTCAACGCGAGATTGCTCTCCGGATCGCCGCCGCCCTCGCGCACGGCCACCATTATCTGTCGCGCCACCTTGCTGAAAATCTTGCCGCGCTTCGCGTCCGCGGCGGCCTTCCTGTACTTTATCCCAGCCCAATGCGAATGGCCGGCCATCACCACACCTCCCTATCTACGTCTCCTCCGTTTGCGATACGCGCAGTGCTCGGTGAGAGGACAGTTGCCGCACAGCGGATCGTCCTTGCAGAAGCGTCTCGCGTGCTCGAGCAGCAGCGCGAACGCCTGATAGGGCTCCAGGGCGAGACGCCGTTTCTTCCAGTCCAGCGCCTCTTTCGAGCGCGCCACCGACGGCGACACACCGAATCTCTCCAGTACTCTGC
>CAYPNR010000048.1:0-12595 GCA_964412125.1 uncultured Planctomycetota bacterium | reverse complement strand
CGCGGTGTGACTCTCACCTCGTTCATGTCCGCGAAGCGCTCGCGAAGTATCTTGATGAGACGCTTCGCTCCGCCGAAGGATATGCGCGTGTGGAGATGGTAGAAAAGAACGTGCTCCAGCAGCGTCTCGGCGGGAGAGCGATGCTTCCGGCCGTAACGCCTGAGCAACAGTCTGAGACACTGCGCCAGTCTCGCCGCCGGCGTCCGCTTGCCCATCGCCCGCCTCCTCAAAGGAAGGATATAGACGCGAAAGCCGCTTGTCAACGCGATTCGTCCGCCGCGCGGACGGTCGCGAGAGTCGCCAGTTCGTCGCGGAACGCGACTTCGTCCACGGGACCGCTCCGCTCGAGCGGTTCGCGGAAGAAGCGCTCCGGCAGCGTATCGTGAGCCGCTCCGAAGCCGAGCGTCGCGTTGGTCTTCATCTCCGCCGCGTAGACCTTCGCGCCGAGCCTCATCAGGTCCTGTCCGCCCCAACTCTCGCCCACGGCCGCGCTCAGCAGTTCCGCGTACTCCTCCTCGCTCGCGCCGAGAAACGCGAATTTGCAGACGCCCAGCGCGTCGGCCGCCGCCATCCTGTCCTGCAGCACCGCCAGATAGGCGGCCTTGCCCGAGAGTGTCGTCCGCGACAGGGGTCGCGGCTTGCGCAGTATCTCCGGCGCCACCATGTACGCCCGAAGATGACATCCGCCCCGCGTGCTCGATGCGTAGGCGAGCGCCATTCCCTGTACCGCGCGGGGATCGTAGCCCGGCAACTCCAGACCTTTGACGCACATCGCCGCCTCGTCCGCGTCGCGCGCGGCCGCGTAGCGCGCGGCGCCCGCCTCGAGACCTTCAGTGCCGTTTCCCCGTCGCAGAAGATCCTCGACCGTCTCCACAAGACCGCGGCCCGTCGGCCAGGAGTTCGTCAGTTCGAAGTGCGTCGCGAGTGTGCCGCCCAGCGAAACGGTGTCCACGCCGTGAGCGTTGGCCAGCGCGGCGGCGGCGCGTACCGCTTCGTAGTCCGCCACGCCGCAGGAGGCGCCCAGCATCGCAAGAGTCTCGTACTCCGGCAGCGCCTCGTCGCCGAAGCGCCTCTTGCAGCGGATGGGACAGGCCGCGCAGCCCGCGGAACGCGGACGCATCCTCCGCTCGACGGACTCCGCGCAGAGATCGTCGAAATCGAACCGTTGCGCGTCCGGAGAGCGTACCCCCGCGAAGTTGCGCACCGGCAGGGCGCCGGTCCAGGCCACGATTCGCGTCAAAAACGGCGTTCCGAATCTGGAGAGCGCCTTCACCGCCGGACTCGCCGTGAACAGGCGACGCACCGCGGCGAGCGCGCGACGGTAGCGTTTCGGACTCGCGGGTCGGGCGGAGCGCAGCGGTCCTTCGACCACGATCGCTTTGAGATTGCGTTGCGCCATCAGACGGCCGAGACCGCCGCGACCGAAGGCGTGATGCGTATCGACCATCACATTCGCGTAAAGGACATGCTCCGCGGCGGGGCCTATCGCCGCGAAAGAGGCCCCGGACGGCGTCGCGGCGGCGAACTCCGGCACGGTGGCCGTCCAGACGCGACTCGCCGACTCCAGAAGGACGCCGCCGGGCGTGACACGAACGACGAGCGGCTCGGGAGCGCGGCCCCTTATCAGGAGCGCGGCCACGCCGCATGAGGCGAGACGCGCGGCGAGCGCGCCGCCGGCGCTGGAGTCGAAATACGTACCCGTAAGCGGAGAGCGACTCGCCAGCGTCGCGCGCGACGAGCACGGCGCTCCGTAAGCGGCGAGCGGACCGATCGCGAGAACCAGCGGCACACGTCCCTCGCGCCACTCGCCTTCGCGCCGCAGCAGCCAGCCCGCCAGTCCGCGGCCGCCCAGCCACGCCGCGGACTCCTCCGGCAGCGCGACCTCTCCGACGCGCCCCGCGGCGAGATCCACCTCAACCAGCCGCCCCGCCGTCATACGAGTCCTCCGACAGGAAATAGTCGCTGCGGACGCCCATGAAGCGATTGTATCTGACGGCGTAGTGCGACACGTTTCGCCGGACCATCTCCGCGGAGATCTCCGCGTCCTCCGCCTCTATACGCGGCTTGCGCTCGGCCCACGCTTCCGCGTCGAGTCGCATGATCTCCTTGACCAGCGGCCTGTAGACCCGCGCGCAGTCCGTCTCGCCTTCGGCGTTCACGAACCACGGATACGCCGCGTTCAACTTGTCCACCAGCAGGTTCTGCTCCGGTCCGAAGTCCAGGGGGCTTTCGGTGAAGAAGTTCCTCAGCGACTCCATCTTCTCCTCGACGATGAATCCGCCCTCACAAGCCATGCGATGCGCTTCGGTGCCGACGAACGGATAGAAGACCGACCAGCGAAAACGTCCGGGTCTTATTTTCGCGAGGAGTTTGACCGTGGCGCGAAGGTCGCCGACCGTCTCGTAAGGCAGGCCGAGCATGACGAACGCGGAGGTGTGCAGGCCCGCCTCCGCGGCGGCGGCGAACGCGCGTTCTATGGCCGCGTCGGACATGTAACGCCTGAGCACGCGTCTTCTCAGGCCGCTCGAGCCGGACTCCAGGCCGAATTTGACTATACGGCAGTTGGCGTCTCTCAACGCGCGCGCCGTCGCGAGGTCGAACAATTTGACGTGCGCGTTGACGACGAGCGGCACCGGCGCGCCGGCCTCCGCGTACAACTTCAGAAACTCCTCCATGAACGGCCGCTCGAGTGTGAAAATGTCGTCGTCGAAGATGAACGTTCGAACGCCGCGATAGCGTTCGAGAAGGTAACGCATCTCGTCGAGGACCTGTCGCGGCGCGCGCGTGCGAATGTAGTTCAGCCCGTGCGCCGGCACGCCGAGAGCGTCGCGGTAGAGGTCCACAAAACGATGATTGAAGCAGTACGAACAGCGAAACGGACATCCCCGTCCCGCCAGCAGTCCCACCCATCCGTCGCGGGCGTCGATCAGCGCCTGAAAGTCGCAGAATTCGTAGTCCGGCATGGGCAGCGCCCGCAGGTCCGGCAGCGGCGCGAACGTTCCTCCGCCGTCGCGATCGTCGTCCGCGGACCAGACGCCGGGGATGCCTGCGGCGTCTTCGCCTCTCTCGAAGCGTTCGAGCGTCGCTTCGAAAGGTCCTTCGGCCTCGCCGACGAAGGCGTAGTCGAAAGCGCCGCTCTCGAGAACCTCCAGCGGCCGCATCGTCACGTGAACGCCGCCGGCGATCGTCGTCGCATCCGTTCGTTCTCTGACGAGACGCGCCAGGCGTAGCGCTTCCGGCCATTGTACCGTCACAATGGAAAAACCGATCACGTCCGCGTCGAACTTCCGTATTCGCTCGAGGAACTCCTCGTCGCTCATCGCGTCCAGTCGCTCGTTCAGGTTGAACAGCAGCGTTTCGTGTCCGCGGCGTCGCGCGAGCGCCGACAGATGCGCCGCGCCGTAAGGAAAACCGACCTGCCCGCCGAGATTGGGATACACAAACGCGATTCGCAATCCCGCGCTTCCGAAAAATGCGCCGTCTCGATTCTACCCGCGTCCGGCCTTCACGTAAAGAGCAACCGGCCCGCGCGTCGGTCGGAACACGGCTTTGACGCCTCAGGCGTCTTTCGAGTGGCACACGACGCTGAAATGTCGAAGTAATAATTGGAGAGACTGTTTGGAGGGGGCGGTTTGCGCCTGCGCAGCGTAACGCTTCTCGGATTCAAGTCGTTCGCCGACAAACTGACCGTGTCGTTGAGAGAGGGGATCACCGGCGTGGTGGGCCCCAACGGCTGCGGCAAGAGCAACCTGGTGGACGCGTTTCGCTGGGCTCTCGGCGAGCAACGCGCCAAGACGCTGCGAGCCGAGGGCATGGACGAGGTCATCTACGGCGGCGGCGAAGGGCGACCCCCGGCCAACATGGCCGAGGTGACGCTCGACTTCGACGCGCCGGAACTGGCGGACAGACTCGACGGCTCACGGGAGTTGGTGATACGTCGTCGGCTCTACCGCAACGGCGGCTCCGAATACTACATCAACGGCCGACGCTGTCGGTTGAGAGACCTTCGACAGTTACTGGCCGGCACCGGTCTGGGCGCCGCTTACTACTCCATAATCGAGCAGGGCAAACTCGACGCGGTGCTCGACATGGACGGCAGGAAACGACGACTGATTCTGGAGGAGGCGGCCGGCGTCCGCGGCTATCGTCTGCGTCGCGATCAGGCCCTTTCGGAACTGCGTCAGGTCGACGCTCATCTGCAGCGCCTGCGGGAGCAGGTGGACGAACTACGTTCGGCGCGTCGGAGGCTTCGCGCGGCCGCCACCAGGGCCCAGACCGCCAGGGAGATCAAAAGCGAGATCGCGTCGCTGCGCTCGTCGCTTTACGGTCTTCGTCTGAGGTCGGCGCGCGACGCGCTCGCGCGACTGCGACCGCGCCTGAGCGACCTCAGAGAGCGACTCGCCGGCCTTCGCGCGGGCGTTTCCGCGGCGGCGGAAGCCGCCGAGAAGACGCATCTCGAACTGATGCGCGCCGAGACACAGGCGCGCGACGCGCGTTCGCAAATGGACGGTCTGCGCGACGATCTGCACAGGACCGAAATCGAGCAGACGCGTCGACGCGAGGAGTTACGCGCGACACGGGAGCGACTGGAGCGCCTGGAGCGCGGCGAAGGCGGAACGGTCGAGGCCGAGAAGGAGCGCCTGCGACGGGACTCGGCGCGACTGGAACGCGAAGTATCGGAACTGGACGAGGAGACACGCGTTCTGGAAGCGGCCCTGAAAAAGGCGGAAGCGGAGGTGAAAGAGGCGCGCGACAGACTCGCGGAGGCCGAAAAAAGCCGCTCCTCGGCCTTAGAGAGAGCCGAAGCGCTGCTGGAGGAAAGCGTCCGCGCGGCGAACGCCCTGGCCCGTTGCGAAGCGGAGCGGAACGCCCTGGCGAAGCGTCTCGGTCGTTTGAGAATCGAGACCGAAACGATCCGCAAGAGCCTCGTCGGCGTTCGAGTCGACTCGCGCGCGTTGAGGAGCGAAATCGCCGGCAAAGAAAGAGCGCTGGAGGCCGCACGACGAGAAGTCGAGGAAGGCGGACGAATTCTGGAGTCGACGAATCGCCGGGCGGCGGCGCTTTCCCGACGCATCTCCGAACTGGAGGCGCAGCGCCGCGCCGTCGCCGCGGAGGCGGGCGTGCTGAGACGAATGCTCACAGAAGACGCCGGAGCGTCCGCGGGTCGCGCCGCGGCGGAGACGCTCAACAAGGCGGGCTTCTACGCCGCGGTCCTGGCCGAACTGCGCGACCCTTCACATCCGGCCCTCGCTCCCGCCGAGCGAACGCTGGCGGTCGACAGAATGGAAGCCGTGGAGACCTACGTCCGTCGGCTGGGCACACACGAATCGTTGCGGTTCGTGGTGCTCGAACGCCTGTCGGAGTCGGACGGAGACGGACTGGAACGAGCCGCGCGTCACCTCACCGAAAGATGGCCGCGGGTCGACGATCCTCTACGGAAGCGCCGGGCCTGCGGGCAAGGCGTGCTGGTGGACGAAGCGGTCGTCGAGATTCTCGGAGGGCGGACGGGTTATGTGGAAAGGAAGCGGAGGCTGTCGCAACTTCGAGACCGCATGAGGCGGCTGGGCGGGCGCGCGCGCGCGCTGCGCGAGCGGCGCAACGGCCTGCTCAGGCGGGCGACGAAGATCGAGACGGCGCTGCGCGAAGCGGAGCGGAACGAACGCGCACTCGCGGCGGAGATAGAAACGCTGGAGGGACGCCTGCGAGGACTGAACGAGCGTGAGCGCGCACTCGAAAGCCAGGCCGAAGCGGCGGCGGCCGAGCAGGGTCTCGCGCTGGAGGAGCGCGAAAGAATGGACGAAGAAAAAGAGCGCCTCCGCCGCGAAGTGGTCTCCACGCAGGAGCAGAGACGCGGTCTCCTGCGAGAGGCGGCCTCCCTGCTGGAGGAGATCCGCGCCCTGCGTGAGGAACTCCACCGCCGCGAAGGCGAACTGGGCGAGTCGAGAGTGAAGGCGGCGCAACTCGCGGAGCGACTCAGGCAGCGCGGCAACGAGCGACGCCAACTGAAGGAGCGTGAAAGCGAACTGAATCGACTCGAAGAGGCGCGCGCCGCGGAAGTCGAGCGGCTGCGCAAAGTCTCCGCGAGCCTCGACGCGACGATAGAGACTCTGGCGCGGAAGCACGGCGAAGCGGAGGCGGCGTTGCAGGCGGCCGGCGAGCGACTGCGCGGGATAGACGAACACATGAAAGCGCTGCGCGCCGACGCGGACAGCCGTGAAGCGGAACTGAGGCGGCTTCGCGCCGCGCTCGAAGAGGCGCATGAGGAGGAACGCGGTCTCGCCGTGGAGGAGGAAGGCTGGCGCCAGAGAGAAGAAGCGGCGCTCAAGGGCGCGGAGGAGGTCGGCGTCGAGCCGCGGGCGCCGGAAGACGACGAAGCGACCAGCGAAAGCGACCTGCTCGAAAAACTGAACACGAACGAGCGACGCTTGAGAAACCTGGGCGCGGTCAACGAAGAGGCCGATAAGGAACTCGAACAGGTGGAAGGACGCCTGATGTTTCTGGAGGAGCAGGCCGAAGAGGTGAGCGAGGCGCATACCAAACTCGCCTCGACCGTGGCCGAAATGGACGCGATCTGTCGCGAACGACTGACCAAGACCTTCGAGGCGGTTCGCGAGCAGTTCCGCTCGCTGTTCAGACAACTCTTCGGCGGCGGTCGCGCGGATCTCGTCATGGAAGGGGAAGACGTGCTGGAGGCGTCGCTGGAGGTGGTGGCGCGACTGCCGGGCAAGGAAACGGCGGCGTTGCGGTTGCTCTCCGGCGGAGAACGCGCCATCTGCGCCATCGCGCTTTTGTTCGCCGTCTATCGTACTCATCCGGCGCCCGTCTGCCTGCTCGACGAACTCGACGCGCCGCTCGACGACGCAAATACCGCGCGCTTCACCGCTCTGCTGCGCGAGTACTCGAAAGAGAGCCAGTTCATCGTCACCACGCATAACAAACAGACCATGGCGGCGGTGGACGCGCTGGTGGGCGTGACGATGGCGACGCCGGGTCGCAGTCAGATCGTCACTGTGTCGCTCGCCAACGCCCTCGAGATGTCCGCGTGAGGGCGGCCGCGCTCAGAAGGCGACGACCGAGCGCGCAAGAAGAAGCGTCTCGGTGATGCTGAAAAAGTTGCTCACCGTGCCGACGCGCACCTTCTCACCAAGACCGAAATGTCCCAGACAGGTGCCGCAGACCAGCATCTCCACGCCTTCGTCCGCCAGACGGCGTAACTTCTCCAGCACCGGCGAACCTTCGCACGCCAGCCTCACACCGGAGTTCATGAACACCAGTACCGTGGCGCAGCGCTCGACCTCCGAAAGCGCGTCGAGAAAGCCGTTCACCAGCAGTCCGCCCAGTTCGGCGTCGCCGCGGCCTATCCCGTCCGACGCCAGAAGAAAAACCGTCGGAGCGGTCTGACAGACGACGGGTCGCTCCGATGAGTCGGCCGAGGTCGCGGACGAGGGACCGCCGGGCGTCACCACGAGCGTCCATACGCCGTCCTCGCGACGCTCCGAGACCACCTCCGCTCCGTTCTTCTCGGCCATGCGTCGTACGTTCGCCGCAGACGCTTCGTTGTCCACCAACACCACGAAAGGTCCGTCTCCGTCCTTGAGCGCCCGCTTGGCCAGTATCACCGGCTGCGGGCATGCCATTCCTCTCGCGTCGACCTGCCGCATCGCCGCTCTCCAATCACAAACGATCGTCCGTCGTCAGGATAGTGCAGCGGACGCGGGCCATCGACAAGGAAAAACCTATATGGCCCGGGCGCCGTATAGGCGCGGCCCGGCCGAGGCGCTCACGGAAACAGGCGTACCGTCACTTCGACGCCCGCCGGCAGCACTTCGGTTTCCGCGTCGATCTCGACGAAGCCGTCGGCCAGCGCGAGCGTGGTGATGGCGGAGGAACCGCGCCTGAGAGGAAACGCTTCTCCGCCGTCGAGACGAACCGCCATGAACTCGTGACGGCCGATCGTGGAGACCGTTTTCCGGCCCAGCGCGACCCGAACGGAGGGACGCGGCCAGCGCGTGCCGAGCATCCGCTCGAGAATCGGCAGCACCAGCATGTAGAAGTTCGAAAGCGCGCTCGTGGGATAGCCCGGCAGTCCGAGCACGAGTGTGTCGGCGACCACTCCGGCGGAGGTGGGCTTGCCCGGCTTCACCGCGATGCCGTGGAACAGGAGTCGCCCGAGCGCGGCGAGGACGCGCGGCACAAGATCACCGGTGCCGAGAGACGAGCCGCCGGAGATCAGAACGAGTTCGGAGTCGGCGGCGGCGCGGAGAACGGCCTCGCGCATCGCGTCCAACCGATCGGGAACGACGCCGCAGTCGACCGGCTCGCAACAGAAACGGGCCAGCGCGGCCGAAAGCGTCACACTGTTTATGTTGAAGACCTTTCCCGGCGCGAGCGGCTCGTCGGCGGCGAGCAGTTCGGCGCCGGTGGAGAGCACCGCGACTCTCGGTCGCGCCACGACCTTCACACTCGCGACGCCCGCCGCGGCCAGCGCGCCCAGGCGTCGCGGGCCCAGCAACACGCCGGCGTCCACCACCGTGTCGCCGACCTTCAGATCGCTGCCGACTTCGACGACGTTGGCGCCCGGCGCCACAGCCGACTGCACGACAATCGTGTCGTCGTCCGTCCGGTCGGTGTACTCCACCATCACCACGGCGTCGGCGTTCGGCGGCATGGCGCCGCCGGTCGATATCCGTACGCATCGTCCGGAGTCGATCGCGGAGGTCGGCACGTCCCCCGGCTCGATGACGCCTGTCACGCGCAAGGCGATGGGACGCTCGTAAGAGGCGCCGAACGTCTCTTCGGCGCGTACCGCGTAGCCGTCCATCGCCGCGCGTCTGAAGTGCGGTACGTCCACTCCGCTCTTGACCGCCTCCGCCGTGATCCTTCCCGCCGCCTCCATCAGCGGCAGTGCCTCCGCTCCTTCGAAGCGTCGTACGACGCCATCGAGCGTTCGTAAGGCCTCCGTCAGCGATATGAGTTTTCCGAATCCCTCTTTCATCGCCTACACGCTCTCCAGGCCGTGGCGGGTGATTATAGCGCGGGCGCGCGCGAATGCAAAACGAGCGATCCAGACCTCCGGCCACCACGGAGCCTCGCGCGCCGCGCGACGCCATAAGTCCAGCGCCGCGGCAACGCCGCGCTCGAACGCGAGACGCCGCGCGGCGCGTAACATGTGCACGGCGCGTCGCGCCTTGAACGCCCACCTCGGTATCCCGCTCCGCCTGCCCGCCGCGCGTCGCAGCCACTCCAGCACGCGTAACATGTCCTTCATCCGGGCGACCTGATGCGACGCCGGCAGCGCGCGACGGTTGTAGACCGCCACCACCGCGTCGACGAAACGCACCGGCCAGCGTAACGCCAGCGAGAGCCACGCTTTTACGTCCTCGCCCGTCTCGAGCGATTCGTCGAAGCCGCCGATTTCGAGAAGCGCGTCGCGACGGACGACCACGGCGCCGGTCCACGGACGGAAGCGCAGCAGGTCCGCGCCGCGCAGCCTGCCGGAGAGCGGCGGAGTCCTGCTCTCGCGCTCCCGAGCCGCGGAGCGGACCACGTGGCGACCGTATGCGAGCGCGACGCGGGAATCGGACAGCAGCGGCGCAACAAGCGCCCGCAGATGCCCTCCCAGCCACAGATCGTCGGCGTCGAGAAACGCGACGAGGTCGGTTTCGGCGATCGCGAGCGCGGCGTTGCGCGCCGCCGCCCTGCCCCGCGGCTCGCGTCGCAAAACACACACCCGGTCGCCGTAGGTCGCGCGTACCACAGAAGCCGTGCCGTCCGTGGAGCCGTCGTCCACCACCACCACCGCCGCGGGCGCCGGCGAGCGCTGCGCCAAAACCGAGTCGAGCGCGCGACGAATGGTGGCGGCGGCGTTGCGCGCGGGCATGATGACCGTGACGGACCGCACAGGCGACCTCCGACCGCGGCGGGTCGAGGAAATGCCGAGGGCGGGAGTCGAACCCGCACCCCCAGTAACGGGGACCAGACCCTGAATCTGGCGCGTCTGCCAATTCCGCCACCTCGGCGGCTCAACCGAAAAATAATAGCGGTCGGCCGAGCGGTGTCAATACAAAATCCGGAGCGTCGAACGCCGCGGCCGGCGTTTGATTCGACACCTCCGCGACGGTAGAATTGGTCCCGCCCGAACAGTCGAGGAGAGCGGACATGCGGATAAACGAACATCCGGTGCTCGAGTTCAAAAAAGGCAAGGAGGTGACGTTCGAGTTCGAAGGAAAACTTCTGAAGGGATACGAAGGCGAGAGCGTGGCGGCCGCGCTGGTCGCCAACGACGTGCGGGTGTTTCGATACAGCAAGAAACTGCAAAGGCCGCGCGGGTTCTTCTGCGCGATAGGCAGATGCGCTTCATGCAACATGATCATAAACGGCGTGCCGAACGAACGCGCGTGTGTCGTGCGCCTGAGAGAGGGAATGAAGATCGAACGGCAGCGGGGACGCGGGAGGCTGCTGACATGAAGAGGTGCGAAGTGCTGGTGGTGGGCGGCGGCCCCGCCGGCATGTGCGCGGCGGCGGAGGCGGCGCGATGCGGCGCAGACACACTGCTGGTCGAAGACAAACACAAACCGGGCGGACAACTCTTGAAACAAACCCATATGTTCTTCGGCGGTCGTAACGAGTACGCCGGCACGCGCGGCTTCGAAATAGCGGATATCCTGGAAAAAGAGGTTCGCGAGGCCGGCGTGACGGTGATGACCGACACCACGGTCACCGGCATATTCGACGGTCGAGTGGTGGGAATGACCACCGAGAAGGAGTACTTCTGCGTCGAAGCCGACCGAATCGTGGTGGCGACCGGGGCGATGGAGAACTCGCTTCTGTTCGAGAACGCGGACCTTCCCGGCGTCTACGGCGCCGGCGGAGTACAGACGCTGATGAACGTGGAAGGAGTGCTGCCGGGCAGGCGTTTCGTGATGATAGGCGCCGGAAACATAGGCTTGATAGTCTCCTATCAACTGCTGCAGGCCGGCGCGGAGGTGATATGCGTGGCGGAGGCGGCGCCGAAGATCGGCGGTTATGAGGTCCACGCCGCCAAACTGCGAAGACTTCGCGTGCCGATACTCCTCGAGCACACCGTGGTGCGTGTGGAGGGCGAGGAACACGTGGAACGCGCCGTACTCGCCCGAGTCGAGAATTTCGCCCCGATCGCGGGCACGGAATTCGCGGTCGCCTGCGACTGCGTCTGCGTCGCCGTGGGACTGTCGCCGTTGACGGAACTCCTGGCGCAGGCGGGCTGCAGAATGGAGTTCGTGGCGGAGTTGGGCGGATACGCGGCCTGGCACGACCGCAACATGCGGACGAGTCTGGAGAACGTCTACGTGGCGGGCGACGCCAGCGGAATAGAGGAAGCGTCCACCGCGATGCTGGAGGGCCGCATAGCGGGAATAAGCGCGGCCGTCGGCCTCCAGAAAGGCGGAGCCGGCGTGATCGAGCGCAGAGCGGAGTTGCGCAAACGTCTGGAGAAGTTACGCGGCGGACCCTTCGGCGCGAAGCCGCGGGCGGGCAAGGCGCGTTTCTGGGGCGAGGAGCCGCCCGCCAGTGAAATACTGCCGCGGAAAGAGCCGCCGCCCACACCCGAAAAGGGACGCTTCGCCGTCATCAACTGTCCGCAACCCATCCCGTGCGATCCGTGTGTGGACGCCTGTCCGCAGGGCGCCATAAAAATCGACGGCGACATGAACAATCTGCCGTACCTGGACGTGGAGAAATGCACCGGATGCGGAACATGCCTCGCGGTGTGTCCGGGTCTTGCGATAAGGCTGTACCAGCCGGACGCCGACGAGACGGAAGCGGAGATCGGCGTGCCGTACGAGATGCTGCCCGTGCCGGAGCCGGGACAGAAAGTGGCGGTCGTCGACGACGAGGGACGCCTGATCTGCGAGGGACGCGTCAGCGACGTGCGCTCGTCGAAGAAGTTCGGCGGCAAACGACTGGTGTTCTTCCGCGTGCCCAAGGAGTTCGGCCGACGCGCCGCGGGCTTCGCGCCGCCCGGTCGCGAGGGCGGTATCGTGATACGACACCCGGCCGAGAAAAGCGAGGCGGACGTTCTCGTCTGCCGATGCGAAGACGTCTGGAGAAGCGAAATAGAAAAACTGGTGGAGGCCGGATACGACAGTTTCGACAGGATAAAACGAGTTCTGCGCTGCGGAATGGGACCGTGTCAGGGTCGAACCTGTCAGCGACTCGTGCTGGGGATACTCGCGCGCGCGCGCGGCGTCTCCCCGGCGTCACTCCGTCCGCAGACGGCGCGCAGCCCCATCCGGCCCACCAAACTGGCGGTCTTCGCGAGCGGGCATCTGGAGGACGGGAAAAAATGAGGAAAGCCCCGGCGGCCCTGCTCCTCACGATCTGCACGGGTTGTCTGCTGCCGAGGTCTACGCCGCTGGGCAGCGCGGCGTTCAGCAGGGGACACTGGAGCACGCGTTTCGGCGCCGCAGGTCATCAGTTGACCGGCGAGAGCATCATGGGCTTCACCGCCCTGGCCACTTACGGCTTCACTCAGGTCTTCGGCCTGAACGCCCGCGCCTGGTGGTCGGAGGCGGGTGTTCCGGACTCCTCGGCGTACTATCGTGAGTTCGAGACGGGC
>CAYPNR010000047.1:16885-18842 GCA_964412125.1 uncultured Planctomycetota bacterium | reverse complement strand
CAGGAGTTTCTCGGCCCGCGTCGCCGCGTCCTGAGCGGCGCACGCCTCGCCCGACGGAGTCGAAACGAGAAGCCCGACCCCGCAGATCAAAAGCAAAACGAGGAGACCGCGCCGAAGGGCGACGGCCGCCGTGAAGCGGAGCGCCGCTGACGAATCGGGACGCACGCCGACATCGACTCCTCAGGAAGATCCCTGCAAAGCCTCTTCTATTATTTCGGCACAGCGTGCGCCCGACTTGAACATGCCGCCGAATATCGGTCCCATTCGCGCGCCGCCGTGGACGGCGTTCACCGCCATGCCGCAGACGTAGAGTCCCGGCATGACCTGGCCCGTCCGCTTCACGACGAATTTCTCGCCCGCCGCGGCGTTCATCGGCCCCTGACCGCGAACGAGTCGCTTGTTGGTGTGCCGCGCGGCCAGCGCCACCAGAGCCGCGTCGTGGCCGGTCGCGTCCACCACCACCCGCGCCTCGACGCTTATCGGATCCACATGCAGTCCGGCCGCCGCTATGGAAGAGGAGTTGACCACCACACCGGCGACCGCTCCCCGACGCATGAGCAGGTCCTCGCATGTGAAACCGTTGAAGACGCAAGCGTGTCGCGCGGCGTGCGCTATCAGCGCCGCGCCGCAGGCGACCGCGTCGGCCACGATGAAACGTCCCTGTTTCTCGTGATCGACGCCCATCTCTTCGAGCATCGGACCGAGATCCTCCGGAAAGACGAGCACCGAAAAGCCGATGCCGCCGCCCCATATTCCGCCGCCGGGCGCGAGCCTCTTCTCGAAAAGCGCCACACGCAGTCCTTCGTCTCCGAGTCTGCCCGCGCACACCAGTCCGCTCGGTCCGCCGCCCACCACCGCCACGTCCACCGAAAGCGAGTCGGCGAGAATGCGACCGTAATTCTCGATTATGACGTGACTTATCTCGGCATCGAGTCCCATATTCATATCTCCTCGTCAGGCAATGCTTTTCTCAAACGCTCCCTCAGCCGGTCCAGTTCGCCCCACAGAAGCGCGTGCAGTCGTCTGCGCGACTCTTCGAGTTGGCCGATGCGCTCCACCAGACGCGCCGTTTCCCTGGCCAGTCTTCTCACCTCGGCCCGTAACTCTTCGACCTCCTCTCCCGTAGAGACGAGCCCCTCTTCCATCCGTCACGCCTCCTACTCCCCAGAAAGACGCGCCGGTCCCGTCCGATTCCACGGCGTTTCGGATCCGGCGGGCGGCATTCTACCCGCGCGCGCGCGGGCTTTCAAGGCCGGAAGAGGCCGCCGTCGAAACGGTCCTGCGGATTCTCGTTCTGCTGACGCGCGGCTCTCACGAGCCACTCCTGCTCGGCCGGAGCGACGACGGCGGAGGCGACGCGTCCGAACCAGCGCGCCGCGTCCTCCTCGCGTCCCAGACGTCTGGACAACTCGCCGACGACGTAGGCGACGCGCGCGCGCTCGCGCGCGGGCGTGCGACGGTCGTCGAACGCCAGGACGTAGAATCTGACCGCCTCGACCCGCAACTCGTGCGCGAAGTCGTGCATGTCGCGGTCCACCGCGCACCAGACCGCCCTCAGGTAGCAGTCCGCCACGTGGAGCGGCGCCGCGCCCAGTATCTCCGCGCATATCGCCGCAAGCATGTATCTGTGCTGCGGCTCCGGCTCCATGGGATACAGATCCCTGTGCCAGCGCTCCATCTCCACGCGAATCACGTCCGCAGAGGCGACGTCTATCTCACGTTCGAAGTCCTCGCCGAAGCCGGAAAAGAAGCAGTTCGGACACGTGTGCACGAAAAACGGATACGCCGGCAGACCGCACGTGAACGGCTTGAGATCGGTGGACAGACCGGTCACGTTGGTCGAGGCGACCACCTCGTCCTCGAAGACCTCTCCGCAGACGGGACAGGTGAAGTCGTGCATGAAAACCGTGGTCACCGACCGATCTCCTTCTACGAGCGCTCCGGCTCGCCGTTCGGC
>CAYPNR010000047.1:0-16785 GCA_964412125.1 uncultured Planctomycetota bacterium | reverse complement strand
CTCCTCCTTCGGAATCCGCAGCACCTCGGAGACCGCGAGCGCCACGTCGGCCACCGTCTCGGAGTGTCCGGCCTGCTCGGGATTTCTGCTCTCGGCCGCCTCCACGAATATCCGAATCACGCCGAGCGCGGTCTCACGCTGGCGTTTCTCCGCGCGAAGCGCCGCCAGAGCCGTGCCCAACTGGACGCCGGCCGCGACCATCAACTCCACGTCCTCCTCGTCGAACGACTTGTACGGCTTCTTGCTCGTTATGTAGAGGACGCCCAGGACCCGATCCGCCGCGACCACCGGCGCGCACATCACGGTGCTGACTCTCGACATTATCAGACTCGACTTGTCCCTGGCGTACTCGTTCTCCTGGACGCACGGCATGACCACCGCGCGACCGCGTTTCAGGACGGGACCTATCACCGAGCGCGAGACCATCGGTTTGGCTCCCGGCGCCGACTGGTAGGCGGCCTCGAGCGTCATCTCCCTCTCGTCGCCGGTCGAGCAGAGCAGGACGTAACACTCGTCCGCGCCGACGGCCTCGGCCGACAGTTGCGCGGCGCGCTCCATCAACATCCGCTCGTCCTTCTCGACCGCCGCCTCCCGCGCCATCTGGTAGAGAAAGGAAAGATATCGACTCTCGACCGCGCCGGTCGGACGCCGCTCCTTCGGCTCCTCGACGTCGGAGAGCGCCAGCGCCGAGACCTTGTACTCTATCGTGGCGCCGGGGTCGGCGCTCTTGCTGTAGACCACTTCGTGCGAGTCGCCCTCCGGCGCCCTGTCCTCGAACACCAGTACCGTGCCGCCCAGGCGTATCCTGTCGCCGTTGCGCAGCATCTCCTCCTTTATCCGCTCCTCGTTCACGTAGGTCCCGTTCCTGCTGCCGAGGTCCCGTACGAAGTACATCTCTCCGATGCGGTAGACCTCGGCGTGGCGGCGGCTGACGCCCTGGTCCGGCACCTGAAAGTCGCAACCGGCGTCCCGACCCAGAGTCGCGCTCTCCTTCTCCATGCGGAATATCATTCCCTTACCGGGTCCTTCCCTAACCCGCAGCGAAACCATCGGGCGGCTCCTTCACGATTCGGCCGTCGACGATATTTATAGTACGCATCCCGTAAGAAACAAGCGCGCGATTGTGGGTCACCATCAGAAACGTCTGAGAAAACTTCTTCTTCATCTCGGAGAGCAACTCCATCATCTTTCCCGCGGTCCTGGTGTCGAGGTTGCCGGTCGGCTCGTCCAAGAAGACGATTTTCGGCTCTGTGACGAGCGCCCTGGCCAGCGCGACCCTTTGTTGTTCGCCGCCGGAGAGTTCCCGCGGCCTGTGTCGCATCCTCTCGCCGAGACCGACGGTCTGCAGGAGTTCGCGCGCGCGTTCGCGCTCGCGTCGGCCGCGCACGCGCCAGCCGAAGAACGAGTAGCGCATCATCACAGGAATGTAAACGTTTTCAAGAGCGGTGAAGTCCGGAAGGAGATGGTAGAACTGAAACACGAAACCGAAGGCGGTGTTTCGCAGACGCGCGCGCGCCCGCGCCCCGAGAGCCGTCACGTCGCGACCCTCCAGCAGAACGCGTCCCTTCGTCGGTCGGTCGATCAGCGCGAGAATGTGCAGAAGCGTGGACTTGCCGGCGCCCGACGGTCCGTACAGCAGAAGCGTCTCTCCGCGACGCACCGAAAGGTCTATGCCCCGCAACACCGGCAACTCGCGTTTGCCCGCGAAGTAACTCTTCTCGACGCCTTCTGCGGCGATGACGGTCTCACTCATACCTGAGCGCCTCCACCGCTTCCAGACGCGCCGCGCGGACGGCCGGATAGAGC
Source organism: uncultured Planctomycetota bacterium (assembly GCA_964412125.1). Lineage (GTDB taxonomy): Bacteria > Planctomycetota > SKW154 > SKW154 > SKW154 > CAYPNR01. The sequence goes on along the minus strand of CAYPNR010000047.1, from coordinate 14,979 downwards.
GCGAAAAGAAGACTCATAGCCAGCGTCGGCAGTATCACCCCCGCCAACTCCAGAAGGTCCACTTCGGTCGGGATACGGTCCAGATAGTACACCTCCCTCGGAAACGGATGATAGCCGATCACCTTCTCCATGACGGCGGCCACTTCGTTTATGTTGTAGACGAACGCCAGACCGGCGACCAGTCCCGCCAGCGAGCCCGCCAGCGCGATCGTCAGTCCCGCGATCAGAAACACGCCCATCACTCCCGAAGTGCTTCCGCCCAGCGCCTTAAGTATGCCTATGTCGCGCGTCTTCTCGCTCACCATCATCGTGAGAATCGCCACGATGCCGAAGCCCGCCACCACAACGATGAAAAAGATTATGAAGCCCAGCAGCCACTTCTCCATCCGAACCGCCTGCAGCAGCGTCTTGTTCAACTCCTCCCACGTACGAACGGCCACCTGCTCGCCGGGCAGGCGCGCCTGAACCACCTCTCTGACCGCGTCTTTTATCTCTCCGGCGCGCGAGTAGTCGTCCAGCCGCAGGGAGAGTCCGGTCACGCCGTCGCAGCCGATGAAGGCGCGTACCTCCTCCAGCAGACCGTAACAGAAACGGAAGTCGTTGTCGAAGATGCCGGTCTTGAAGGCGCTCAGCACCACGAAGTTCTGCCGCCGCACCTCCTCCAGATGCGCCTGCGTCGTGGTGAGCAGTTGTATGGTGTCGCCCACCCGCAGGTTGTAATACTTCATCATCTCCACGCCTATCACCAGGCCCGGCAACTCGCTTCTGCGTATGCCGAAGAGCATGTCCACCTCGTCGTCGCTCAGCGGCCGTCGCTTCTTCAGCGCTTCGTACTCGGGCTTCAAATCCGCCAGTTCCTCCCGCATCACTTCGAGTTCCTTGCCGCGAAGCCTCAGGATGAACGGATCGACGCCGGCGGTCGCGCGCGCGCGCGCCAGCCACGTCTTGTAGACGGAGATCCGTCTTTCGAGACGCTCGTATCGCGCCATGACCTCCGCCTCACGCGGCCGCAGAAGATACTCCCTCAACTTGCCGACGCCCGTCTCCGGCAGCGGATCTATCCCCTTGACGAAACCGAAATTGACGTCGGTCGACTTGATGAGCACCGGATGCTGAATGAACGGCGCGGACGCGGCCACGCCCGGAACGCGGGAGACCTCCTTCGAGATCTCCTCCCAGTCGGTCAGGCCGAAGCCTTCGATTCTGACGGTCATGTGAGCGTTTATGCCGCGCAACTTCTCGTGAAACTCTCTCTGGAAGCCGCCCATCACGCTCATCACTATCACCAGCACCATCACGCCGATGGCGACTCCGGCGACGGCGATATAGGTGGTCAGGCGACGCCTGAGATATCGAAAGGCCACGAAGACGCGCCACATGGCTCACTCCTTCGGCCGCAGCGTCGGAAACAGTATCACGTCGCGAATGTTGCGGACGCCGGTCAGAAGCATCGCAAGCCTGTCCACACCGATGCCGAGTCCGCCGGCCGGAGGCATGCCGTAGGAGAGAGCCGTCAGAAAGTCCTCGTCCAGCACGCGTGGAAGTCCGTGCTCGCGGGCGTGTCGCAGTTGCTGTTCGAATCTGCGCCTCTGCTCGACCGGGTCGTTCAGTTCGCTGAAGCCGTTGGCGACCTCCATGCCGGCGACGAACAACTCGAACCGCTCCGTCAGGCGCGGATCGTCCCCGGCGCGCTTCGCCAGCGGGGATATCTCCACGGGATGACGAACGACGAAGACGGGAGCCTCCGGCGCGAGCGCCTCCAGCGCGAGGTCCAGCAGTTTGTCCACCGCGGCCCAGTGCGACATCTCGTCGAGGCCCGCTTCGCGCGCGGCGCGCAGGACGCCGGCCTCGTCGCGTACGCCGCAGCCGTATCGCTCCGAGAAAAGCGTTTCGTAGTCCAGTCGCCGGTAAGGCGGCCGCAGATCGTAACGGCGGCCCGCGTAGTCGACGCCGTCGGCGCCCAGCAGCACGCGCGCCGATTCCGAAACCACCCTCTCGGTTATCCGCATCATGTCGGTGTAGTCGCCGTAGGCCAGATACGCCTCCAGCATGGTGAACTCGGGATTGTGACGCGGCGAGACGCCTTCGTTGCGGAAACTGCGGTTCAACTCGAAAACGCGCTCGAAACCGCCGACCAGCAGGCGCTTCAGATAGAGTTCCGGAGCGATGCGCAGATAGAGATCCAGATCGAGCGTGTTGTGATGCGTCACGAACGGACGCGCTTCCGCGCCGCCCGGTACGGGCTGCATCATCGGCGTCTCCACCTCGACGAAGCCCTCCTCCACGAAAAGATTCCGCAGAAACCAGATCAGTCGGTGCCGCAGCGCGAATCTGTCGCGGACCTCCGGATTCGAAAACAGGTCCACGTAGCGCCGCCTGTAACGCGTCTCCACGTCCTTCAAGCCGTGTCTCTTCTCCGGCGGTACAAGCAGCGCCTTCGACAGAAGCGTCATCGTCCGCGCGAAAATCGTCACTTCGCCGGTCCGCGTCCGTCCGGCTTTGCCTTCCACGCCTATGATGTCGCCCGCGTCCAGCATCCGCACCAGTGTGTAGGTCGTCTCGCCGAGGTCGTTTTTGCGCAGGAAAACCTGTATCGCGCCGCTCCGGTCGAAGATGTCGCAGAAGGTGGTCTTGCCGTGCATCCGTACGGCCGTGACGCGTCCGGCGACTTTCACCTCCGGCTCCCCGCCGCGCTCGACCGCCTCGCGTACCTCGGCCGCGGCGAGGCGGCCTTCCAGATAACGGAAGCCGTACGGCTCCAGTCCGAGCGCACGTATCCGCTCTATCTTTTCCATGCGCTGCTCGCAGGTTTTCTCTTCCAGAGTCATTCGACGTCTGTCCGAAAAAGACGCGCCTCATTTTACCGGCCGCGCCGCACGATACAAGCGCAACCGCACCGCCGTCGCGTCTCGATGTTGCACACGGCGTCGCGGACGGATAAAATCCGACGACGGAAATCGGAGGAGACGCGATGGCGGAGAAATTCGTAGAGTCGGTGCCGAACATCTCGGAAGGGCGTCGCGAAGAAGTGGTGGAGCGCGTGATCGAGGCGCTCATGAGCGTCGACGGCGTCTATCTGCTGGACGCCTCGTCCGACTCCGATCACAATCGCAGCGTGATAACGTTCGCGGGCGCGCCGGAGGCGGCCGCCGAAGCGGCGTTTCGACTGGCGAAAGAGGCCGCCCGCCTCATAGACCTCAACCGTCACGAAGGCGGCCATCCTCGAATGGGAGCGACGGACGTTCTGCCGTTCGTGCCGCTCTCCGGAGCGAGCATGGACGACTGCGCGGACCTCGCGCGACGCGTGGGGCGACGCATCGGCGACGAACTGCGGATACCGGTCTATCTTTACGAGCGCGCCGCGACCCGGCCGGAGCGACGCAATCTCGCCGACGTCCGACGCGGCCAGTTCGAGGGACTGCGCGAGGCCATAGGCGGAGATCCGGAGCGGAGCCCCGACTTCGGACCGGAGCGGATACATCCGACGGCCGGCGCGACGGCGGTCGGCGCGCGACAGTTCCTCATCGCCTACAACGTCAATCTCCAGAGCGAGGACGTCCACCTCGCGCGCCGCATCGCCGGAACCATCCGCGAGAAGGGCGGCGGTCTGCCCGGCGTGAAGGCGATGGGACTGTATCTCGCCGAGCAGCGCTGCGCGCAGGTCTCCATGAACCTGGTGGACTTCACCCGGACCGGCATCGAACGCGTCTACGGCGAGATAGAGAAGTTGGCCGCGGAGGCGGGCGTGGAGGTGCGCGAGAGCGAGTTGATAGGACTGATGCCGCAGGCGGCCTACACGGACGGCCTCGAAGAGCGTGTGAAGTTGCGCGACTTCACGCCGGAGAGCGTGGTCGAGACGCGACTGGAGCGGATGAGGGCGGCCGGGCTCCGCAGATGGAGAGAGGATTAAGTGTTCACGCCATACGGCAGGCGCGAGATACGGATGGTCGTGGGAGTGCTGCTCGCCAGCGGCGCGGCGGTGGCGTTCGCGGGCGTGTGGTTCGCGTGGTGGCCTGCGGCGCTGCTGTGGCTGCCGGTGGGCCTGCTGGGAGCGGCGGCGCTTCGCTTCTTCCGCGACCCGGAGCGGCGCGCGCCGGAGGGCGACGCTCTGCTTCTGTCGCCGGCCGACGGCGTGGTGGTGGAGTTGAACGACGACGCGGAGCATCCGTTCGTCGGACCCGCGCGGAAGGTCGGCATATTCATGTCGCTTTTCGACGTTCACGTCAACCGCGCGCCGACGAGCGGCGAAGTGGCGCACCTGCGACACACAGACGGCCGCCATCGCAACGCGGCCGACCCGCGCGCGGCGGAGGAGAACGAGGCGCAGGAGATCGGCCTGAAGACCGCCCACGGCCCCGTACTCGTACGCCAGATAGCGGGAGTGGTGGCGCGCAGGATCGTCTGTCCGCTGAAGACGGGACAGCGACTGGAGGCCGGCGAGCGGTTCGGAATGGTGAAATACGGCTCGCGTCTGGAGGTGTGGGTGCCGAAGGACTCGCCGCTGCGATGGCGGGTCACCGACGGCAGCCGCACGAAGGCGGGCGAGACCATCATAGGAACATTCGACGATGCCGGCTCGAAAACGGATACGTAACCTTGCGGTGCTGCCGGCGCTCTTCACGCTGGGCAACGGCGCCTGCGGCTTCGCCGCGTGCGTCAAAGTCGCCTCCTATCTTCACATGGGCGATCTCGGCTATCTCGTCACCGCGGCGTGGCTGATCTTCGCGGCGATGCTGTTCGACGCCTTCGACGGAACCATCGCGCGACTGACGAAGGCCGCGACGTCGTTCGGCGGAGAACTCGACAGCCTCTGCGACGCCGTCTCCTTCGGCGTCGCGCCGGCGCTGCTGGTGGTCATGTGGCACTCCAAGCACCTCGCGGAGTCGAACATCGAGACGTTCTGGGCGAAAACCGCGTGGTTTCTGTGTCTCCTGTACGCCATGGCCGCCATACTGAGACTGGCGCGCTTCAACGTCGAGAACGCGCCGGACGACGAGCGCCACACATCCTTCACCGGCCTGCCCACGCCGGGCGCGGCCGGTCTCGTCGCCTCTCTCGTGATCCTGTACGACTTTCTCATGCAGACGCCGCAGCCCGGCACGCTTCACGGATACCTGAGCGACATGTTCGGACGGACGTTCTGGACGTCGCTGGCCGCCGTGATCAAGGACGGTCTGCCCGCGCTGATGCTCGCCCTGGGCTTCTTGATGGTCTCCAGTCGCATGCGTTACATACACGTGCTGAACCGCATCATCAGGAGCAGGGGAAAGGGCGCGTTCGACTTTCTTGCGTATCTGTTTTTCTTCGGGGTTCTCGGCGCCGCGGTCCGCGAACTCGCGCTGGCCGGCGCTTTCGTCGCGTACGCCGCGTCCGGGCCGGTCGTCTACGTCCACGGCCTGCTGAAGGCGCGCGGCGCGCGCCGCGACGCGCCTTCCGGTAAGGAGGACGCCTCGAAATGACGCGCGTGCATATAGCCATAGGCTCCAATCTCGGCGACCGTCGCGCCAACATCGCAGGCGCTCTCGACAGGATTTCCGCCCTGCCCCGCACGCGCCTTCTGGCCGCCTCTTCACTTCGCGAAACCGCGCCGGAAGGACCGCCTCAGCCTCTCTATCTCAACGCCGCCTGCGTCGTCGAAACAGGTCTGCGGCCCCGCAGACTGCTTCGCGCGCTGCAGAGCATCGAGACGGAGTTCGGACGCGTCCGCGATCCGGCGCGGCGCAACGGTCCGCGGACGCTCGATCTCGACATCATCTTCTACGGCGAGAGCGTGATAGACGAGCCGGCCCTCACTGTGCCGCATCCGCGGATGCATCTCCGACGCTTCGTACTGGAGCCGCTGTGCGAGATAGCGCCGGAGGCGCGTCATCCCCTTCTCGAGCGGACCGTCGCCGAACTACTGGACTCTCTCGGAGGCCGCGATTGATGGAAGTCACCGGCGACGCGGCGCGGGTGAGGACCGTGACGGAACGATGGCGTCGAGAGGACGTCCGCGTCGGCTTCGTGCCGACCATGGGCGCGCTCCACGCCGGTCACATGTCTCTGGTCCTGCGCAGCCTGGCCGAATGCGGGCGCACCGCCGTCTCCATCTTCGTCAATCCCACGCAGTTCGGTCCGTCCGAGGACCTCGAACGCTATCCGCGGACGGTCGAGCGCGACGCGGAGATGCTCGAGAAGGCCGGTGTGGATCTGCTTTTCGCGCCGACACGCGAGACTATATACCCGGAGGGCTTCGGAACGTACGTGGAGCCGCATCCGGACCTGGCCGGCTGTCTCTGCGGCGCGCGGCGTCCCGGCCACTTCCGCGGCGTCTGCACGATCTGCGCGAAACTCTTCAACATCGTCCGGCCGCACGTCGCCTACTTCGGCCAGAAGGACTTCCAGCAGTTCCGCGTGGTGGAGCGGATGGCGCGCGACCTCGACCTGCCGTTGAAGATCGCGCTCGTGCCGACGGTGCGCGAGGACGACGGACTGGCGATGTCGAGTCGCAACGCGTATCTGTCTCCGCGGGAGCGCGGGCAGGCGGTCTGTCTGCGACGCGCGCTGGATGCGGCGATCGAGGCCGTCGACGGAGGCGAGAGAGACGTCGCGCGTCTGGAGGCGATCATGCGCGACACGGTTTCGCGGTACCACCTGGCGCGGCTGGACTACGCGGAGATACGCGACGCGCGAACGCTGCAACCGCTGAAAATACTTGACAAGCCGGCCGTATTCGCGATTTCTGTTTATCTGGGGGACGCGCGGCTCATAGACAACGCCCTGATCGTCCCCGGGCGTGGGGAGGTCCACGGTGATGATGTATGAGATGCTGACGGCCAAGATTCACAACGCCCGCATCACCGCCTGCAAACTCTACTACGGCGGCTCGATAACCATCGACCGCACGCTGATGGAGCGGGCGGGGCTTCTGCCCAACCAGAAAGTGACGGTGGTCAATCTCAACAACGGAGCGCGACTCGACACATTCGTCATTCCCGGCGAGGCGGACTCCGGCACGATAGAACTGAACGGTCCGGCCGCGCGTCTCGGCGAGGTCGACGACACCGTTCACATACTCGCTTACGCGCTCGTCGACGACGACGAACTGCCCGAGTTCCGGACGAAATTCATCCATCTCGACCGGGACAACCGTATAAGCCGGGAAGAGACGAAGAAGTGCCTCTGAGACCGGTACTGGAGCACTCGTGGGATCTCACGCCCAAGGCGGCCGCAGCGCTGCAGAGGCGTCTCGCCGAGAAGGTCTCCGAGGAAGGCGGAACGCAAGGCGTTCGGACGTTCGCCGCGCTCGACGTCGCGTTTCCGCGCAAGCGGACGCGCGCGGTCGCATGTCTTTTTTCCTGGCCGGATCTGGAGCGGATCGAGACGGCCGTCGCGGAGGAGGAGATCCGCTTTCCGTACGTTCCCGGTCTGCTTTCGTTCCGCGAGGCGCCGGCGTTGCTGTCGGCCCTCGCGCGCCTCGAAGGCACTCCCGATCTGCTGCTGGTGGACGGCCAGGGCGTCGCGCATCCGCGGCGTCTCGGCATCGCTTCGCATCTGGGCGTGATACTGGACGTCGCCGCGATAGGCTGCGCCAAGAGCGTCCTGTGCGGAGCCGCCGAGGCCGAACCGGCGCAGGAGGCCGGCTCGTGGGTCCGCCTGCTCGGCAAGGACGGCTCCGTCATCGGCGCACTCGTGCGCACGCGCGCCCGCGTCCGGCCGGTGGTCGTCTCGGTCGGCCACAGAATCACACTGGAGCGCGCCGTCGAGTTCGTACTGGCCTGCCGCGGCAGGTTCCGCCTGCCGGAGCCGCTGCGGACGGCCGACAGAATATCGAAGTCCGACCGCCCCGCCCCGTGACGCCGGCGGCGGAGTTCCGCCCGGGACGCTCAGGCGCGTCTCTCCAGCACCACGACCTTGAGCGTTCCGGGAAGCGCCCCGGCGGTCAACTCCAGACTCCCGCGGCGCTCGACCTCGGAGAACATCGCCAGAAACGGCTTCTCGTCCGCTATCTCCAGCGAGAGTCCGGGTATCTTGTAGTGCATGGGAAGGACCACTTTCGGCTTGAGCGCCTCCACCACGGCGGCGGCGCCGGCGGCGTCCACCGTGTAGACTCCGCCCACCGGCACCATCAGCACGTCGCAAGGACCTATCGCGGCCGTCGTTTCCGCGTCCAGCGTGTGTCCGAGGTCGCCGCAATGGACCAGTCGTACGCCGTCGACGCTGAAGCAAAAGACCGTGTTGTCGCCGCGCAGCGAGCCTCCCGCGTCGTCGTGCTTGGTGGCGACGCCGACGAACTCCACGCCGGCGACGGTCTTTGCGCCGGGGCCGCGCACCACCTCGAAATCGCCGCCGACCAGGTCCGTGGCGTGATGGTCGAAGTGCTCGTGACTCACCGTGACCGCGTCCGCCTCCACCTTCGGAAACGCCAGTCCCACGCCTTCGTAAGGGTCGGTCACCACACGCACGCGGGCGCCCTCGATCAGAAACGACGCATGGCCGAGCCACTCGATACGCATCTCCTCTCCTCCTCCTCGTCCGGCGAAAGAACCGCGGAGACGCTCATGATACAGGCCCGCGCGCGCGCGCGCAACAGCGCCGTCGGGAAACACGACGTTTGACGCCGCTCCGCCTTGAATAAGCGGTTCGGCGCGCGTAGAATGTTCCGTTCCGGCTCCATATCGGCCCGCTCTCGGATAAGGAGGCTGAAATGGATTTCGAACTGAGCGAGGAGCAAAAACTGATTCAGCAGACGGCGAGAGAGTACGCGCAGTCCACTCTCCTGCCGCGCGCCGTCGACTACGACCGTCGAGAGGAGTTCCCGAGACAGAACTACACCGAACTCGGCGAGTTGGGCTTCATGGGCATCACCATAGCGGAGGAGTACGGCGGGGCGGGACTCGACGACACGGCGATGGTGCTGGTGGTGGAGGAGATCGCCCGCGCATGTCCGTCGACCGCGATCACGCTTTCGGTGCACAACTCGCTGCCGTGCCGCGTCATCGGATGGTTCGGCAGCGAGAGCCAGAAGAAAAAGTATCTTCCGCGTCTGGCCTCCGGCGAGTGGATAGGCGCCTACGCGGTGAGCGAGCCGGACTACGGCTCCGACGCCGCCCGCATCCAGACGAGCGCCGTCAAGAAGGGCGACCGTTACGTCCTAAACGGCGTAAAGACGTGGATAACGACCGGCGCCAACGCCGGCGTGGTCGTCGTCTTCGCCAGGACCGACAAGAACGCCGAGAAGCCGCACCGCGGCATAACCGCCTTCATAGTCGAGCCGTCGTTTCCGGGCTTCTCGGCCGGCAGACAGGAGAAGAAACTCGGCCTCCGCGCCTCGGACACCTGCCAGATCGTCCTCGAAGACTGCGAGGTGCCGGAGGAGAACGTGCTCGGAGAGGTCAACGGCGGCTTCGGGATAATGATGCGCGGCCTCGACGGCGGACGCATAGGAGTGGCCGCGCAGTCGGTCGGAATCGCCCAGGCGTGCCTCGACGCGGCCGTGGAGTACTCCAAGGTGCGCAGGCAGTTCGGCAGGGCGATCTGCGAGTTCGGGATGATTCAACAGAAGTTCGCGGACATGGCGGCGCGGATAAACGCCGCGCGACTCATGACGCGACAGGCGGCGTGGCTGAAGGACCGGGGAGTGCCTCACAGCAAGGAGGCGTCCATGGCCAAACTGTTCGCCTCAGACACCGCCGTCTACTGCGCCGAGCAGGCCGTCCAGGTCTACGGAGGATACGGCTACACCAAGGAGTACCCCGTGGAGCGCTACTTCCGCGACGCCAAGGCGACCGAGATATACGAGGGCACCAGCGAGATCCAGCGTATCGTGATCGCCCGCCACGTGCTGGGACTGGTCAAGAGACGCTGACGAGGCGTTGACCCGCCGGGGGAGAACGATGGACGTGAAGACGCTGCTGGAGAGGCTGTTCGCGGGCGACGCGGCCGCGGCCGCGCGGCTGATAACCGTCGTCGAGAACGGCGCGCCGGAGGCCGACGCGATCATGGAGGGCGTGGCGCCCCGCGTCGGAAGAGCGTTCCGGGTCGGCGTGACCGGTCCGCCCGGCGTCGGCAAGAGCACGCTGGTGGACTGCATGACGAAACTGTACCGGGAACGCGGCCTCACCGTGGGCGTCGTCGCGGTGGACCCGTCCAGTCCGTTTTCCGGCGGCGCGCTGCTCGGCGACCGCGTCCGGATGCGGGAATGCGGCGCGGACCCGGAGGTCTTCATCCGCTCGATGGCCAGCCGCGGCCATCTCGGCGGCCTGTCCGAGGCGGCCATGGACGCCGCGGACATACTCGACGCCATGGGCAAGGACGTGATCCTGACCGAGACCGTCGGCGTCGGCCAGGCGGAGGTGGAGATAGCGCAGGCGGCGGACGTCTGCGTGCTGGTCACGTCTCCGGGACTGGGCGACTCCGTGCAGACGCTGAAAGCGGGACTGATGGAGATAGCGGACGTATACTGCGTGAACAAGGCCGACCGCGGCGGCGCCGACATCATGGTGCGCGAGATAAATTTCCTGCTGCAGATGTGCAAGCGCCGCGACGGCTGGCGACAGCCGGTGATCGAGACCGAAGCGACGAGCGGCCGCGGCGTGGAAAGCCTCCTCGACGCTCTCAAGCGCTATCGCGAGTTCCTCGAAGCGGACGAGCGGTTCAGCGAGAACAGGAAACGAATGGCGCGCAGGAAGGTACAGGCCGCGCTGGAGGGCGCGTTCACCCGCGCGCTGCAGCGGCTCGCGAACGAGTTGGATTCCGCCGGCGAGAAGGTCGCCTCCGGTCGCGCGAGCGCGCGTCGCGCCGCCGAAGACATCCTGCGCCGCCTGCTGGAGGAGAGCCGACGATGAGCGAAACGAAAGGGAGAGCCACCGACGCGAACCATTCGAGACTCTTCGACGCCGAATCGATTCGCAGAGTACGGGAGCGCGCGCAAAGATGGCGCAAGAACTACGGGCGAATGCCGAAACGCGAAGAGGTCGACTTCACCACCACAAGCGGCGAATCCACTCCCGTGCTGACCACACCGGCCGACGTCGAGAGCCTCGATTACGAAGCGGATCTCGGATTTCCGGGAGAGTATCCGTTCACCCGCGGCGTACACGCGACGATGTACCGCGGACGACTCTGGACGATGCGGCAGTTCTCCGGCTTCGGCACCGCCGCGGACACCAACCGGCGTTACAAATTCCTGCTCGCGCACGGCCAGACCGGCCTGTCGGTCGCTTTCGACATGCCGACGATAATGGGACGCGACTCCGACGATCCGCTTTCGGAAGGCGAGGTGGGCCGCTGCGGCGTCGCCATAGACAGTCTCGAAGACATGGAGACTCTGTTCGACGGCATTCCGCTGGAGAAGATCTCCACGTCGATGACCATAAACGGCCCGGCGGCCGTCCTGTGGGCGTTCTACCTGTGCGTCGGCGAAAAACAAGGCGTGCCGCTGGAGAAACTCCGCGGCACCATCCAGAACGACATCCTCAAGGAGTACATCGCCCAGAAGTCGTTCATATTTCCGCCGGAGCCGTCGATGCGGATCATAACCGACACGTTCGCCTTCGGCAGTCGTCACGTGCCGCAGTGGAACACCGTCTCCATATCCGGCTACCACATCCGCGAGGCCGGCTCGACCGCGGTGCAGGAACTGGCGTTCACGCTGGCCGACGGCTTCGCTTACGTGGAGGCCGGGATCAAAGCGGGTCTCGACGTGGACGAATTCGCGCCGCGGTTGTCGTTCTTCTTCAACTCGCACAACGACCTGTTCGAGGAGACGGCGAAGTTCCGCGCGGCGCGGCGGATATGGGCGCGAAGAATGCGGGAGAAGTACAAGGCGAAAGACCCGCGTTCGTGGCTCCTGCGCTTCCACACGCAGACCGCGGGCTGCTCGCTGACGGCCCAGCAGCCGGAGAACAACATAGTACGCGTCGCCTATCAGGCGCTGGCGGCGGTGCTGGGCGGCACACAATCGCTGCACACCAACTCCATGGACGAAACATGGGCGCTGCCGACCGAGAAGGCGGTCAAGATCGCGTTGCGCACGCAACAGATAATCGCCTACGAGACCGGCGTGCCGAACATGATAGACCCGCTGGCCGGCTCCTACTACGTCGAGTGGCTCACCAACCGCATGGAGGAGGAGGCGGAGGAGTATTTCAGGCGGATAGACGAGTTGGGCGGCGTGGTGGCGGCGATAGAGAAAGGCTTTTTCCAGCGCGAAATAGCCGACGCCGCCTATCGCTACCAGAAAGAGATCGAGAGCAAGCGGCGAATAGTGGTCGGCGTCAATGAGTATGTGGAAGAGGAGCGTCTGGAGATACCGCTGCTCAGAATCGATCCGAAAGTGGAGGAGGAGCAAAAGCAGCGCCTCTCGCGGCTGCGCCGGCGACGCGACGGCAACGCCGTAAAGAAGGCCCTGGAGAAACTGGAGGAGGTCTGCCGCGACCGCAGCGGAAACGTGATGCCGCCGATAATGGAGGCGGCGCGCCGCTACGCCACGGAGGGCGAAATCGTGAACGCGATGAAAAAGGTGTTCGGCGTCTATCGCGAGCCGCCGATATTCTGAACCTCCCGCGGCCGCGACGGTATAAGACTGGAAAGTTACGTTGTGGAGGCGTCGAAGATGAGATGGTTCATAGTTCTTCTCGCGCTCACGGCGGGGCTCGGCGCGGCCGCGGCGCAGCCGCGACCCGACGCGCCGCCCGCGGAAAAGCCGGACCAGCCCGAAAAGCCGCCGAAGGCGCAGCCCGACGAGCCGGCTCCTCCCGAGAAGCCGTCCGCGCAGGAGAAGACTCTCAAGGTCTTCTTCAAGATAACCGACTACATAAACGACAGCGCGCTGAAGATGAGAGTGACGCAGTTCATACTGAAGGAGGCGTTGAGGGTGGGCATGATCTGCGAGCGTGAGAACTTCATCAAGCGCCGCGTGAAAGCCTACCGCAAGTCGTCGTCGCTCCGGCGCCTGGGCGCGGAGAAGTTACAGGAGCGCGCCGAGCACGAGTGGTTCAAGCAGCGCGTCCGCTGGGGACTCGCCGGGATCGACCTCTCGCACATCAAGATACTCAAGGTTCACGACGTCAAACGCGACAAGCCCGACAGCGGCGAGGAACTGGTGCCCGGAGGCGAGGAGAAGAAACCGCAGAAGAAGGGCTTGACCGAGAAAGAGGCGCGGGAGCAGGCCGACGTGATCGTCGAAGGGCAGGTTCGCTGCAAGAAGGAGCCGCCGAGCATATTCCTCAAGCAGATCGTCACCTTCAACGCCTCGGCCGAAGGCGTGGTGAAGGTGATCGACGCCAAAACCAGGAAGGTGCTGAAGGAGTTGCGCGCCAGGCACAAGATGGGCGCCGCCAAGCACAAAGGGCAGGGAAAGGCTTACGAGTCGGCGGTACGCGCGGTCGGTTTCGATCTCGCCAAGCAACTGCTGAAAGTGGAAGCGTTTCTCAAGGACGCGAAAGAGTGCCCCGAAGAACTGCTGCCGCCGAAGGAGATGACGAAGCCGGCGCCGAAACCGGAGCCCGAACCGGAGCCGACTCCCGCGCCGCCGAAGCCCGGACCGTTTCCCGAGCCGCTGCCGCAGCCGCCGGGCGACAAACCCGGACCCGACCGACCGTCGTAGGCGTCAGGCCGGTCGCGGAAACAGAACGTCCCGTATCGGACCGCCGCCGAGGAGGAGATCGCCGATATAGACGGCGGCGAACTGGCCCGGCGCCGGCGCGAAGACCGGCTCGTCGAACCGCAACTCCACGGCGTCCGCGGGAGCGTCTCCGAACGAGCGCGGCGACGGCAGAAGCGTGGCGCACGCGCCCGGCTGACGGTATCGCACGCGCGCGAAGACCCGCAAGGGCCGTCGCGGCCGCGCGAAAGAGATCGTGTTGAACGGACGGACGAGGACCGAACGCGCGTAGAGGAACCTGCGCGGCGCCAGTATCAGTGAGTTCGTCCCGGCGTCCAGCCGCTGCACGTAAAGCGGATATCCCGCCGCCACCGGAACGCCTCTGCGCTGGCCCACCGTGTAGTTGAACAGTCCGTCGTGCAGTCCCAGCACGCGGCCGGTGTGGTCGAATACCGGACCGGGCCGCGCCGCGGGACTTCCTTCGAACACGCTCCGGTATCCCTCCGGGGCGAAGCAGACGTCCCGACTGGAGCGCGAGGCGTCCACGGGGAGGTCGGCCGCGCGCGCGCGCGCGCGCACCTCCGACTTGCTCATGCCGCCCACGGGAAAGCGAACGCGGTCGAGGGCCGCGCCCGACAGCATGCAGAGAAAATACGACTGGTCGTGCTCCGGATCGACTCCCGCGCGGAGGAAGGTACGCGCGCCCGCGCGCCGCGTGCGCGCGTAATGGCCGGTCGCCAGCGCTTCCGCGCGGCAGGTCTCGAGCGCGGCCTCCCGAAACAGGCCGAACTTCACGTGCAGGTTGCACAAAACGCACGGACTTGGCGTGCGACCCGCCAGGTACTCCGCGCGAAAGTAGTCGATCACGCGCCGCTCGAACACCGCCGAGACGTCGACGCGGAAGAGTTCGATTCCGAGCGCCCCGGCGACCGGGGCGGGGTCGCGGGTGTGGGGTGTGGCGAAAGTGACGCCGACCACGTGGTGGCCGGCTCTCAACAGCAGAAGCGCGGCGACCGCCGAGTCCACTCCGCCCGACAGCGCCACCGCGACGCGCACTTCCCGCTCCCTCTACGGTTTGGACGACGTCTCGGGTTTCTCGCGTTCCTCTTTCCGCCGCTTCTCCAGAAGCGGCCACAGCGGCTCGCCGTCGCGGCCGACCAGGCCGGAACGCCGCTTGAGGTCGTCCCACCAGGCCTCCACCGTCTTCCCGCGCCTCTCCTCCCGCATGTCCTGCTCCACCTTCCGGGCGACCTCGGCGAATCGCTCCGGGTCGGCCTCCTGTCGCGCCGCGTAGCGTATGACGTAGTACGTCCAGCCCTCCTGCCGCTGCGCTTCCACAGGCTTCGAAACGTCGCCGACCCGCTCCAGTTCCCAGCCGGAAAAAAGTATCTTGA
>CAYPNR010000046.1:17846-18903 GCA_964412125.1 uncultured Planctomycetota bacterium | reverse complement strand
CGGTCTTCTCCGGCAGGGGACGGTCGACGCCGGTGTGCTCTTCAGGTTGTGTGCCGAGGACGAAGGCGGCTATGTTCTTCGCGTCCTCCACCGCAAGGTAAAGGCAGGGTATCATTATCAGGGTGATGAACGTTGCGAAAAGAAGGCCGAACCCGAGCGAAATAGCCATCGGTATCAGAAACCGCGCCTGAAGCGAGGTCTCGAAAATCATCGGCGCAAGACCGCCGAACGTCGTCAGCGTCGTCAGCATGATCGGACGAAAACGCAGCACCGCCGCATCATGTATCGCTTCCCTAACCGCCTTGCCGGCACGCCTTCTCCGATTCGCAAACTCCATCATCACAAGCGAATCGTTCACCACCACCCCCGCCAGCGCCACTATACCGAACATGCTCGGCACACAAAGATCAAATCCCATGAGAAGATGTCCCAGGAAGGCGCCCACCACGCCGAACGGTATGCTCATCATCACGATGAACGGCTGCACGAAACTGCGGAACGGGATGGCCAGCATCGCGTAGATGGCGAGAAGCGCGAGCAGGAAAGTGGTTTTCAGACTCTCCATACTGTCGCGTATTTCGGCGCGATGGCCGCGGAAGGAGTATGAAAGTCCCGGATGTTCCGCCATCAGGCGTGGCAGAATGTTCTTCTTCAGGTCGTTCAGGACCTCGTCGGCTTTGCTGCGTGGGGTGACCTCGGCGGTTACGGCGATGGCGCGGCGACCGTTGCGGCGGCTGATGCTCATATACGAGCGTCCGCGGCGGACCTCCGCCGCCTCACGCACCGCCACGAACTTTCCCGCAGGCGTCCGAATCAGAAAATCCTCCATCGTCGCAAGCGTCCGCCGCTCCGCCTTCGTCCGCCGCACATACACACGCACCTCGTTCCGCCCCCTCTGCTGCCGCAGAACCTCCGCGCCGTAAAACGCGTCCCGCAACCGCCTCGCCACGTCCGCCGCCGTCAAGCCCAGCGCTATACCCTTCTCGTTCAGCACCACACGTAACTCCGGCTTGCCCGGCTGAAATCCGTCGTCCACGTCGCTCACCCGCGGATATCC
>CAYPNR010000046.1:12591-17746 GCA_964412125.1 uncultured Planctomycetota bacterium | reverse complement strand
CCCGCGCCGTGTGGCCGCCGCTTACCCCCACATCACACACGACCGCCCTGACCAACTCCGGATGTCCGCACTCCGCAAGCACCCGTTTCACTCCCGCCAGCAGTCGCCTCACCACGGCGTCCGTCCGCTCGACCGGCGAGCCGTAAGGCAGCGTCACGGCGGCCTGCGCGAAGTCCGACTCAATCGTCGGAAAGAGACCAAACCCCATTCTGCCGCTTGCGGCGTATGCGACCGTGACGGCGAGGATACTCACGGCGAAGGAGAGCGTGACATAACGATGGCGGGTGAGGAAAGCGAGAACGGGACGGTAAAGACGACGAACGGCGCCCATGAAAGCGCGGCTTATGAACTGCTGGGCGCGATACGGAAGTCCAAGAAGTCCACGGTGCTTTCGCCGTCGCTGATGTCCGAGATGCGCCGGCAACACGAACATGCTCTCAAGCAGCGATATCACAAAGACCGTCGCCACCACAATCGGTATCACGCGGAAAATCTTGCCGACCACCCCCGGAATGAAGTAAAGCGGCATGAAGGTGGCGATGTTCGTCAGGATGCTGAAGGTGACGGGCATGGCGACCTCGCGCGCGCCGCGTATCGCCGCCTTCAAAAACGGCATTCCTTCCTGTCGCAGCCGGTATACGTTCTCCCCCACGACTATCGCGTCGTCCACGACGATTCCCACGGCGATGATGTAGGCGAAAAGCGAGATCATGTTGAGACTCACATCGAAGGCGGGCAGCAGAAGGAAGGAACCGAGGAAGGAGATCGGAATGCCCAGCATGACCCAGAAGGCGAGACGCGCTTCCAAAAACAGCGCCAGAAGGACGAGCACCAGTACAAGTCCCGTGCCGCCGTTGCGCAGCAGAAGGTCGATGCGCTGGCGGTAGATTTTTGAGGCGTCGCGAAAGACGGCGACCTCAAGCGGCGCGGGCAGCCGCGTCGCAAACTCACCCAGAACGCGATGAACGGCCTCGGAGACCTCGATCGGCGTCTGGTGGCCGACGCGGAAGACCTCGAGGATGGCGGCCGGTCTGCCGTTGTAGGTCGTGTAGCGGTCGGTCTCGGCGAAGGTGTCCTTCAACTTCGCGATGTCGCCGAGCAGGACCTGTGTGCCGGTGCCGGTCGTGATTATCGGGATGCGGGCGAACTGCCGCCCGTAATCCTTTCTCTCCTTCAGCCGCAGCAGTATCTCGCCGCCTTCCGTCTTAAGCCCGCCCGCCGGCAAGTCCAGCGCCGCGGCCCGCAGCCGCGTCGCTATGTCCCTCAGCGTCAGCCCATAACGTCTTAAAGCCTCCTGGTCCACCTCCACACTTATCTCAAGCGGCGGCAGCCCCACCACGTCCACCTGCGTTACCTTGTCCTCCTGCAGCAACTTCTCCCGCAGCCTCTCCGCCCACTCCTGCAGCACGTGCCGGTCCACATCCCCGTAAAGCATCACCGTCAGAACGCCCCGTCGTCGCGACAGCAGCCGCACCTCCGGCTCTTCCGCGTCCTCCGGAAACGTCGTTATCCGCTCCACCTCACTCCTTATCTCCAGGACCATCCGCTCCGCGTCCGCCCCCTCCAGCAACTTCACATCCACCACCCCGACGCCTTCCCGCGCCACGGACACCACCTCGTCCACCCCGTCCAGTCCCTCGACCGCCTCCTCTATCGCCAGTATCACGCCTTTCTCAGCGTCCTCCGGCGTCGCGCCCGGGTAGGCCGCGCTGACGCGCACGATGTTGGACTCGAACTCCGGGAAGACTTCCTGTCTGATGGTGCGCAACGCGAAGAATCCGCCGACAAGGCATATCAGCATCGCGACGTTGGCGGCGACGGAGTTGCCCGCCATATACGCGATGGGTCCGGGTTTCTCATCGTGGTCGTGTTCGGCGCTCATTTTCCATCCTCCGCAACGCGCAGTTTCATCCCCTCAACCGGCGCCGCAAGGTCGCTCACCACCACCGCCTCGCCATTTTCAATCCCTCTCACCAGCACCCACTCGCGCCCGCTCCACACAACATCCGCCTCTTTCACTTTCAAGCGTCCGTCCTTCATCACCCAGACATACTCCCCTTCCCTTAATGCCCGCCACGGCAGCCGCACAACACCTTCCACCTCCCGCCCTTCCATCTCAACCCGCGCCATGGAGCCGAGCAGAACGGGACGTCGTTCGCCCACCGGCCGCTTCAGGTCCAGCGGGTCGTCCACCGCCACGATCAGAACGGCCATCTGACCTTTCTCCTCCGCCCACGCGAGCAGCCGTCTGACGACGCCGCGTCTGAAGGCGCCGCGTCCCCACGCCGCCTCGTCGTATATCCGCACCACGGAACCATCATCCGCGTTGTATCCGGGTATTTTGAGCCGGCGAAGTTGGTCTTTGGGAACGGCGACCTCGAGCCAGAACGCGTCGGTCGCAACGAGTGTCGCGATGCGCTGCCCCGGCGCAACGCGCGCCCCGACCTCCGCGTACCGCGCCCGCACCACTCCGTCGAACGGCGCCCGAACGACCGTCCGCTCGAGGTTCCACAGCGCCACGTCCACCGCCACCTTCGCCGCCTCGACTCCCACCTTCGCCACCTCGCAGGCCGCCCGCGCCGCATCCACGCCCACCTCCGCCGCTTTCACACCCGCCCGCGCCGCATCCACCTGCGGCTCGCGCAGTATCAAACGCTCGTCCTCACGTTCCACCTTCTCTCCGAACAGCCGATATTCCTTCTCCGCCGCCCGCCTACGTCCCATCTCGACCTCAAGATTGCTCTTCGCCTTGTCCGTCTCCGCCTCCCGCAGCGCCACCTCCACCTGCCGCGCCTTCACCTCCGCCTCGCCGCGCTTCAAATCCACCTCCCTTCCCTTCAACGCCAACTCGTAATCCTTCCGCTCAAGCCGCACCATCACCTCACCCGCCTTCACCAGGCCGCCCGGCAGAAGCGCCTCCCCCACCGTCACCACTCTTCCCGCCACGTCGGCCGCCACGTCCACCTGCCGCGCCGCAACCACCTTTCCCATTCCCGCAACAACCACCCGCTCCTTTCTATTCACCGCTCTCATCACCCGCACGAGCGCCGCCTCTTCCTTCGCTTTGCGTCTCCTCGCCCGCGGCTTGTGCGTCATCAGCCAGTACGCGGCGTAGCCGCCGCCGCCGAGCACGCCGAGCGCGACGAGCAGCGCAAGAAGTCTCGCCGCAACACGCACCAAGAGACCTTTCTTCTTCTCCGCCTCCGTCATTTGGAGTCCTCCTCCGTCCCGTGCGGCCGCCGGAGCGGCCATCCTCCCGCCATCGCCCGATACAGGTCGACTCTGTAAAGCAGAAGTTGAAGCCGCGCCGCCGTCAGTTGTTGCTGGAGTTGCTCGACCGCCGCCGTCGCTCCAAGGCAGCGCAGGAAATCGCCCGCGCCCGAGGCATACGCCTCAAGCGCCTGCTCGAGCGCCGCTTCCGCATGGGTCAGTTGTTTTTCGAGACTTGCGACATAAGCCGCCTGCCGGCGTTCGCGGACCAGCGCGTCCTCCACCTCGCGAAGCGCGTTGAGGACGGCCTCGGCATAGGAGTTGAGGACCTCGCGCGCGGCCGCGCGCGCCCGCGCCACCTCCGCACGTCTCCTCCCCGCGTCGAAAACGGGCGCCAGCAAGCCCGCCGCTATACTTCCGAACCAGTTCCTCAAAATATCTTCCACGCGTCCCGACGAGCCCTCCATGTTCGCCGACAGCGTCAGTTTCGGAAACCGCTCCGCCACCGCCGCGGCGACGCGCGCGTCCGCCGCACACAACCGCGCCTCAAGCGCCCTCAAATCGGGTCTTCTCCTCACCAGTCCGCACGGAAGTCCCGTCGCGGGCAGCGGCGGAAGCGCGGGCAGATCGTCCGGCACATCGAACTTCGTTTTTCCCGGCGCGCGCCCCACAAGTACCGCCAACTGATGCTCGAGCACGGAAATCTCCGCCGCCGCCAGTTCCCGCTCTCCCTTCAGCGCCTCGAGCGCCTGTCGCTCCTGCAGGACGTCCATCGCTGCGGTCCGGCCGTGTCTGAACCGCTCCTCGACCGCCGACAGTCGTCGCCTCCGCACCTCAATTTGTTTGTCAAGCAGCCGCAGCCGCATCTTCTGCGCCACGAGCCGCAGCCATACCCCCACCACCTGCGCCGAAAGCGTCACCGCCGCCGCCTGCAGGTCATACTCGCTCGCCGCCGCGTCCAGCCGCGCCGCGTCCGCCGCGTCCCTTATGCCGCCCCACAGGTCCACCTCATAACTGACGCCGGCGCCGAGATTGTACGCCGTGGCGTACGTGCGCGACGCGGGCGGCACCTTCTGCGTGCTCCTTCCCGCTCCCGCCGTGACGGTCGCCGTCGGCATAACACCCGCTCCCGCCTTGGCCGCCACCGCACGCGCGGCGTCGAGCCTCGCCCACGCCGCACGCAAACCGAAGTTCACGCCCGACGCTTCCTCCACCAGCCGAGACAGCCCCTCATCGCCGAACGCCTCCCACCACTTCGCCGCCGGACGCCGAGCGCCGCTCGCGGAAAACCGCTCCGGCAAGTCCAACGGCAGCCGCCTCTTCTTCTCCGTCCCCGCACAGGAGACCACAAGCACAAAAACCAACCCCGCACTCCACCTCATCGCCCGCGCCTCCCCGTCCGCTCCTTCACCGCCCGAACGCCCCCCAGGCTGAACCGCAGCACGTGCTCCGCCAGTCTCTCAACCGCGAAGTCGGGCGGCCGTGACAGGACGCTTTCGCCCTTCATCACCTTGAGATGCCGCCGATGCATCAGCGGAAACATACACTGCGCCATTATGCTCATCTGGCAGAACTCGACCACCTCATCAGGCGTCCCTTCGCCCAGCAACTCCCCCACCAGTTTCGTCATCGCTTTCCGCAACGGCTCAAGCGACTGCCGTTTCACCTCCGCCAGCAGCCCCGTCGGACTGGCCAGTTCCTTCTGCACGATCTCGAACTCGAGACAATCGGGGTCGGCGACGCGACGCATGAGCGAAAGGATACGCCCCTTGAGGCGCTCGGCCGCCGGCGCGTCCGCCGGCGCGCCGCCGTCCGGCGGATACTTCGCAATGGAGGCATGAAAAGCCTCCCGCCACGCTTCCACATACAGTTTCTCTTTACTGCGGAAGTAGTAGTTGACCGCCGCGATGTTCGCGCCCGCGCGCGCGCATATCTCCGCTATCGT
>CAYPNR010000046.1:0-12491 GCA_964412125.1 uncultured Planctomycetota bacterium | reverse complement strand
CGGGCGCAAACACTCATCCGCGGCGCGCTCCGGAGCCGGTCCGAAAAAGAAAGGATGCGGGTCGCCTTCAACCCTTGCGGCGGGAGAACCGGCGGAGAGGGGGGGATTCGAACCCCCGGTGGCCCTTTTGGAACCACACACGCTTTCCAAGCGCGTCCCTTCGGCCTCTCGGGCACCTCTCCGTGTCGACCTCCGGAATGATACCCGCAGAGGACCGCTCCGGCAACGATCGGACGCTAAAAAAGGCCGGGCGGCGTTCGCCGCCCGGTATCGCCGAACGCTCCACGCTCCCTATACGGAACGCTGTCGGTCGCTTACTCTTTCCAGGCGTTGAGCGAGCCTATGGCGGCGTTCACCTTCTCCAAGTATTTGTTGCAGTTGTTTAGTCGGTTGATGGCCCAGACGTTGCCTTCCTGTTTCTTCGCCCTGAGTTGCGCCTCGAGCGCGAGGCCCATCTTCTGGATCCTGCGCGCCTCCTGCAGATTCTGTTTTATCTCCGCCTGCGTCACCTCCTTGCCGTCCGTCTTGTTCGCCACCAACTCCGCGTGATTGTCGTGGAACTGCCTGTACGCCTTCTCGAAGTCTCTCCACTTGTAGAAGAGATCCTGCGGTATGTCGGTGCCCGGCGGCAGACCCGGTCTGATGACGTCCGGCGATGATGGTTGAGCGGCGCTTCCGCCGGGGCTCATCGGATTGGCCGGTCCGGGAGTCATCGTGCCCGGCGCCGTCAGGCCCGATCCACTGGAAGTCGACCTGTGACTTCCGGACTTCTTCGCGGTTCTCGACGTCCTGCGGCCGCGTTTCGACCTCCCGTAGGAGCCGCCGCGACCGCACCCGAGGCTTCCCGCGACGAAAGCCGCCAGCGCGAGAAACAGAATCCGTCTCATCAGTGCGTACCTCCACAGTCCCGTCTCTCCCATTATACACACGGAAGCGGCGTTCCACTACCACCAGACGCGAGCGACTCAAAAATCTCCTCTCAGTCGGCGCCGCGCGACGAAAGGCGCGTTCGAGCCGCGACGCGATTTTCTCTTGACAAGCGTTCCGGGCGCGCGCTTTAATATGGAGCGTCCCTTGCTGGAGTTTAACGGCATGTGGGAATACGACAAGTTCTGGGTCGTTCTCATCACCGTGCTCGCCCTGGTGGTCGCCGGAGTCATATGCTACCTTCTCTACACGTTTCAGTGGGAGGTGGACGAGCGCGCGGTGATATTCTCCGCGGACGGAACGCCGCACTGTCCGTACTGCTATCGTATAGTTCGTCCGCACCAGGACGTCTGTCCCTACAAGCACGAGGAGCCTGAGGAGGGCGACTGCGGACACAGGTTCCGCTGGGTGAGCCGCGAGACCGTCTGCTGGTTCTGCGGCGGAACCGGTCACTGTCCGGAGTGCCGCGGAACGGGACTCATCTTCACTTACGAGTACAAGCCTCAGCCCGTGAATCCGTGCAAGACCTGCGAGGAAGGCGTGCACGGCTACGCCGGACGCGGCAAGTGTCCCGTCTGCGGCGGTCTCGGCTGGATCGAGCACGGCAACAGCATCATACCGACGCCCAACATAACGCGACGCAAGCATCTGGAGAACCGGGTACGCGTGCTGGCGGAGGAGGAAGAAGCGAGGCGACTCGCGGCGGAAGGCGAGGGAGTGGAAGAAGAAGGAGGCGAAGAGGAGTCCGAGCCGGAGGAGTGAGGGCAAGCGAATGAGCAAATGTCTGGCGGCGATCGCGGCGGCGCTGGCGGCGATCGGTTGCGCCTCGCCCGGCCGGCCCGAGGAGCGGGTCCAGTCTCCGCGTCGACGCAGCGACACCTACAGCAAACCGGCTCCGAGGACGGTGATCGTCTGGACGGGACGGCCGGACACGTGGGAGCGCGTGTCGAGTCTGGTCTACGACATGGCGCTTGAGGGACGCGTCTCCAAGGCCGTCGCCGGCCTCACTCGAAGCATGGACGAGGACTACCGGCAAAATCCTTCGCGGATCGACGTCTACAACGGCATTCCGGACCGGACGGCGCCGTCGGTCGCGGAGATATTGAGAGGCTTCATAGGCGCGCCCATCGGCGCTCCTCACGAGCCTCTCGGCATCGAGGCCGACGACTGGCTCGGCGCTCCGTTCCTCTTCGGTCCCGAAGACGAACCGTGGGTCGCGTGGGACTCTCCGGTGTATCCGCGTGTCTGGGAAGGACAGATGCGGCGCCAGAATGGCTCCGGTCGGTAGCGCGTCGCGCCATATCTGCACCTTCTAATTATTCTTCTTCAGACGCGGACGAGCGACCGCCGTGATATTCCGGGCGCCCCCGCCGCCGCCGATCTCTGGCACGAAGTTTGCTCCCGACAATCACGAGGCACGCTTGGAGGACGGAAAGATGGCCTCGGAGAAGATAATCGGTATTGATCTGGGAACGACCAACTCGGTGGTCGCGGTGACCGAGGCGGGCAAGCCCGTCGTGATAGTGAACCAGGAAGGCGATCGACTCACGCCGTCGGTCGTCGCGTTCACCGACACCGGCGACCGACTCGTGGGCAAACTGGCGAAGCGGCAGGCGATAACGAATCCGAACAACACCGTCTTCAGCATCAAACGCTTCATGGGACGCCGCCACAGTGAGGTCTCCGAAGAGGAGGAGATGGTGCCGTACGAGGTGGTCGGCGGTCCGGAGGAGTTGGTGAAGGTGCGGATACCGACGGTCGGCAAGGACTTCACGCCGCCGGAGATCTCGGCGATGGTGCTGACCAAGTTGAAGCAGGCGGCGGAGGACTATCTCGGCGCCAAGGTCGGCAAGGCGGTGATAACGGTTCCGGCGTACTTCAACGACAGTCAGCGTCAGGCGACGAAGGACGCCGGCACCATAGCGGGACTGGAAGTGGTGCGGATAATCAACGAGCCGACGGCCAGCGCCTTAGCCTACGGTCTCGACAAGGAAGGCGAGCGCAAGGTCGCGGTCTTCGACTTCGGCGGAGGAACCTTCGACATCTCGATTCTGACCATCGAGAAGGGAGAAGAGGGCAGCGTGATCGAGGTGATCTCCACCAACGGCGACACGCATCTGGGCGGCGACAACATAGACCAGGCGATAATCGACTGGCTGGTGTCGGAGTTCAAGAGCGAGACGGGAATAGACCTTTCGGGCGACGCCATGGCGCTGCAGCGCCTGAAGGACGCCGCGGAGAAGGCGAAATGCGAACTCTCCTCCTCGCTGGAGACGGAGATAAACCTGCCGTTCATAACGGCCGACGCCGGCGGCGCGAAGCACCTGGTGCGCAAACTGACGCGCGCGCGTTTCGAAGAGATGGCGCGGCCCATCGTCGAGCGCTGCCGCGGACCGGTGATGCGGGCGCTGGAGGACGCCAAACTCCGCCCGCAGGAGGTAAACGACGTGGTGCTCGTCGGCGGCTCGACACGAATACCGATGGTGCAGCGACTCGTGCAGGAGATCTTCGGAAAGGAGCCGTCCAAGGGAGTGAATCCGGACGAGGTGGTCGCCTCCGGCGCCGCCATACAGGGCGCCATCCTCGCTCAGGAGGTGGAGGTCCAGGACGTCCTGCTGGTGGACGTCACTCCGCTTTCTCTGGGCATCGAGACGCTGGGAGGCATCATGACCGTTCTGACGCCGCGTAACACCAGAATACCGACGCGGAAGTCGGAGATATTCACGACCGCCGCCGACAATCAGACCTCGGTCGAGGTGCACGTCCTGCAGGGCGAGCGGCCGATGGCCGCGGACAACCGCACGCTCGCGAGATTCCAACTGACCGGCATACCGCCCGCGCCGCGCGGCGTTCCTAAAATAGAGGTCTCCTTCGATATCGACGCCAACGGCATACTGAACGTCACCGCGAAGGACACGGCGACCGGAAAGGAGCAGTCCATAAAGGTGATAACCTCAAGCGGCCTCTCCAAAACGGAAGTCGAGAAGATGCAGAAGGAGGCCGAAAAATACGCCGAGGACGACAAACGGCGACGCGAACTGGTGGAGGTGCGCAACAGAGCCGACTCGTTCGCCTATCAGACGGAGAAGTTCTTAAAGGACTTCGGCGAGAAACTCGACGCAGACAGCCGCAGACAGTTGGAAGAGAAGGCGAAACGCCTGCGCGAGTTGAGTCAGAAAGGACAGGACAAGGGCGAGATAGAACGCGAAATGGAAGAAGTGCAGAAGTTGTGGAACAAGTTCCACCAGGCGGCGGAGGAGATGTACCGACAGGCGGGGTCGGGGGCGTCGTCCGCGGAGGGTGCCGGCGGCGCCGCTCCCGGCGCAGGCCGGAGCGACGGCGGATCGTCGTCCCGGAAGGGCGGCGACGACGTCATAGACGCCGATTTCGAGGTGAAGAACTGATCCGCGCAAGCGCCCGACCGTCCGACGCGGCGCCGGAGATTGACACGCGCCGTCGGCGTCGCTATAATTCCCGCCGAGAGCCGACGGAGGCGGAGATTGCGTTTTCGGGGAGGTGCCCGAGCGGCCAAAGGGGGCGGACTGTAAATCCGCTGGCGACGCCTTCGCAGGTTCGAATCCTGCCCTCCCCATCAAGACGGCTCGTTCGGGGACGTTCTTCGTTTTCGATTGATTCACCTCTGCCCGGAGATGTATAGTATCTTGTGGTTGTGGGGAGACCGGCGTGATACCGGCGCTCATCGCGGTCGGCGTGGTCGTTCTGGTGGCACTCTGCTGGCTGGTGCTGACGTACAACTCTCTGGTGAACCTCCGCAACCTGATAAGAGAGTCGTGGTCGGACGTGGAGACGGAACTGAAACGCCGACACGACCTGATACCGCGACTGGTGGAGACGGTCAAGGGCTACGCGAGGCACGAACATCGCGTCTTCGAGGAGGTGACGCGGGCGCGCGCGCAGGCGATGGACGCCATCTCGCACGGCGGCGGAGCGAAGGAGCAGGGAAACAGGGAGACGGAATTGAGTCGTTCGTTGAAAGGCCTGTTCGCGGTGGCCGAACGTTATCCGGACCTCAAGGCGAGTGAGAATTTTCTGCACCTCCAGAAGGAGTTGGTGAACACCGAGGACAGGATTCAGGCGGCGAGACGCTTCTTCAACGGCAACGTCCGCGACTACAACAACAAGGTGCAGATGTTTCCGTCCTCGATGATCGCGGGCGCGTTCAAGTTCAGGTCCGCGGAGTTTTTCGAGATCGAGCAGACCGAGGCGGCGCCGCCGCGGGTGGAGATGACTTGAAGGAGCGGGGAGATGCCGATAGCGAGACTACGCGTGATGGGAGGCGCGGAGGCAGGACGGCAGTTCAACATCGAGCAGGACGGCATGTTCGTGATCGGCCGCAGCGCGGAAGCGGATCTTCAGATAAGCGATCCCATGGCCTCACGCCGGCACTGCGCCATAACCCTGCGCGGTTCGAAAGCCTATCTCGAGGATCTCGACTCGACCAACGGCACGATTCTGAACGGAAGACCGGCCAGCAAGGAGAGTTTGAACTCCGGTGACGTGATAACGATAGGCGCCACCGACATCGAGTTCATGCGCGTGATTTCAGCGCCGAGCGTCCGCAAAGGCGGACCGCCGGCGGCCGGCAAACAGGAGGACGCCACCGCGCCGATACGCACGGCGGGCAAGGGCAAGGTCATAGGCGGCTACAGAATACTGGAGCGACTGGGCGTGGGCGGAATGGGAACCGTCTACAAGGCCCTGCAGATGTCCATGAATCGGGTCGTCGCGTTCAAGGTGCTCAACATCACCTCGCAGGACACCGAACGCGCGATAAAGGAGTTCCTGCGCGAGGCGCAGACCGGCGCCGCGCTCAACCATCCCAATATCGTCACCTTCTACGACCAGGGACGTGACAAGGGGCTCTACTACATCGCCATGGAACTGATCGAGGGCGTTCCTCTCGACAAGATACTCGAGGAACGCGGACCCATGGACGTCGGTCTCGCGCTCGACATCATCATTCAGGTCACCGACGCGCTCTGCTTCATGTTCTCCAAGGGCATCATCCATCGCGATCTCAAGCCGTCCAATATCATGCTCACGCCGCAGCGCATCGCGAAACTGACCGACTTCGGTCTCGCCAAGTCGTTCGTCCAGGCCGGTCTGACCGGCTACACGCGGGTCGGCGAAGGCAAGGGAACACTCGAGTACATGCCGCCGGAGCAGATCGACAACGCGCTCTACTGCGACCAGCGCGCCGACATCTACTCACTCGGAGCCACGCTCTACGACATGCTGACCGGCAGGCCGCCGTTTATGGGCGAGTCCATGCGCGAGTTGCTCGACCAGATAGAGCGCAAGTATCCGCCGCCGCTGAAGCGTTTCAATCCGAACGTGCCCGACTACGTGAGCGCCATCGTCGAGAAGTGCATGCGCAAGAAACCGGAGGAACGCTACCAGTTCCCGGACGAACTGCTCAAGGCGTTGAAGAGCGCCTTCCAGCGCCTGAGCGCCGGACGCGAGAGGTGAAGCCGGTCGCGGAACGACGGACGCGTGACTCCCGCGGACGCGTCCGACGAAGACCGTGTTGATAATTCCCCGCGAGTCGGTATCATTTTCCCGGTCCGCTTTGGGGACGCCGCTTGTGTGTGGCATAGTGGGATGCGTGGGAGCGAACGCGCTGGAGGCCGTCATGGACGGACTCCGCAGACTCGAATACCGGGGATACGACTCGATCGGCGTCGCGGTCTGGCGAAGCGGAAAAGTGCTGGTGGAGAAGGACGCGGTCCGCATCGAGCCGTTCGTCGAGCGACTCGACTTCGCCGCGCTTCGCGGACCGTGCGTCATCGGCCACACACGCTGGGCGACCCACGGCGCGCCCACGCAGTTCAACGCGCATCCGCACACCGACTGCACAGGGCGCATCGCCGTGGTCCACAACGGAATCATCGAGAACCACTCCGCGCTGCGGAAGCGGCTGCTGGCCGCCGGCCACACTCTTCGCTCCGACACCGACACCGAGTTGATCGCCCATCTGATAGAGGAGTTCTACGAAGGCGACCTGCTGGCGGCGCTCCGCTCCGCCGCGGCGCTGCTGGCGGGCTCCTACGCCGTCTGCGCACTCTGCGCCGACTCTCCGCGCATCGCGCTGGCGCGTATGGCTTCGCCGCTGGTGATAGGCGTGGGCGACGACGCTCTGTTCGCGGCCAGCGACCCGCTCGCGTTGCTGTCGCGCACCGGCAGATTCGTCTTCCTCGAAGAGGGCGACTTCGCGCTTCTGCAGCCGGATTCGTTCGAGGTGACCGACGCCGACGGCGAGCCGCTGCCGCGCGAGGTGCGAAGCGTACGCTGGAGCGCTCAGGAAGCGGAAAAGGAAGGCTATCCGCACTTCATGCTCAAGGAGATATGGGAACAGCCGCGGGCGCTGCAGCAGACGGTGGCGTCGCTGATAGACGGCGCGGACCTGTCGTTCCGACAGGCCGGCGCGATCGACTCTCTGTGCGAGGGCGTCCGTCGCGTGGCGCTGGTGGCCTGCGGCACGGCGTTTCACGCCTGCCTCGTCGCGTCCTACGCGCTGCGCGACTACGTGGGCGTGGACCACTGGCTGGACGTCGGCAGCGAGTTTCGTTACGCGCAGCCGCCGCTGGACGAGGAGACGCTGCTGGTGGCGGTGAGCCAGAGCGGCGAGACCGCGGACACGCTGGCGCCGGTGAGGGCGGCGAAGGAGCGCGGCGCCAGGATACTGGCGGTCTGCAACGTGCCGACATCCTCGCTCGTCAGAGAGGCGGACGCCACGCTTCTGACGCTCGCCGGCCCGGAGATAGGCGTGGCGTCGACCAAGGCTTACACGACGCAGTTGGCGGTTCTTGCGGCGCTGGTCAGTTACCTGGCCGAGCGCCGGGGAACGGCCGAGCCGGAGCGGATCGAGACGCTGAGGAGGGGACTTCTTTCCGCGGCGCAACGCGCGCACGGCGCGCTGGCGGCGGCGGGCGCGACCGCCGGGCGCGTGGCGGAGGAGTTTCATCGCTCGCAGACCTTTCTGTATCTGGGACGCCGTTACAATCTGGCCACCGCCTACGAAGGCGCTCTCAAGTTGAAGGAAATATCCTACATTCACGCCGAGGGCTACGGCGCCGGCGAAATGAAACACGGACCCATCGCGCTGGTGCAGCCGGACTATCCGACGGTCGCGATAGCGCCGCGGGACACCGTCTACGAGAAGATGCTGACGAACATTCAGGAGGTGTGCGCGCGAAGCGGACCGGTGGTCGCGGTGGCGACGGAAGGCGACGAAGAGATCGCCGACGTGGCGGGACACGTATTCTTCGTTCCCGAAACGGAGGAAGTCTTGACACCGATGATCACCGTGATACCTTTGCAACTCCTGGCTTACGAAACGGCCGTGATGCGGGGCTGCGACGTGGACAAGCCGCGCAACTTAGCCAAGAGCGTCACCGTGGAGTGAGACCGTGATGCGGGCAGTTTTTCTCGATCGCGACGGCACGATCATAGTCGACAAGGACTATCTCACCGACCCCGACCAGATAGAGTTCATACCCGGGGCGGTGGAGGCGCTCAGGCGTCTCAGAAGCGCGGGTTTCCTGCTGGTGGTCTGCACCAACCAGTCGGCGATAGCGCGCGGCATGATGACGCAACAGGAGTATCTGCGGCTGCAGGAGCGTTTCCTTCAGATGCTGCGCGAGGCGGACGTGCCGCTGGACGGCTGCTACTACTGTCCGCACCTGAAGGACGGAACGGTGAAGGAGTTCTCGTTCGAGTGCGACTGCAGGAAGCCGCGCATGGGCATGTTCCTGCGCGCGAGAGACGATCTGCGGATAAATCCGTTTCTGTCCTACGCGATAGGCGACTCGCTGCGGGACGTCATTCCGGCCTGGCAGATGGGACTGAAAACGGTGCTGGTGAGAACCGGCAAAGGCGAGCGTTCGAGCGGCGTGGAGTTGGCCAACCGTTTCGTCACGCACGTGGCCGACGACATCTCGGCCGCCGCCGACTGGATCATGGCAGATTCATCTGCTCCATGATGAACCGACGCGCCTTCATCAACGCGCGCCGATGCAGTTGAGACGTGTACGTCGCGGAGTGAAGTATGCGCTTGCTTATCTCCCTCAGGCTCAATCCGTCCCTGTGATGCCATTCGACCACTCTGCGTTCCTCTTCGTCGAGGTTCTCCAGCGCCGCGTCCAGCATGTCTTTTATCTCCGCCGCCTCCTGAGGCGTGGTCGCTTTTTCGTCCTCTATCACGTCGGCCACGCTCAGGACGTCCTCGTCTTCGCACATCGGCGACATGTCTTCGAACGAAAGGTGTATGCAACCGGTCTGGAGATAGCGTATCGCCTCCTGCACCGAGACCCGCGCCTCCTTGGCGAGAACCTCGTAATCGACCGGCACGCGACCTCCGCGGCTCAGGCGGTTGTACTCCTCCCGCACCCGTTTACGTTTTATCCGCTCCGCCCTGCTCGCGCCGAGTCCGCCGTTACGGAGGCGGTCTATCATCGCGCCCTTCACACGCCACTTGCAGAAGGTGGAGAAGCGTGTTCCGCGAGCCGGGTCGAACGCCTGCACCGCCTCTATCAGGCCCACGTATCCGCACGCTATCAAATCGTCCAGCATCACGTTCGCCATGAAACGACCCACCAGCATTTCGGCGTGCGTCCGCACAAGCGGCATGTACCGCTCGATCAGGAGCCTCCGCGCCTCCGCGTCGCCGTCCTCTCTGTAGCGCCGCCAGAGTTCCGCCTCGTCCGACTTCATCTCCGCCTCCCTCCAGGATGATCTTCGAACTCCTTTTCGACCGCCTCTTTTATCGCCGCGAGCGACCAGCCGCGTCCCCTCAACTCCCGCACTCTGGCGAGTATCTCGAACGCTTCCGGTCCGTAGAGTCTGTGTCCGCCGGGCGTGCGACGCCTCTCTCGAAGGATGCCCATCGTCGTGTAGACGTGAATCAACTGACGCGAAAATCCCGTGTGCTCGGTTATTTCGCCGACCCGGTAGAGTTTTTCCGGTATTCCGACCACGTTCACCCCCTTCGGACCCGTCTTACGCCTCTATGCCTCTATTCTTTTCATCGGCGTTTCTTGAGGCGCCGGCGACCAGTTTTACATTTTACAAAACGTAACAATATGTCAAGATGAAAGTCCGAAAAATCTCAAAAATAGTTTAAACATCAACATCTGCTGCCGCCCGGCCGCAGAAACGCAATATCTGGTGGCGCGCCCGGCGTAAAAAGACGTAAAAAGACGCGGGCCCGTGGAGAGCCGCGGGCCCGCGCGGTCCGTCTCGGCCGAAAACCGCTACCAGTTCACCAGCCACCAGTCGCCGAACGCCTGGTTCAGCGAGAAGCCGCCGAAGATCATCACGCCGTTGCCGGTCCCGGCGTTGGAGATGCCGACGCCGGCGCGTGCGTCCGGGTTCTGCGCGGCGGTGCACTGCAGCCATCTGTCACTGATGAAACTCCACGCGTCGCCGAGCGCCTGTCCGTTGGAGTCGAGACCGCCGAAGAGGAAGATGCCGTCGTTGTCGTAGTTGGTGGCCATGCCGTGGAGGTATCTTGCGGGCGGCTTTTGGGAGAGAGACATGAGCGCCCAGTCCTCCTGGCCGACCTGGCAGTCGAGCCTCCAGGAGTCGCTGAGCACGCTGCTGGAGCCGGAGTCGAAGCCGCCGAAGAGGAGCACTCTCTTCCTCGGAGGATAATAAGCCATGGAGGTCCAGAGGCGTCCCGAAGGCGTGACGGAGGGGGTCAACTGCGCCCAGTCCAGCGGCGTGACCTGTGTGTCGAGCGTCCATGTGTCGGTGAGCGCGCTGCCGGAATATCCGCCGAACAAGAAGACTCTCTGGCCGTCGGGATCGTAACATATGGCCGGCGCCTGTCGCCACTGCGGCGTACTGGTGGTGGTGAGCGTCGCCCACGCGGTCGGACTGGTCAGATCGAGTGTGTACTGCGCGTTCATCAGGGTGCTCTGCGAGACGCCGCTGAATATGAGGAGCGTGGTGCCGAAGCCGACCATTCCCATCTCCGCGAGCCATCCGCAGTTGGAGCCGGGTCCCAACCCCAGATCGGTCCAGGTGTCGGAGGCCGGATCGTACTCCCAGGTGTCGTCCATATCGCCGTAAGGGCCGTAGCCTCCGTAGAGGTAGATCTTGCCGTTGGCGTAAGCCAGGCCGCACTGGAACCGCGGCGCGGGATAGGCGTAACCGTCCGGCAGGGTGTAGTCGACGAACGCGCTGCCGGCGTGGTCCCACGCGTGGAGGTCGAAGTAGTCGGTGAGTCGGAAGTAGTAATTGGAAGCGTAAGAGCCGCCGAAGACGACCACGCCCACGCCGGCGGCGTAGGCCATGAGCGCCCTGTCGCGCGCGCGGGGGTTGGTACCCGACCAGACGACGTTCGTCCAGTCGGAGCCGTCGTACTCCCATAGTTCGTTGGTGCCGGCGCCGGTGTCGTCCATGCCGCCGAACATCACGACCACCTCGTTGGCGGCGTCGAAGGCGGCGCTGTTGGCGAGCAGCGCCGTCGGATTCGTCGTCGGCGTCATCTGGGCCCAGGTGTCTGTGGTCACGTCGTACTCCCACGTCTCGTTCAGCCAGTTCGATCCGTCGTATCCGCCGACCAGCACGGCCACCTGTTTGCCGGCGCCGGTGAAGTCGGCGTAGGTGAACGCCGCGCCGTACTGACGGGTGCCCGGCGCGGTTCCGGTGCCGTCGTTGACCTGCGTCCAGTCGGAGCCGTCGAAGGCCCAGACGTCGTTGTAGTAGGTGCTTCCGCTGTCCTCGCCGCCGAAGACCAGCATACGATTGTTGGCCGCGTCGAAGCACGCGAGACATCCGAACACTCCGTTGGGATGGTTGGCGGTCGTCGTCCACTGCGTCCACGTCTGCGTGGAGCCGTCGTACTCCCACGTCTCGCTGTGCAGGTTGCCCTGGTCGTCGGATCCTCCGTAGAGGACCGTCAACTGGCGATTGGCGTCGTAGACCATGGCGAAGCCGTAGAGGACGCCCGGTCCGCCGGTGGTCGTGATCCTGCTCCACTTCTTGGTGGAGAAGTCGTACTCCCAGGTCGCCATCTCGCCCCAGCCGTTGCCGTAGGCGAAGGAGCCGACCAGCACGAGCACCTGACGGGCGCTGTCGTAGACGAGGCCGCCGAGATAGACCAGCGGCAGATTGACCGAGAGGCCGGAACTCGGATTGGTCCAGGTGAGGACCGGCGCTTTCGGACCGCCGCCGCCGCCGCCACCGCCGCCGCCGCAGCCCACCATCAGCAGCGCGGCCATGAACACCGCCGCAAACATCGTGACCCTGCGCATTCTACAACCTCCAAACAGGGGCGAACCGATATTCCGCAACATGCTAACCGGCCGGGAAGTGCGTTTCAAGCGGAGCGTGTCGGAAACCGTGTCAGGGTTCTGCGTACGGTTTTTGGTTGCGGCGGGAGTCGTCGCGTCTAAAATTGCGTTTCCGGCCCTCTTATTGGAGAGACCCCTTTTGGGCGCCGCTGTGGTGTTCGGACTTCAATGGGGTGACGAGGGCAAAGGCAAGATGGTGGACGCCCTCGCGGCCGGCTTCGACATGGTGGTGCGCTACGCCGGCGG
>CAYPNR010000045.1:0-18978 GCA_964412125.1 uncultured Planctomycetota bacterium | reverse complement strand
GCCGTTCTGGGCGAAGCGGGAAAGAAGATGAAAGGACACGGCGTGGACTCGGCCGTCGACGAGGAAGCGCCGCGGCGCTTCAGACGCGGCCTGGGATATTCCGGGATGCCGTCGCCCGGATCCGGCGGGCCTCGCATCGTGGAGGAAGCCCTGGTGGAGAAACCGGTCAATCTCCTGTCCCGAGGCGCCCGCAGCAAGGAATCCAGCGCCGGGGAGGAGGTATCGGTGTGGCGGCGCAACTTCGCCACGACCGCGTTCTGGGCGCCGGTCGTCGAAACCGACGAGAACGGTCGCGCCACGCTCAAGTTCACGCTTCCGGACAACCTGACCACGTGGCGCCTGACGCTGCGCGCCGCGGACGTCGGCGACCGTTTCGGAGGCGCGCGCGCGACGGCGGTCAGCAATCTTCCGGTGATGGTGCGGACGGTCTGGCCGCGTTTTCTGCGTCTCGGCGACAGGGTGACGCTGGCCGCGGTCGCGCACAACCGCACCGAAAAGGCGTTGCCGCTGCAGGTGGTGCTGGACGCCGACAATCTGAAAGGCGCGGGTCTGACGATGATGCGTGAGGTGCCCGCCGGCGGACATCTGCGACTGCCGGGCGAGTACAAAGCGGAGAAGATCGGCGAGGCGAAGGTGCGCGTGAAAGTGCACAGCGAAAGGGGCACCGACGCGATGGAGGTGAAGTTGCCCGTGATCGCCGGCGGCGTGCGTCGCGCGGCATCCGGCGGCGGCCTGCTCAAGAAGGGCGCCTCCGCCTGGCACTTTTCCATTCCATCCGACGCCGCCGACGCGCGACTCGAGGTGCACGTCGCGCCGAACCTGCACGCCGCGGTGACGCAGGCGCTGCGCTATCTGGTGGACTACCCGTACGGCTGCGTCGAGCAGACGATGAGCCGCTTCCTGCCGGCGGTGGTCGCGGCGCACGCCTATCAGAGACTCCAGGTGAAGATGGGCGGACTGGAAAAGAAACTTCCCGCGGTGCTGAAGGCGGGCGTCGCCCGCCTTCGCGACTACCAGCACGCCGACGGCGGCTGGGGCTGGTGGAAGGACGACGCCACCGACGCGTTCATGACGGCTTATGTGGTCATGGGTCTGAGTCTCGCGCGCGAGGCGGACGTCAAGGTCGACGGTGAGGTTCTGAAGCGGGGCGTCGCCGCGCTCAAGGCCATGGTGGAGAAAGGCGTCGGAGACTACAATCGCGAGGCGTACTGCATCTGGGCCCTGTCCACGGCCGGCCACGACGTGTCGGCGCTGGTGGACAGGGTGTTCGACGACAAACGCAGGAAGGAAGCGGACGCGTACACGAAGGCGCTGGTGGTGATGGCGCTCGCGCGCTGCGGTCGCTCGGACGACGCGAAACTGACGGCGCGGGAGTTGCTCTCCGCCGCGAGCGAAGACGGAGCGACGCTTCACTGGGGCGACGAACGCGCCGTCCACCGCAGCAGCGACGCCGTGGAGACGACGGCGTACGTGGTGTGGGCGCTCACGCGCGCCGAGGTGGGCGGAGACGAAGCGGGCAAGGCGGTGGGATGGCTGCTCTCGCGCAGATGCGGCGGCCGCTGGAAATCGACTCGCGACACGGCGGCGGCCGTACTGGCGCTCGTCGCCCACGCCGGCGCCGCGCTCAAGGAAACGAAAGTGAACCTCTCCGTGCGCCTGAACGGAAACCGTGTCGCGCAGATGACCGGCCGCGACGTCCGTGAAGCGGGCTCCTTCAGCGTGGCGCTGACCGAAGGGCTGAAGGCCGGCGGCAACGTCCTGGAGGTGGTCCTGGACGACGGTCCCGCGGTATGGTGGTCGGCGGGACTCACCTACACCTCTCGACGGCGGCCCGTGCCTCCGGAGAACAACGGCTTCGAGGTCGGACGCGTCTACCGTCAGATACGACTGGTCACGGGAAAGAAAGGTTTCGAGACGACGGTCGAGTTCGTCGGAGACGGCATAGTGGAGACGGGAGAGACCGTGACGGTGGAGGTGGTGGTGAAGACGGAAGAGGACCGGGAATACGTGGTCGTCGCGGATCCTTTGCCGGCGGGACTGGAGTTCGACCGCAGAACGACGCTCAGCCTCTTCGGTCCGGTGCCGAAGCACGTGCATCGAGAAGCGTGGGACGACAAGGTGGTGTTTTTCCTTCGCCGCATGAAAGCCGGCGTGCATCGGTTCCGCTACGCGGCGCGGGCCGCGGTCCGCGGAACGTATCGCACGCCGCCGGCCTACGCCGAACTGATGTACTTCCCCGCCGTCAGGGGACACGGAAAGGACACGATAGTGGGAGTGAGATGAGAAGATGAGACGGAGAACGAGAGTTGTTTTAAGTCTACTTTCGCTGGCGACGGCGCTTCTCGCCGGCGCGGCGGCGGCCGACGAGAAAGGCGGCCCGGCCGGAAACCCCGGAGTGGAGAAACTCGTGCGGCAGTTGGCCGACGACGACTGGCGCGCCAGAAGACGAGCGTATCGCGCGCTGGAGGACATGGGCGAGGCCGCGGGTCCGGCTCTCGCCAGGGCCGTGAAAGAGTCGCCGTCGCTGGAGATTCAGTTACGCGCCAGGTTGCTGCTCCGCTACATCCGCATAATTCCGCCGGAGGACTCCGACAGGATGAGCGCGTTGATAGAAGAGTTCTTCCGCGTCTCCGATCCCAAGCGTCGCGGCGTGATACGAAAGATGCGCGCGGTGGACAACGCGCCGTTCTGGCTGATGAGGAAGATGGCCGGAAAGAAAGGTCTCGATCTCAAACGCTGGGCCGTGTTGACTTACTGGTTCCAGTACGGACGTCCGATGGAGTGGCGGGACCGCAAAGCGCCGCTCGCCGAGCGGGTGCTGGTGACGATTCTACGCGACAGGTTCTCGCTGCCGGTGGTGCGACACGAAGCGTTGAAGATTCTCGGCAAGGTGGGATCGATACGCTCCGCCGTCACGATGGCGCAGGTCGCCTCCGGCAATCGGGAGTACTACAACTACGAGCCGGAGGACACCGACAGGATGCAGAGGCTGGCGATGAAGAGTTTGAAGAAGGTACTGGAGAAGGCGGGATCCAAGTTGAAGGTGGAGGACGGCACCGACTGGGAGGCGTTTCTGGACTCGCTCGGCAAGGAGCACGAAGAAGCGGCCGAGGAACGAGCGATGTGGCGCGCGCGCGAGGCGAAAGCGCGACACGACGTGAGACCGCTTCTGGGAGTGCAGGGCCGACTGGACGGCAACAGCGGCGCGACGGTGCTCGCCGTCGAGCCGGGTCGCGGAGCGGAGGCCGCCGGCGTCCGCGCCGGCGACGTCATAACCACGATCGACGGCTGGCCCGTGAAGACGTGGAACGATCTCGTCCACGCGGTGCGACACTGCCAGCCCGGAGACAAAGTGCCGATAAAAGTCAAGCGGAGCGGAAAGACGGTGGAGATGGAAGCGCTCATAACGGAAGCGCCGGAGCAACTGCGCCCGTAGGGGCGTTTTGTGAAGGAGAACGGAGATGAGACTTGCGGCGACGATTCTCGCGGCGACGGCGGCGGCGATACTGTCGGCGCAGGCCCCGGAGCGACGGGAGCGGACGATCTCCGTCGCCATCACGGCGCCCGCCGGCGGATGGACTTCCGAACGCGTGGTGAAGGTGGAGGGGCGCGTCGGCGGCGAAATCGACTCGCTCGCCCTGCTGGTGAACGGAGTTTTTCACCGGCTCCGCCCGAGCGCGGAGTTCTCGCGGGCCGTGGTGCTCACAAGAGGCGAAAACACGATCACCGTGGTGGCCTCGGGGGCCGCCGGCTCGGCGACCGACACCGTTCGTGTCTTCTCGCTCGCCGAGGCGAAAGACGTTCACGTGACGCTGACGTGGGACACCGACGGCACCGATGTGGATCTGTGGGTCTTCGACGCGGCCGGAGAGAAATGCTTCTACAGTCACAAGCAGACAGCCTGCGGCGGCTCGCTCGACACCGATGTGACCGACGGTTTCGGACCTGAGACGTTCACCCTGTCGCACGCGCCCGCGGGTCGCTATCGTGTGGCCGCGCACTTCTACTCCGGCGGCTCGCCCACGCTCTGTCGCGTGACACTGGTGCTGCGACAGGGAACTCCTGAGGAGGAGCGCAAGACGCGGACGTTCCTGCTGCACCACGAGGGCGAACTGCACGAGGTATGCGAATTCTTCTTTGAGGGAGCGACGAAGTGACGCCTCGAATGTGCGTGGCTCTCGACGTCTCCGACATCATGGAGGCGATGGATCTGGTCGAGCGCCTGAGAGGGACGGTACGCATCTTCAAAGTGGGGGCGCGACTGTTCTCGCACGCCGGTCCTGCGGCGATAATGGCGCTGCGATCCCGCGATCTCGACGCGTTCGTGGACACGAAGTTGAACGACATTCCGAGCGTGACGGCCGAGGCGGCGGCCGCGATGGCCTCCCACGGCGCCTCATACATCACCATCCACGCTCTGGCGGGACCGGACGCCGTCGCGGCGACGCGGGAGAGACTCTCACGCTATCCGGAGCCGCCGAAACTGCTGGCGGTGACGATACTCACCTCGATAGACGGAGAGACTCTCGACAGGATGGGCATAAAGGCGCGTCCGGAGGAGTTGGTGAGCAGTCTCGCGCGTATGGCCGTGGAGGCCGGCGCCGACGGCGTGGTATGCTCCGCGATGGAACTGCCGCGCATCCGTCCGCTGCTTCCGAAGGAGACGATTTTCGTCACGCCGGGCATTCGTCCGGCGGGCGCCGCTCATGCAGACCAAAGGCGAGTCGCCTCTCCCGCGCTCGCGGTGAAGAACGGCGCGTCCATCATCGTGGTCGGACGTCCGATTCTGACGGCGTCCGATCCCAAAGCCGCGGCGGGCGAGATTCTCGCGGAGATACTCAAAGCCTCGGAGTCGTCGCGATGAACACGACGGCGATAGGCTCCGTTCCCTGGACAGACGCCGGCGAAGCCGTACGTCGGACGTGGGGCGCGTGCACGTGGCCGTTCTGGCCGCAGATGCCGCGACGCTCCTGGCGCGAACTGATGATTCCGCAATACGCCGAAGGACTGCCCGGAGCGCGTTTCAACGACGCCGCGAAAGAGATCGTGGTCGAACGCGACACCGCGGCGCTCGAGACGTTCATCGAAGCGGCGAGCGAAGATCCTCTTCACGCGGGAAAGATGAGCGACTCGTTCGCCGCGGGTCTGCCGGTCGCGCTGGAAGCGGCGCGGAAGGCCGGCGGCGTCGACACCTTCAAAACGCATACGACGGGACCGCTCACCTTCACGCTTTCGGTCAAGTTCGGCGACGGAGAGGTTCTTTTTTCGGAGCCCGCCTGGCGCGAGGCCGCCGTCCTTCTG
Organism: uncultured Planctomycetota bacterium; assembly: GCA_964412125.1. Lineage (GTDB taxonomy): Bacteria > Planctomycetota > SKW154 > SKW154 > SKW154 > CAYPNR01. The sequence continues at coordinate 13,677 of CAYPNR010000045.1, read as the reverse complement.
CTGGTGGCGAAATCGCTGTGGCAGATGGAGACCTTTCGTCCGTACTGCCGTCGTCAGGTGCTCTTCTTCGACGAGCCGTTTCTCGCCGCGAGCGGCTCGCATCCCGTGCTCACGCCGGCGACGGTGGAGGAGACGCTGACGGCGACGCTGGAACTGGTACGCGCGCGCGCGCCCGAGGCGACACTCGGGGTCCACTGCTGCGGCAACACGGACTGGGCGGCGGTGCTGTCCGCGCCGATAGACGTACTTTCCTTCGACGCCTACTCGTTCGGCAAAAATCTGTTGCTCTACCCCGACGAGGTGGGCGAGCACATACGCCGGGGAGGCACGCTCGCATTCGGCATCGTGCCCACCTCCGATGCGGCGGCGGCGGAGACCGCTCACGGCCTTCGCGGAGCGCTGGACCGCCTCCTCGACGGCTTCTCGGCGAAGGGAGTGGAAGTTCCGCCGGAGCGGGTGCTGGTGACGCCCGCCTGCGGGACGGGCTCCTTGTCGGAAGAACTGGCGGAGCGGGTCTTCGCCTTACTCTCCGCCTTCAGATAGGGTCCTGGCCCAGACCAGTATCGTGTACCATAAGTCTTCCAGGTCGAGGACCTTCTCGGCGTCGAGCGTTATCCGTTCCGGAGGCATACGTATCTTGCCGGCGAGGACGTGGACGGGCTCGGAGACCAGGACGTTGTCGGGCGCGAAATCCACCGCCTGCTGGGCGAGACGTCGGAAGTTGCGACTGCCGACGATCCCATGCGCGTGCATCAGGTCATAGGACAGCGAAGACTCCCTCAAGCGAAGGCGGCGATGCGGTTTGCGCATCACGACGTCGATCACTCCGAACCGGCGTACCACCGTCACCTCCGGTCGCGTATGAAGGCCGCCGTACGCCTCCCTCCCGGCATCCGCCGTGTGGGCTCTTTCTCCGCTCTCGAGCACTCCGCCGTTCAGGACGAGGATCCTCTCCCAGTCGGCGAACTCCTCCTCGCCGGCGTCTTTGCCGGCCCCCTCGCGCCAGAAAAGCCCCTCCGTCGTGAAGACGGCGGCGGCCGCCTCTTCGGCGGGCGGCGGCGGCGGCACGTCGTGATTCGCCACCACCACGGTGCCTATGCGCCGCTCGCTCATGCGCTGCGCCAGCGTCTTCGCGCGCTCCCAATCGAGATCGGCCGCGAAAATGCCCGGACACACACGCAGGCGACGCATCACGTCCTGCATCGCCGCTCCGGTCACCTCAACTATCAACCTGCTCACCCGCGCCGGCGCGATTCTGTCGACGGACGCGGCGACCACCGCGTACTTCGCGCCCGCCGCCGGACGCGAAAGCAGCAGCGGTCGATGCATGCGCTCCAGTCGCTCCAGAGCCGCCTTCGCCGACTCGGCCACCGCTCTGTTTCCGCCATCGGCCGCCACGCGCAGCCACTTCTCCGCGACGCCGGTCTCCCTGAAGCGACGCTGGTACAGAAGTCCGAGCCTCAACGCCACCCGCTGCGCTTCCGGGCCGTCGGGATACTCCGCGAGATAGGCCTCGAACGCGGCCATCGCTTCGTCCACCTGTCGCGCCTGCATCAGCCATCGCGCCACCACCAACTGCGCCTTCTCGCTCAGCACCGCGTCGGGCTCCTTCTCGCGCAATCGCAACCACAGTTCGGCGGCCGCCTGGTCGTTTCGCAGCATCGCCATCTCTTCGGCGCGTCCCCGTATGAACTCCGGCGTCGTCTCAGATTTCTCCTCCTCCCAGTCTATCTCCAACTCCGGCGCGGCCATGGCGTCGATCGCGCGTCTGGCGAGTATCTCCGTCCCGCCCTTGTCCTTGCTCTTGCCTCCGCCGAGAGACTCGATCGCCGCCTCGTCCGATTCCTTCTTCAAAAGACTCGCGTCCACAACCAGTCTCTCCTTGAGCAGCCACGCCAGCAGAAAGCCGGCCGCGAAGCCTCCGATGTGCGCCTCGTACGCCACGCCGACCAGTTCGCTGCCGGCGAGAATGGCGTAAACCGTCTGTATCACGAGCCATCCGCTTATGACCCACAACGCCTCCAACTTGAAGAGCCGAATGTAGTAGACGAACATCACAAACACCGTGACCTTGTTGTGCGGAAACAGCGAGAAGTAGACGCCGAGCAGGCCGCAGACCGCTCCGGAAGCGCCCACGACCGGCGTGGGGTCGGACCAGTACGCCGCCTTGTGCACCAGTCCGCCCGCCACTCCGCCGAGCAGATAGACCGCCGCGTAGCGAGCCTTGCCGAGAGCGTCCTCGACGGCGGGACCGAAGACGCAGAGCACGAACATGTTTATGACCAGATGCAACAGACCCGCGTGAAGGAAGATCGACGTGAGAAGTCGAAACGAGACCACTGTGTGTCTGGCCGGAGAGAAGCCGAGCGCAAGACAGACACTCGCCAGTTTCGCCTTCGGAAGAGCAACGAGCACAAGCGTCACGAGGCAGTTGACGCCGACCAGACCGAAAGTGAACCACGACGGCTTCGGCGCGGCTCGCTCCGCTCTGACCGGCAACAGCAGCAACACATTCGACTCACCAATCAGGACCTCGACCGAAAACAGTATGTGAGGCCGCGATGCCGCTTTCAACCCAAAACGGCGGCCGTCGCGGCGCCGGAGTCGGGGAAGGTTTGAGGTTTTCGAAACGTCGGTGTAGAATTAGCCTCGGACGATCTCGGGGAGACGGCATGGGGCGATGCGCCGAATGCAAGGCCGAGTTGCCGGAAGAGGTGGTGATGTGTCCCTCCTGCGGCGCCGTCGTGGAGGAGCGCGTGAAGGTCGAGATCGACACGGTCGAGCCGGAGCGCGTGATAGCGAACCGATACGTGGCTCTGTCGCTGCTGGGCCGGGGAGGAATGGGAGCGGTGTATCTGGCGCGGGACACGCAACTCGCGGAGGTCGTCGCCATTAAAGTGCTGCCGCCCGAGGTGGCCGCGGACGAGCGCGCCGTCGAGTGGATGAAGGAGGAAGTCAGACTCGCGCGTATTCTGCGACACGACAACGTCGCGGCTGTCTACAACTTCGAGGTGGACCACGTCCGAAACCTCTGCTTCATAGTGATGGAGTACATAGACGGCGTGGACATCCACTCCCTGGCCGGCAGGAAAGAAGAACGACGGTTCTCCATCGAGGAGATAGGCTATATTCTGCCGAAGGTCGCTTCGGCGCTGGACTACGCCCACGAGCGACGCGTCATTCATCGCGACATAAAGCCGAAGAACATCATGCTGACCCGCAAGGGAGTATTGAAGGTGATGGACTTCGGTATCGCGCGGCGCCTGAAAGAGACCATGTCAAAGATAAGTCAGACGCAGGTCGCCGGCACGCCGGCCTACATGGCGCCGGAGCACATCCTCGGCGAGAAGATAGACCGCCGCGCGGACGTCTACAGTGTGGGCGCGTCGGTCTACGAGATGCTTACGGGGCGGCCGCCCTTCCACAGTGGAATAATTCAGGTGCAGGTCCTCAAAAAACAGGTGCCTCCCGTGAACGCCGACGAACTCGGACTGACTCCCGAGACGGCGGAGCGGCTCACGAACGTGCTTCGCAAGTGCATGGCCAAGACTCCGGACGAGAGGTACAGCACGGTCAGCGAGTTCTCCGAGGCGTTCTTCGAGAGCGCCGGCGCGAAGAAGACCGCGGACAAGGACCGTATGGTGCGTCTCGGACGCGCCGTGACGCGCGTCATAGTGGAGCAGCGCAAGACAAGCGAACAGGCGGGAACGGCTTTTCTTTCGGGCTACGTGCCGACCGGCGTTTCGGAACAGGCCACACAAAGGCGGCCGGGGGCCGACGCGGCGACGGTTCTCGGCCCGGGAGCCGCCACGGCGACCGACATGGCGACCGTTCGCGCCGACGGACGCCCCGCGCGCGCAGCGCGACGGTGGCCGATATTCGTCGCGGCGGCCGTCGCGCTGCTGGCGATCGCCGGTCTTTTTCTGTGGCGGCACATCGAGACGCAGAGCGCCTTCAAAGCGGCGCTCGGAGAAGCGCAGAGGGCGAAAGAGGCGCGTGACTGGAAAGCCGCGCTGGCCGCGGCCGAAAACGCACTCAAGTTGCAGCCGGATCAGGCCGAAGCGGCGGCCCTGGCGCAGGAGGCCCGCAACCGCTTGCAGTTCCATCAGTTGATGGAGAACGCGCGCGGCGAGTTCGAGAAGTCGCGCTGGCAGGCCGCGCTCAAGATCCTCGACGACGCACTCGCCCTGTTCGCGGACGACGCCGAGGCCAACGACCTGAAAGCGCGCGCCGGCAGAGCGCTGCAGAAGAAACTCGACAGGGAGCGGGCCGCGGCTCTTCTGGAGAAGGCGACCGGCGCACTCGAAGAAGGCGACGTGACGAAGGCCGAAGAGGCGGCGAAGGAGGCGGCGCGTCTCGATCCGCAAAACGAAGACCTGCGCGGAATCCTGTCACGAATCGATCGTGAGAAGCGATACTCGACCGCGATGGCGGCGGCGAAGAAGGCCGTCGACTCCGAGCGCCTGACCGATGCCGTTCTCCGGCTGCGCGAGGCACTGAAAGCGTTTCCGGACAGGACGGAGGCCAGGCGACTGCTCGACGGTCTGCAGAAGAGGCTGGCCGAGTACGACGCGGCGGTCAAGCGCGCGGAAGCCCTGCTGAGGTGGCGGGAGACTCTCGCCGAAGCCGAGGAGGCCGTCGACAAAGCGGCATCCGTATGGGCAGGCGGCCCCGAAATCAAGAAACTGCGCAAACTGCTTGAGGACATGAGAAACTTGCCCGGCAAGGACGTGGTGGCCGTCTCGCCGTTCGCGGTCGAGATGATGCCCGCAGACGGCGGAGTCGTCACCTCCGTGGTCGAATCCGCACTGTCGAAGCGATGGGAGGTGCTCGACCGGAAGAGAAGCGAAGCCGCCGTGAAAAAAGCGGAGTCGGAAGGCGCCGCCGGCACACCAATGTTTCGCCTGAAGATGCGCGAGATCTGCGGCGCGCGCTTCTGGCTGAGCAAAGGAAGCGCCGCGATGCGCGGAGACATACTGGTGCTCGACGCCGCCATGACGGACCTGCGCAGCGGCGAGAGTGTGCGGGTGACGCTGCATTTGAGGTCCGAGACGCCGCTGGAGCGGGCGGCCGCCTGGCTCGTTCAGGCGCTGGCGATGTCCCGTTCCGAAGCCAGGTCGTTGTGGGTCAACGCTCTGTCGGCGGCCGACACCGGCAGGTGGTCCGCGCTCGAGAGAGCCTGGCCGAGAGTCGCAAAGGAAAAGGGAGACGACTTCACACTGCTTCGGCTCCACGTACTCAAGCGGCTCAGGGAGGACGTCGCCGAAGCGCTGGAGACGCGAGACTGGCGACGGGTGCGGGAACTCGCGGACGTGGAAAAGCGGATAGGGGCGGACGCGGGCGCGGCGCGCGGACTCGCGGGCGCGAAGGACGCGGCGGCGGCGCGCGCAAGAAAAGCGCTGTCGGAGTGGAATCCGAAGGCCGCCGAGTCGGCGATAGCGGAACTGCGCGAGATGGCGCCGGATGAGCCGGAGGTGAAGATCCTGGCGAGCAGACTTGATTTCCTCAAGAGGCAGGACGCGCTGCTGAAGGACGTGCGACGACTGCTGGAGGCGAAGGAGTGGGCGAAGGCGGCGGCGCGCGCGCGCGCCGCGCGCGCGATGGCGCCGGGTAATCCGACGGCCGCGGCGCTGCTGGAATACGCTGAAAACCCCTACAAACACCTCACGATGGCCGCTTCCCTCAAAGGACATGAGAAAGTCGTCCGGGCGCTCGCCTGGACGCCCGACGGCGGCACTCTCCTCTCCGCTTCCGAAGACGGAACGCTGAGATTGTGGGACGTGAAACGGAGCAAGGAAGCGGCGGTGCTGAAGGGACACGAAAAAGCCATCCGCTCGGTGGCGGTCAGCCCGGACGGCAAACTGGCGTTGACCGCCGGCGCCGACGGCGTCGCGCGTATCTGGGATATGCGCACACACAGAACGCTGCTGCAGTACACGGGTCACGACGGCACCGTCTGGGGCGCGGCGTGGGCGCCTGCGGGACATACGGTCGCCACCTGCGGCAGAGACAAAACCGTGCACCTCTGGGACGCGCGGACGGGCAGGATCGTTCGTAAAATGTCCGGCCACGGCGACTGGATGCCGGCCGTCGCGTTCAGCCCCGACGGTAAACTGATAGCGTCCACCTCGGCGAGACGCGACAGAACCGTGAGAATCTGGAGCGTCGCGAGCGGGCGTTGTCTGCGCGTCCTCCACGGTCACCAGACGATCGTGTGGTCGGTGGCGTTCAGCCCCGACGGAAACACTCTCGCGACCGGCAGCGGAGACGGAACGGTGCGACTGTGGGACGTGCGGACCGGCGAGGCGCTCGCCGTGGTCAAAACGACCGGAATGCACATCCGCTCGGTCGCGTTCTGTCCGCTGGGACGATGGCTGGCGTTCGGCTGCGACGACAGAACGGTGGCGATATGGGACACCAAGGAGCGGAAGGTTGTGGCGACGCACTACGCGCACGCTTCGGCGGTGTGGTGCGTGGCGTGGCGGCCGGACGGCGGCGCGATCGCCTCGGCTTCGGAGGACTGCGTGATAACCGTGTGGACGCTGAAAGAGCCGCCGAAGTGAGGCGGGCGCCTCTCAGAAATTCGCGCCCATCGTGAAATGAAAGACCTGCGTCAGATCGCCGCGCATGCGACGAACGGGCCAGGCGAGATCCAGTCGTATGGTCATGGCGCCGAGCCTCTGGATGCGGAAACCGAAGCCGACCGCGGCGCGAATGTCGCCGAGATAGTAGTCCTCTTTCGTGTAGGCGAGATTGCCCGCGTCCAGGAAAAAAGCGCATCTCAAATACTCGCGCATCCCCGGTACGGGGGCGCTCAACTCCGCCGAAAGAAGCGTCATAACGGTGCCGCCGATGTGCGAGTCGCCCTCGCGCGGGCCGACGTGGCGGTAGGAGAAGCCCCTCAGCGTCGAGCCGCCTATGAAGAAACGCTCGAATATGGGAACCTTCTTCTGATGGTCGTGCGGCTGGGCGAAGCCGCCCACGCCCTTCAGCGAAAAAACCACGTGATGTCGGGATGCGGTCCGCCAGACCGGAAAGAGCAGTTGCAGGGAGACACGACCGATCCAGAAATTCTCGTCGCCGCCCAGCGGTCCGCCGACGTACTCGCCGGAGGTGGTCATTATCGCGCCGCTGTAGAGCGTGAAATGCTCGTCTATCTTGGCGTCGTCGAAGACGGCGGAGAGACGAACCGCGTGCAGGTCGCGGGTGCCCTGCACCTCCCAGACGTCGCGCGGCGCGTAGGTGTATATGTCGGTTATGGTCGTGCGCTTGTACTGCAACGTCAGATCCAGAAGAAACGAGCGTGAGAACTGCCGACCGAAACCGAGAAGGAAAGAGGCGTTCTCGTGAGTCCACTCCGTCCAGACGGAACGCGAGAACTCCGGACCGAGGATGAAACGATTGTCCGTGCCGAAGAGGTGCGGCTCCACGAAACGCACACGATATATCGACATCGTCCGGCCGGGCTGGAGACGAAGAGAGAGTTGCTGTCCGGCGCCGAGCAGTCGTCTGCCGTGCCACTCGCCGGAAAGAATGCCGGCGAAAAACACCGGCACACCGGAGACGTCGAAGTTCGGTATGACCAACTCCAGAAGGCCCTGCAGACCGACGTCGGAGTAGGTGAACCCGAAGTTGAACTGACTCGCGCGGATCTCCTCGAGCGTGAGCAGCAGGTCGCGCTGGTCGGCCTTGCCCGTCTCGAGAAACTCGACGCCGACCACGTTCAGAAAGCGCAGGCGACGGACGCGCTGGATGGAGTCCCGCAACGCGTTGGTGTCGCACCACGTGCCGGGATAGACCGTCAACTCCCGGCGGATAACCTCGTGGCGCGTCCTGTAGTTGCCTCGTATCAACACGCGTCTCAGCCGCATACGCGGCCCTTCCTTCACCTGAAAGACCACCTTCACCGCGGAGCCGCGCGCCCCCACCGTCCAGTACGGCTTCACCACCGCCGTGATGAAACCCTTTCCGTTGTAGTACTTGCGTATCCTCTCCGCGTCGCGACTCACCGTCTTTCCGTCGAAAAACTTTCCCGCCTCCGTCTCGATGAGTCCGCGTACCTTCTCCTCGTGCTCGTCCGAGACGCCTTCCGTGCCGACCGACCCCACCCGGTAGCGCTCGCCTTCGGATATCCTGAAGAGCACCAAAGCGCAGCCTTCCTTCTTGCTTATCTTTCTCTCCACCGTGACGCGACAGTCGAGAAAGCCAGCGGAGCGGTACAGATCGCGTACGACCAGCGCGTCCTTCTTGAGTCGACTCTCCACGTAGTATCCGCCGCCGAAGATCGAGCGCAGCGTCGTTCGCACGCGACTGTCTATCTCGCCGTAAAGTGCGTCGGAGTCGAAATGCCGATTGCCGACAAAAGTTATCGCCGCTATGGTCACGAACGGACCGGTGTCGATGACGAACCGCACCGAGACGCCGCCCTCCACGCATCTGAGACGGTGGGTGACGCCGACGAAAGGATAGCCTTCGCTCAGGAAATGACGACGTATGTGCTCGGCGTCCTGCGAGAGAAGATACGGATTCAGATACTCGCCCTGACGCGCGCCGAGCGCGTAGACGACCTCGTCCGGAACCGAGACGGTGCCGCCCTCCGGGTCGGAGAAGACCACCTCCTCGGCCACCGGAAGCAGTCTGACACGCAAAGAGACGATGACGGTGCCGTCGGGCGAGACACGAGTGGAGGCGCGGACCGAAAACCGACGCAGACGCGCGAGACGCTTGAGATCGGCGTCGAGAACGCGAGGAGAGAACGGCGCTCCGGCGCGGGTCTTGACGTGGCCGAGCACCAGAAGACGCACCCTCGCCGCCTCCTCACGGTCCACGGGTATACGCGTTCCGTCCGGCAGAACGGGAGGAAGAATCTCGACGTCGAGACGGCCCACGGGCGCACCGGCGAAAAGCGCCGAGGTCAGCAGCACAGAACTAAGTGCTGAGATCTTCGTAAACCATCTCGTCGGCGATCGCATCGGCACGTCCCGCACTTTCGAAACGCAGACAGGTTAAATCATAGTGGAGGCGGACGGTTCCGGTGGGCCCGTGACGCTGCTTGGCTATTATCAACTCCGCTTCGCCCCTGCTTATCGGATGGCCCTCCTGATAGTCCTGCCGGTGCAGCAGAAGCACCACGTCGGCGTCCTGCTCTATGGCGCCGGACTCCCGAAGGTCCGACAGCCTCGGACGTCCGTGCTCCTCGGCGGCGCGTCTCAATTGCGAAACCGCCAGAACGGGAACGTCCAACTCCCGCGCCAGCGCCTTGAGATGACGAGATATCTCGGCCACCGCCTGCTGCCTGTTCTCGCGTCCGCCCGGCACGTCCATCAACTGCAGGTAGTCCACTATGATCAGTTGCAGATCGACCCGCGCTTTGAGCCTGCGGGTCTTCGACTTGAGGAGCAGCGGCGTGAGATGCGTGGTGTCGTCTATGAATATCGGCGACTCGGATATCTCGCCCATGGCCATGGAGAGACGCTCGTATTCCGCGCCGCTCAACATGCCGCGTCGCATCTTCGTCGGATTGAGTCGCTGATGAATGCACAACAGATTCTCCGCCACCTTCTCCGAAGACGTCTCTATCGAGAATATCGCCACCGGCTTCTTGGAGCGCACCCCTATACGCTCCGCCAGATTCAAGGCCAGCGTCGTCTTGCCCACCGACGGACGGGCGGCGAGAATTATCAGGTCTTTCCGCTGAAGTCCGCCCAGCATCGCGTCCAGATCGTGATAGTCCGTTCCCACGCCCACCACGTGACGCTCGCCGGACTGCGCGAGTTCGTCGAGGCGCTCGAAGGTCTGCATCAGCACGTCCCGAACGCTCATCGGCTCGGTGAGCAGCGAATGACGGGCGATCGCGAAAATGTCGCGTTCCGCCCTCTCAAGAATCTCGTCGACCTCCAGACGCTGCTCGAGCGCGAGCGCGCGAACGTTGCCGCAGACCGAAATCAGGTTGCGCAGCACCGCCTTCTCTTTCACGATACGGGCGTACTGCTCGGCGTGACTCGACTCGGGCGTCGCCTCCACAAGGGAGGCGATGTAGGCGACTCCGCCGACCTCGTCGAGACGGCCCTCCGCGCGAAGGCGCTCGGCCACCACCACCACATCGAAAGCGCCGCCTTCGGCCTCCACCGCGCGAATGGTGGAGAATATCTTTTCGTGACGCGGCTCGTAGAAGTCTCCCGGCTCGACGAGATCGCAAACCGCGTAATAGGCGCTCTGGTCCAGCATCACGGCGCCGAGGAGCGCCGCTTCCGCCTCGCGACTCGAGGGCGGTTGCATGGCCTCCATATCCCCCTCCCGAAAACCGTCGCCGGTTAGCCTTCTCCCGTCGACGCCTCCTTCTCTTCCTGCTCGACGACCCACAGTCTCAGACGCGCTTCTATCCCCTCGGCCAAGCGGACCGATACCTCGTAGACGCCCAACTCCTTTATGGGCGCCTCCAGCAGCACCATCTCCTCCTCGACGAACATGCCGCGCGACTGCAACTCCTGCGCTATGGAAGCGGCCGTGACCGAGCCGAACAGTTTGCCGTCCTCGGTCGCGCGAACCGTTATGGTGCATGAGGTCGTCTCGAGAGCCTCTCTGAGTTCGCCCATCCGACCGATGTGCGCTTCGTACTGCTGATGCATTCGCTTCTTCTCCGCCTCCACGCGCCGTGCGTTCTCCTCCGTGTACGGATAGGCGATTCCGTAGGGCACCAGATAGTTGTTGGCGTAGCCCCGCTTCACCTCCACCACATCGCCGGGCTTGCCGAGCCCTTGAGCGTGCACCCTGAGAATCACACGCAAAGCCGAACCTCCTCCAAAGCCCCCGCAGGGACGGCGACGCTACAGAGCCGCTCTCGAATGCGCGCCGGAGAACGGCAGGAGTGCGAGGACGCGGGCCTGCTTTATCGCGCGGCGCACATGACGCTGGTGACGCGCGCAGTTGCCGCTCCTCTTGCGGGAGAACATCTTCCCCGTGGCGGTCAGAAGACGCCTCAGGTTTTCGACGTCCTTGTAGTCCACCTCTTTTATCCCCTCCCGACAGAAACGACATCTCGTTCTGCCGAAACGGGACAGCAGCCTCTTGCGGGCCATGATCCCCCTCCACCTCCTAATACGGCGAATCGATGTCGCTGGTGGCGGCGCTCTCACCGACGTCCTTCCGCTCGACCTGCGACTCTCTTCCCATTTCCTCGCGAGACATCTCTTCACGCGCCTTACGGGAAGCGTAGCGTCCCCTCTCGATGAACTGTACACGCTCCGCCACGACGCTCAATTTGTTCCGTCTGTGACCGTCGGGCGTCTCCCAGACGCGATAGCGAAGTCTGCCCTGCACGAAAAGCGTCTTGCCCTTGGACAGATACTCGTTGCACGCGTCGGCGTTCTTGCCGAACGCCTCGATGTCCACAAACGTCGTCTCTTCGTGCCTCTGTCCGTCCGCTCCGGTCCTGACGCGGTTTATGGCGATCGAAAAGTTCGCCACAGGCGTACCACTCGGAGTGTACCGCAGTTCTGGGTCCCTCGTCAGATTGCCGATCAGAAACACCTGGTTCAGATACGCCATTGCAGAAATCCTCGCAAAAACCTCTATGTGTCCGTCGCTTCCGCAGATTCACTTCCTTGACCTTCGCCGGCCGCGCCGCCGTCGTCCGCGGCGTCGCCCTCACGGCCGCCGGGCGTCTCCGCGACGGGCGGAACAGAACCTTCGGCCTCCCGCGTCTCAGCCGAAGCGTCGCTCTCTCCGCCGACATCCGCCTCGCGGGGCTTCTCCGGCTCGGGAGGCCGACTCTCGACCAGTTCCATCCATTTTCCGTCGGGCAGGACCACCCGTTCGGGAATCGCCTTGCGTCGAAGTATCATAACCCGCAGTATTTCGTCGCTCAAGCAGCAGTCTCTCTTTATCTTCGCCACGACCTCCGGCTCGCACTTGAAGTAGGTCAGTTGATATATTCCGCGTATCTGTCTCCTTATCGGATAGGCGAACTCGCGTTCGGCCCACCGCTTGTTCACCACCACCGTTCCGCCGTGCTTGTCTATCAGTCGCTGCACCACGCCGCGCACCGCCCTGTCGTCGGTGCCGACGGTGTTCATGTCCACTATGAACATTCCTTCGTAAAGTCTCGCCTCGGCCATAGCGCCGACTCCTTCACCTGTTACGCAAAGCCTACTCCTCGGCGCCCTCCTGCTCCTTCTTGGCGCGCTTCTGTACGAGTTCCGGCTCCGCCTCTTCCGCCTTCTCCTCGACCTCTTCCTCTTCCGCCTCCGCCTCCGCGGCCGGCGCCATCATGCTGACGACGACCTCGTCCATCTCATGCAGAATCTTGATTCCCTCGCCCACGTCGAGATCGTGTACGTGGATAACATCGCCGACATTCAAGCCGCTTACATCCACCTCTATCCTGTCCGGCACCTCCGCGGCCACGCACTCTATCTCCAACTCGTCCAGGTGTCTCTCCAGTATTCCCGTCCCGGGCGCCGCCTTCGGCTCGCCTCGCGTCTCGACCGGTACTCTTATCGTTATCTTCTCCTTCAGCGACACGCGATGGAAGTCCACATGAAGCACCTGATCGTTCAGGTGATCGTACTGCACCTGTTGTATGACGGCGTCGTACTCGGCGTTCTCGGCCTTTATTCTGACGAGCCGCGTTCCCTTGTGCAGCACCTCCTCCACGGCGGAGGCTTCGAGTTCGAGGCTGTGCGGCTCCATACTGCGTCCGTACACCACGGCGGGCAACCTGCCCCGCTTCCGCAGTCGTCTGGCGCTGCGGGTGCCCGTCTCTTTTCTCGTCTCCGCCGGCAGTTCCACCTCTCCCACGGCCCACGCCCCTTACGAAAACATCTCGCTTATGGAGCGGTCCTCGTGAATGCGCCGTATGGCTTCCGCGAGGAGCGGCGCCACGCTCAGCGTTCTGACCCGCTCCCACGACACCTTAAGCGGCACGGTATCGGTGACCGCGACGGTTTCTATCGGCGCCTCCTTCAGCAGGTCGACCGCTCCGTCGATGAACACCCCGTGCGTGGCGCAGACCACCACGCCTCTGGCGCCTTCCTCCATCGCTATTCCCGCCGCGGCCGCCACCGTTCCGCCGGTCGCTATCATGTCGTCCACTATCACCACGTGTTTGCCTCTCACCTCGCCGATCAGGTGGTAGGAGACGGTCACCGAGCCGCTCACGCGACGTTTGTCGACCAGCGCGAGGTCGCATCCCATCCTCTTCGACCACTCTCTCACCATTTTGACACCGCCCACGTCCGGACTCAAAACGCACACCGGACCGGAGACGGTCTCCTTGATGAAAGGCAGGAAAGTTTTGAACGCCCACAGTTCGTCGACCGGAATATCGAAGAAGCCCTGGACCTGCGCCGCGTGAAGATCGACGGTCAGGACCCTGTGGGCGCCGGCCGTGGTTATGAGATTCGCCACCAGTTTCGCGGTTATGGGAACGCGACCCTCCGCCTTGCGATCCTGTCGCGCGTAGCCGAAATACGGTATCACCGCGGTCATACGCGCCGCCGAGGCGCGTCTCAGGCAGTCGAGCAGCACCAGCAACTCCATCAGGTTCTCGTTGACGGGAGGGCACGTCGGCTGTATGACAAAGACGTCGGCGCCCCTCATGTCCTCTTCTATCTTCACGTCCACCTCGCCGTCCGGGAACCTCCCGCACCGCATCTCCACGGGCTCGACGCCGAGCAG
>CAYPNR010000044.1:15445-19066 GCA_964412125.1 uncultured Planctomycetota bacterium | reverse complement strand
ACGCGGCAGGGGCATGTTCATAGCGTTCGACCTGCCGGACGGCGCGACCCGCGACGCGTTCAGGGATGCCGCGTGGGAGGCGGGCTGGGCCACGCTGACCTGCGGCCCGCGGAGCATACGACTGCGGCCGGCGTTGATCTTCGAGAAGGAAGACGTGGACGAAGCGGTTCGAAGGGCGTCGGCGGCGCTGGCGAAGGTGCGGAGATGAAGAAAGCGGCGCTCGTCCTGTGTCGTGAGGAGCGCGAGGCGGAGAGACGCGCGGAGATACTGGAGCGGATGGGGCTGCGCACCTTTCTCTCCTCGACGCTCAAGGACGCCGGCTCGCTGCTCAGGCGCGAGAAGGCGGACGTGATACTGGCCGAGGTGGGCAGACGCGGCTTCTCCGGCGAGCGACTGCTGGCGCTGCTGGAGAGCGCGCCGGGCGTCGCGCAACTGGTGCTGGTCGTCCCCTACGGCGCGATCTCGGAGGCGGTGGACATGCTGAGCCGCGGCGCGGTGGCGTACGTCTTCCGACCGGTGGACGAGGAGGAGGTGCAGGCGGTGGTCGGCAAGGCGCTGCAGCAGGGCGAGTTGCTGCGACGCCAGCGCGAACTCGAGGACGCGCTGGGGCGCCGCTCCGGCCGGGACGAGATCGTCGGTCGCTGCGAAAGCATGCAACGCGTTCTGGAGAGCGTGCGACAGGCGGCGCCCACCGCCGCGACGATCCTCATAACCGGCGAGAGCGGCACGGGAAAGGAGATGGTGGCGCGTCTGATTCACAGACTCTCCGGCAGAACGGGAGCGTTCGTGCCGGTCGCCTGCGGCGCGCTGCCGGAGACGCTGTTCGAAAGCGAACTGTTCGGACACACCAGGGGCGCTTTCAGCGGCGCCCGCGGCGAGCGGGCCGGTCGCTTTCAGGCGGCGGACGGCGGCACACTCTTTCTCGACGAGGTCGGCGACATACCGCTCTCGCTGCAGGCGAAACTGTTGCGGGCCATCGAGCAGCGCGAAGTCGTCCGCCTGGGCGAGAACGTGCCGACGCGCGTGGACGCCAGACTGGTCGCGGCGACGCATCGCGACCTGGAGGCGATGGTCAAGGACGGCGCGTTCCGTGAGGACCTGTACTGGCGGCTGCGGGTGGTACGCGTGAGGATTCCGCCGCTGCGGGAGCGTCGCGGCGACATCGCCCTGTTGATCGAGCACTTTCTCAAACTCTTTTCCGCAGAATACGGCAAGCGCGTCGACGTCATAGAAACGGAAGCGCTGTCGCTGCTGCGCCGCTACGGGTGGCCGGGCAACGTCCGCGAGTTGCGCAACTGCGTCGAGAGCATGGTGGCGGTGGCGCGTTCGCCGGTGCTGACGACGAAGGAGATACCGGACTACATAGTCGAGCAGGCGCCGGAGCACGTGGAGCGCGCGGCACCGACGCTCGGCGGCAGACCTCTGGAGGAAATAGAGCGACAGGCGATACGCGAGACGCTCGCGCTGGTCGGCGGCAATCGGCGACGCGCCGCGCGACTGCTCGGCATCGGCGAGCGGACGCTCTATCGCAAGATGAAGGAATACGGATTGAGACAGCCCTGATGGAGGACGGGAAAATGCGGATCGTTTACGGAATTCTCGCGACCGCGCTGGTCGCGACGGCGCTCGTCGCCGGCGGCAGGCCGAAAAAGTATCCGGCCGGCACACACATCCTCAAGACCGAGCAGGGAATGCAGTACGTGCTGCACGTGCCCAAGCGGCTCGGCAGGAACGGCGCGCTGCTCGTCTGCCTCCACGGCGCGGGAATGAGAGGCATAAACGACATCAAAGGCGTCTGGAGCGGCTGGATGAACGCCTTCGGAAAGTCCGGCTACCTGGTGGTGGCGCCGGAGGCCGCCGGCAACGCGTGGACGCAGGCCGAAATCCAGCAGGTGACCTCTCTGGCGAAGCGACTGGCCGAGGCGTACGGCCTGCCGGCGCGCAGGTGCGCGGTGGCCGGTCACTCCTCCGGCGCGGAGGCGGCGGCGCGCGTCCTCCAGGGCGCTCCGCGTCTCTTCTCCGCGGGCGTCTCCATCGGCGGTCGTCCGACCGTCAACGCCAAAACGATGAAGGAGCACAACCTCGCGTTCTTCTTCTTCCACTACACTCAGGACAACATAGTCAACGTCGCCGGCGCGCGACAGGCCCATCAGACGCTGAAGAAGGAAGGCGTCACCACCGACATGAAGGAGGTCGGCGGCAAGGCGACGCACGCCATCGAGTTCTATCTCGCCGACAGTCTCAAACAGGTGCAGGAGTGGCTCAAAGGCTGGCTGACGAAGGGCGCGCGGAAACTCGGCACGGTCGGCGCCTCCGACGCTCCTTTCTGGGCCGAAGGCGTGCTCGATCCGATCGACGAGGCCGAGAAACGCGACATGAAACTGATAATGGTCTACTCCTACGACTCCGGAAAGGACGCCGACAGCAAGGTCGCGCAGTGGCTGGAATGGGATCTCTTTCCGCAGGAGGAGTTCGCGGAGGCGGTCGAAGGCGTGCTGTGCGTGAAACTGGACCGCAAGAGCGCCGGAGAGGACGTTCTGAAGAAACTGAAATGCACCAGAAGCGGACTCTACTTCTACAACCGCAAGGCGAAAAAACTGAAGTCGTACACTTCGCCCACCACGATGAAGCGGCTGAAGAACGACATAGCGCGGATGAAGAAGCAGACGGCGAAGGACAAGTGACGCCGAGGAGACGGCGGAAATGCGATTCCCGGAGAAGGTCCGTCTCGCCAATCTGCCCACGCCCGTCCACAGGCTCGACCGGCTCAGCGCGGCCTTCGGCGTGGAGGCGTTCGCGAAGCGCGACGACATGACCGGCGGCGCGGAGAGCGGCAACAAGATACGCAAACTCGAATACGTCGTCCGCGACCTGCTGGACCGGGGCTGCGACACGCTGGTGACCTGCGGCGGCGCGGACTCCAATCACGCGCGCGCCGGCGCGCTCGCGGCCGCGCGACTCGGCCTGCGCTGCACGCTGATCCTGCGCAGGCCGCCCCCCGGGCTGGTCGGCAACCTGTTCCTGGACAGACTGGCCGGCGCCGACATCCGCTTCGTCGAGCCGGAAACCTATTACGAAGACTTCGACCGCGTCAGAGAAGAGGTGATGAGCGGACTGGCCGCCTCGGGACGGAAGCCGTACTGGGTGCCGACCGGCGCCTCGATGCCGCTCGGCGCGGTCGGATACGCGGGCTGCGCCGCGGAGATAGCCGACCACGTCAGAAAAACCGGCTCGCCGTTCGACGTCATACTCTTCGCGACCGGCTCCGGCGGCACCGCGGCGGGGCTGCTGGTCGGAGTGAGGGCGTCCGGCCTGGACGCGCGTGTCGTCGGCGTCAACACCGGCGAGCCGACCGGGCGGCTGCGCGCCGAGACGCTGTCCATAGCCCGCGGCTGCGCCGACCTGCTCGGAGTCGATATGCGCCTGACGGCCGAGGACGTGCTCATAGTGGACGGCTACGACGCCGGCGGATACGGTATGGTCGACGAGCGACTCTTCGGGACCATCCGTCGCTTCGCCGCGGAGGAGGGACTGATACTGGATCCGGTCTACACCGCGAAGGCGGCGGGCGGACTTGTGGGAATGCTCGAGCGCGGGGAGATCAAAAGAGGCGAAAGAGTG
>CAYPNR010000044.1:6247-15345 GCA_964412125.1 uncultured Planctomycetota bacterium | reverse complement strand
ATGGCGCTCGCCGCGACGTTCGTACTGGTCGGCTCCAACGTCATCATATCGCTGCTGCGCAACTACATCCCCGGCGGCGTGCGGATTCCGTGCTTCATCGTGGTGATCGCGACTTTCGTCACCATCGTGGACCTGGTGCTGGAGGCGTATCTGCCCGCGCTGCACAAGGAGTTGGGGATATTCATACCGCTCATCGTGGTCAACTGCATCATACTGGGCCGCGCGGAGGCTTACGCCTCCAAGAACGGCGTCGGACTGTCGATGGCGGACGGCATCGGCAGCGGACTCGGTTTTCTGCTGGCGCTTGTGATAATCAGCGGCGTACGCGAGATAGTCGGCAACGGCTCGATATGGGGCCTGCCGCTGGCGGTCTGGACGAAAGAGGGAATGGAACGGGTGCTTCTGCCGGCGAAGGTGATGATACAGCCGGTGGGCGCGTTTCTGTTGATAGGACTTCTGCTGGGACTGTTTCAGTGGGGCCGGATGCGTGCGGCGCAGAAGAGGTCGCGCGCGGCGCACGTCCTGCAGAGCGCGACGGCGGCCGAACTGGCCGCGGAGCGGCGGGCGAGAAGCGAAGCGGCCGGCGAAGGAGAGAGCGGCGGCGGATCGTGACGCCGCCCTCCTCGATCCGTAAGGAGGAGTCGGAATGGAGTTCGTCACGCTGATAGTGAGCGCGATCCTCGTCAAGAACTTCGTGCTGGCGAGGTTTTTGGGTCTGTGTCCGTTCATCGGCGTCTCGAAGAAGACCGACACGGCGCTGGGCATGGGCATGGCGGTGACGTTCGTGATGACTATGGCCTCGGCGGTCACATGGCTGCTGCATCTGCTCCTCCTGGCGCCTTACAAGACGAACATCCTCTATCAGATAGCGCGTCTGTTCGGCGATTACAAACCGGAGCAGTTCAATCTGTTTCCGATCCTGAAAACGTTGATCTTCATTCTGACGATAGCGGCGCTGGTGCAGTTCGTGGAGATGTTCATCCGCAAGTCGTCCAAGGCGCTGTACGACTCTCTCGGCATATATCTGCCGCTTATCACCACCAACTGCGCGGTGCTGGGCGTGGCGGTGCTGAACGCGCAGACGTTCTGGGGCAACTACGGCGAAGGCGCGCCCCTGCAGTTGAGTTTCCTGAAAGCGACGGTGCAGGGCTTCGCCGCCGGCCTCGGTTTCACACTGGCGATGCTCCTGATGGCGGGAATCCGCGAGCGCCTGGAGATCGCGGCCGTTCCCAAACCGTTGCGCGGCGCGCCCATAGCGTTCGTCTGCACGTCCATGATGGCGCTCGCATTCACAGGCTTCGCGGGGCTGGTCGCAGAGTAAATTCCTTGCGCGTCGCCTTAGAACGGAATAGAATCCCTCCGAGACGGGTATCGTAATGATGGATGGGGACCCTTTGGAGGTATCCGGGCATGCGCTGGGCAGTTTTCGTGGTTTTGCTGTCTCTGACCGCCGGGGTCTTCGCGCAGGAAGTCACCGACAAGGAGATGAAGGCCGCCGTGAAGAAGGGCTGTGACTGGCTCATCAGCCAGCAGGGATCGGAAGGCCAGTGGCTCTACAACACGCAGGGACCGTTCGTGCTGCAGGTGGATCCGCCGATATACGACGGCTCCACCGCGCTGGTGTTGTTCGCCCTGCTCAAGGGCGGCGTCGATCCCGAGCATCCCGCGATAAAGAAAGGATTCGCGTATCTGGAGAAACTGCCTTACAAGTACACTTACGCGGTCTCCTGTTACATTCTCGCGCTGGACGCGCTCTACGAGGCGCTGGCGAAGAAGCGCGCGGGCAAGAAAGCGAGAAAGGAGCACAAACACGAAAAGGGCATGACGCGTGTGGTGGACATCGACAAGTACGATCCGGCCAAGGACATGAAGAGATGGAATCCGGCGGACGTGAAGAAACTGAAGGAGTTGATAGACTGGCTGGTGGCCAATCGCACCAACGGACGCGTCTGGCGTTATCCGCCGAATGGCGAGGACGCGTCGAACACGCAGTACGCGATACTGGCGCTTTCGGTGGCGCTGCGCAGGCGCATTCCCGTTCCCGACGAGGTCTACAACAACATCGCCAAGTACTTCGTCGAGTGCCAGGAGAAAGACGGACCCGAGGTGGACTGGTTCCCCGTGCCCGCGGCGGACAAGAGTTTCAGGGAACTCAGGAAGGTGGAGCGCGACCTCGTCAAGCGCGTGACGAAGATGGAGCGCGAACTGAAGAAGGTCGGCATCAAAGAGGATCGCGACAAGATCCGCACGACGGTGGTACGCCAGAGTCAGGACCAGATATTCAAGGGCGAGAAGAAGAAGATGTACGCCCGCGGATGGTGCTACATGTACAACGACACCCAGGGAGCGGCGTGGCGCAAGATGATAACCGGCGCGATGACGACGAGCGGCGTCGCGGCGCTGTGCGTCTGCAAACGCGCGCTCGAGGGCAGGCCGGCGTGGAGAGCGCTGCAGAAGCGTGTGAACCAGGCGATCCGCGACGGCGCCGCGTGGCTGGCGCATCACTTCACGGTGAGCAACAATCCCGTCGGCAAGATGTATCCGGGCGGCAAGGACGGACAGGACGCCAATCGCGGCGCGCTGCACCACTACTACTATCTCTACGGTCTCGAACGCGTCGGCATTCTCGGACTGATACCGAGACTGGGCAAACACGACTGGTACACCGAAGGCGCACGCCATCTGATGTCGGCGCAGCGGCCCGACGGCTCCTGGGAGGCCGGCTCAGGCACCTCGGGGCCCATTCCCGACACCTGCTGGGCGATCCTGTTCCTCAAAAAAGCCACCACGCCGCTGGTGCGTATACCGAAAGACATCTACTCCGGAAAGGGAATTCTCGGCAAGTAGCGGATACGCACGCCGAAGACGCGCAAAAGACGCGAACGACGCCGCGGGGCCTCCCGCGGCGTCTTCTTTCGTCCGCCGGGAAGGACGAGGACGACCGACGGCCGGGCGGAACTATTCGTGCTCTATCGTGGCGATCACCGTGTCGGACTGGATCACCTGTCCCGGCTGTATGCGGACCTCCTTCACGACGCCGGCGACGGGCGCGACCACCGGCATCTCCATCTTCATGGCCTCTATAGTAGCGATTTCATCGTTCTCATTCACGCGATCGCCGGCGGCGGCCAGCACCTTGACCACCTTTCCGACTATCGGAACGGTAACGGATGTTTCTTTGCCCATCATGCCCCTCCTCCAGAGGACTTGTCCGCGACGCGTCGGAGGACCACGCCGCTCAGTCGCAGGAAGCCTATCAGGACGGCGAGTATCACGAAGACTCCGCCAACTCCCAAAAGTGTCACGACCAGACCGTAGCCGTAACTTTTAAGTTCAAGGTCTCCCAAATCAAACCTTTTCACGTTTTCCAGGCGCAGATGTTCCGTGCGCGTCTTCTCGCCGTCGGGCGTGAGCGCGCGCCAGCGAATCGTCAGTTCGTCTCGAGCGACCTCGACGGCGACGGTTCGCACGACACGGCCGGCGGCCCTGATCGAGAGCGCGTACTCGCCCGGCGGCAGTCCGCCTTCGCCGGCGGAAAGTCTTTCGACGTCGAGAGCGAAAGCGCCGTCGGGACCGCTCCTGACGGAAGTCGCGTAGGGCACTCCTTCGGCGTCTTCGGCGCCGCCGCGCGTGTCGCGCAACTCGACGGTCGCGCCTTCGACGGGTCCGCCGTCGGAGTCGACCACCCGTCCGGTGAAAACCAGCGCCGACACCAACATCAGCGTCCAGACCACTTCCGCTCCCTCAAATCGGCATGTTGCCGTGCTTCTTCTTCGGCAACTCGTCCTGCTTGCCGGCGCAGACCCGAAGAGCGTTGATTATCGTCGGCCGCATGATGCGCGGATCTATAACGTCGTCCACGTGCTGCAGACCGGCCGAGTAGAGGGGGTTGACGAACTTGTCGTAGAACTCCTTGAGCCGCTTCCTGCGCACCTCTTCGGGATCGCGGCCCTCCTCCTTGGCCTTCTTGAACTCCTTGCGGAAAAGGATGTTGACGGCGCCCGGCGGCCCCATCAGACAGATCTCGCCGACCGGCAACTCGAAGACGAAATCGGCGCCGAGATCCTTCGAGCACATCGCCAGATAGCCGCCCGCGTACGCCTTGCGCAGCACCACGGTTATCTTCGGAACGGTCGCCTCGGAGTAGGCGTAGAGCAACTTGGAGCCGTGGCGGATTATGGCGTTGCGCTCGCTCTGGGTGCCGATGAGGAAGGCCGGCACGTCCTGCAACGTGACCAGCGGGATGTTGAAGCAGTCGCAGAAGCGAATGAAACGCGCGCCTTTCTGCGAGCACTTGTAGTCGAGCGCGCCGGCCATGACCTTCGGCTGACTGGCGACCAGGCCGACCACGTCGCCGCCCATCCGGGCGAAGCCGACGATGAGGTTCGGCGCGTACTCCGCCTTTATCTCGAAGAACTCGCCGTTGTCCACGATCTGCGTTATCACGTCGTGCATGTCGTAGGACTTGTTCGGATCGACCGGAATTATCCTGGCCAGTTCCTCGGACGCGCGCATCGGATCGTCGCCGGTCTCAACGCGCGGCGGCTTCTCGCCGCAGTTCGACGGAAGATACGACAGCAGCGACTTGGTGATGTCGAGACACGCTTTGTCGTCCCCGGCGGTCAGGTCCGAGACCCCGGAGACGGTGGCGTGCATCTCCGGACCGCCCAGTTCCGCGACGGAGACCTCCTCGAAGACCACCGCCTTCACCAGCGGCGGACCCGCGATGAACATGTAAGAAGAATCCCTGACCATGAAGATGAAGTCCATGAGCGCCGGCGAGTACGCCTGCCCTCCGGCGACGGGTCCCATGATGAGGGCTATCTGCGGCACGACCCCGGAAGTGCGGGAGTGGCGGTAGAAAAGTTGTCCATACTCGGAAAGCGCGCCCATCTCCTCGGTCACGCGGGCGCCGCCGGAGTCGTTTATGCCGATCACGGGACAGCCGAACCGCCGCGCGAGATCGACCGTCTTGCAGACCTTGCGGCCGTGCATCTCTCCGAACGTGCCGGCGATCACCGTGAAGTCCTCGGAGTAGCAGAACGCGTAACGGCCGTTTATCCTTCCGTAGCCGGTCACCACGCCGTCGGCCGGCACGAATCTCTTGTCGAGACCGTAGTCGCGACCCAGTTGCTTGGCGAAGACGTCGAACTCCACGAAAGTGCCCGGGTCGAACAGATAGTCGATCCGCTCGCGGGCGGTCATCTTGCCCCGCTTGTGCTGCTTCTCGATGGCCTCGGGGCCGCCGCCTGCCTTGATCTTGACCCTGAGGTCCTCTATTTCCTTGATCTTGGCGAGCATCTCGTCGCTCATGTCCGCACCCTCCCAAGGTCAGCGTTTCATCTCACGTTTGCCGGTCAGATACATGGATACGATCCACTTCTGAATGTTACTGGTGCCCTCGACGACCTGGTAACTCTTGGCGTCCCTGAGGAGACGCTCGGCGGGATACTCCGTGGAGTAGCCGTAGGAGCCGAATATTTTCATGGCGAGATTGGCGGCGTGGACGGCGGCCTCGGCGGCGAAGTACTTGGCGGTCGAGACCTCGAGTGTGCAACGCATGCCCCTGTCGGCGAGTTGCGCGGCGCGCCACAACAGGAGCCGCGCGGCCTGGTTCTCCACGAACATCTCCGCCAGTTGGGACTGTATCATCTGGAACTCGGCTATGGGCTTGCCGAACTGCGTGCGCTCGAGAGCGTACTTCGTGGACTCCTCGAGCGCGGCGCGACCGACGCCGACGGCGCGGCTCGCGCAGGAGAGTCGCGTGTTGTCGAGAAGCGCCATGCATATCTTGAAGCCGTCGCCTTCCTTGCCGAGAAGCGCCTCGGCCGGAATTCTCGCGTCCTCGAAAGCGATCTCGCCGGTCGGCGCGCAGAAGAGCCCCAGTTTCGTCTCGATCGCCTTCATCATCACGCCTTCTGTCTCCTTCATATCGACGATGAACGCCGATATGCCGCGATGCTTGGCCTCGCGGTCGGTGTAGGCGAAAACGACGCCCACGTCGGCGGCCGGCACGCCCGATATCCACATCTTCTGGCCGTTCAGAACGTAGGAGTCGCCGTCCTTTTTGGCGAAGGTGCGCATCGAGGCGACGTCGGAGCCGGAGTTCGGCTCGGTTATGGCGAAGCAGCCCAGTTTCTCGCCGGAGACCAGCGCGGGGATGTAGCGGCTCTTCTGCGCCTCGTTTCCCCAGCGGAGTATGGGAAGCGCGCTGCCGAAGCACTGGAGGTTGAACGGAAGCCCCCACGAGGCGCTGACGCGCGCGATCTCCTCCGCGAGCACGCAGGACGCCCAGAACCCGTTCTCCATCTCCATGCCGCCGTACTTCTCGGGGATGACGCAACCGAAGAAACCCAACTCCGCCATTTTGCGGACCAGTTCGGGACGGAACCGATGCTCCTTTTCGTCCTCCTCCATGGTCGGTCGTATTTCGCGCTCGGCGAAGTCGCGTGCGGTATGGCGCAGCATTTTCAGGTCTTCGGTGAGTATCTCATCACAAAAGTAATGCTCCACTCGCCTCTCCTCCATTGTTCCCCGCCGACCAGTATCGCGGCGCTCGAGCCGCTTCAAAGAAAAATCGCGAGTTGTCTTCCAAGAAGCCCGCGCCGCCTCCACGGCGGGCGTTCATTTGCGGCTTGATTGGACGCGGCGGGGCTGCTATTATTATCATGAGTGGGTGTTCGAGGAAGTTCGTATGGCCAGTGAGGTGTTGTCCTGGGACTACATAAAGCAGCGCTCCGTCACGGTGCCGGAGACCGTCTTCCCTCTCGGCGCCGACTACGCCTATCTCGACGAGGAGACGAAGAAGAAAGATCGTCTCAGGCGGCTGAACATGGACAATCTACTGGCGTCCACGCCGATAGTCTGGACCCACGTGGGCGAGTTCCGCATCGGCCAGTTCATGGTGACGAACAGGGAGTACGCGATATTCGTGCAGAGCGGCATCAAGAACACGCAGCCCATCAACTACAACTCGTGGGACCTGTGGGAGGCGGCGTGGAGCGAACTCTACCGGATCAGTCAGGCGGAGACCTACTACAAGACGGTGACCGAGCGCGTGGAGCAGCAACGCGAAGACTATCAGGGATGCAGGACCTTCGTGGACGCCTACGTGGACTCTCTCCGCTACGAGATGCGTCGCGTGGTGGAGCGGACGGAAGGGCGGGTCGCGCTTCCCGAAGAGGAGTTGTACGAGAGGGTGTTCGCGTTCGTGAAGTACAGGCTTCGCAACGTAATAGCGAGCGCCGACACGGAGGACATTTTCGCCTGGGGCGGCAGCGGACTGACTTCGCCGTACTCGGACATGAAAGAATTCAGGAGCGATCTCGGCAAGTTGGTGAAGGCGTCGCAGATGGGCTACACCGAGATGGCGGACGCGAAGACTCGTTCGGCTCTGCAGAAGGGAGCGCACATAGTGGAGCCGCTGGTGTTTCTGCGGCGCTTCGTGGCCGCGTGCAAGCAGATCGGCGCGATAGACAAACCCATTCCGCTGCACATGGTGCTGTACCCGCGCGACTGGGACTCGCCGGAGGGCAAGCACGGCGGCGCGGCGCCCGGAGAGGTTCACTGGCTCGACAGACCGGTGGTCTGGGTGACGCTTTACGAGTCGCTCGCCTTCTGTATATGGCTGACCAAATATCATCATCTGGACACGCGTCGCGGCCAGATCACTCTTCCGAACGAGGCGGAGTACGAGTGCGCGGCGACCTGGACGCCGGAGCCGCTGGAGGGCAAGACCGAAATCAGGCTCGACCCCCGCAAGAAAAGCGTCCTTCCGTGGCTGGACCGCCACAAGGGCGAGTTTCATCAGTACTTCGGCATGGACGGCACCAATCTCTACGCGAAGAAGTGGTTCAACAACGTGATGGAGAAGACGGCGCGACACCTCAACGACGAGCGGATCTACCAACTGGTCGGCTTCGGCGGACAGTGGACGAGCGACCGTTACAAGCCCGGCGACAGTCGTTATCAGCATCTGCTCTCGCCCGGATATCCCCGCTACGGAGAGATCAAGTGTCTCGACGAGGAAGGCAAGAAGGAACTGGACGTCATCGACTTTCATCCCTATCAGAGTGAAGACGCGTCGCTCTACATAGTCCGCGGATGCTCTGAGATAACCGGCGGACCGGGACTGGCCACCCGACGCTTCGCTTTCTACCCCTTGCGCGGGTACGCGAAGACCGGCTTCCGCTGGGTCATAAAGGGTTAGGGGAGGCGCGGTGGAACGGCAGGAGCAGCCGCCACAGAAACAGTCCCAGCAGATGCGTTTCCTGCGCCTCTCGGACATCAGAAAGATAGTCGCGGAGATGATGCGCGAAGCGCAGGCCGAAGGCGACTCCGGTCTCATCGCCAGGGCGGTCGACTACGAGATAAAACTGCAGCAGTTGACCGAGCAGAACAGGCAACTGAAAGAACAGTTGGCCTCCGGCGGCGGCGGCGGCGACTCCAAAGCGCTGGAGGAGGAGAACAAACGGCTGCGCGAACGCATCAGCGAACTCACAAGGAAACTCGCCGCGTCCGACTCCGGCTCGTCGGCCGAGGCGGCGCAGGTGAAGAAGGAACTGGAAGAACTTCAGGAGAACTATCGGATCCTTTATGGATACTATGAAGAACTGCAGAAGGAGAACGAGCGACTCACGAGTGAGGTGAAGACGCTGGCGTCGAGTGCGACGCGTGCGGCGAAACTGAACGAGGAACTGGAGCATCTGAAGAAGAAACTGAAGGAGGCCGAAGACGAGGGCGGCCGTCATCGGAGGGACGCCGAAGCCGCGCGGCAACTCCTCGCCGAGTCGCAGAAGGTGTTTGGAGTCACCGTGAAAGAACTCGAAAATCGGGTGAAATCTCTGGAAGAAGAACTTCGTAAGCGCAAGAATGAATAAGAATCGCGGAGTAGGAGTGACCGAAATGGCGGAGAATCCGTTCGAGCAGCCCGAGGAAGAGCGCGAGGAGCAACCCGAAAGCGTCTTCTCAGGCGACGCCGACAGCATGATGAAGGACATTGAAGAGTACTTCAAGCCGCTGGAGCGACCCGAAGACGAGAAGCCCGCCGAGGCGCTCGCGGCGGAAATAGCGGCGGAGATGGAGGCCGGAGAAGGAGA
>CAYPNR010000044.1:0-6147 GCA_964412125.1 uncultured Planctomycetota bacterium | reverse complement strand
CGAAGCGGCCGTCGAAGGGGGAGTCGGAGCGCCGACGTACGAGGAGCGCGAAGCGGAAGCGGCTCAGGCGGGAGAAATTCCGGCCACGCAGGAGACGCCCGCGGCGACGGCCGAGATAGGCGCGGTGGCGGCGGCGCCGGCCGTCGCTTTCCAGCCGGAAGCGCTTCAGGAGCAACTCGAAGAGATGGCGCCGGTGGAGGAGGTGCATCAACTGCCCCGCGGGGCGCGTTACCGTCGCATCCGCAAGGAACACCTGCTGGCGTTCATAGCCGACATCGTACGGCGCTTCAGCGGACAGGAGTCTCAGAAAGCGCTGGTGCAACTCACCGAGAAGGACCTCCACATACAGAAACTGGAGAGCGTTCTGAACGAGAAGGACGGTCGCATAAACGAACTGGAAGCGCAACTGTCCGGCCTGAGTTCCCGTGCCGACAGCGCCGGCGAGGCGCTCGCGGAGAAGGAACGCGAGTTGGAAGAATTGAGGCGGAAACTGGAGGAACTGGAGCGGAAGAGCAAGGACCTGGGCGGCATAGCGGAACTCTGGCACGAGAAGGAAGAAGAGTATCTGCACCAGATTCGTGAGAAGGAGGACCAGATACAGGCCCTCGAACAGGCGGTCCGCGCCGAGGACCTGCGCGGCCAGATCCGCGACCTCGAAGAGCAGGTGATCGTCCTGAAAGGCAAGATAAACGAACTGCAGAGAGGATTCGAATACGTGGGCTTCGTCGAGGAGTTCGACGTGGGCTCGGGACTGCTGTCGGCGGCCGAACTGCGCACGCGCCTGGAGGAGTTGACCAGCGGCGTGGGCGAAGCGACCGCCCTGCCGGCGCAGGTGCGCGGAAAACTCGAATACATCATCAAGAAGACCGCCGACATCGAGCGGGACCTGCAGCGCTCCCGCAAAGCCTATTCCGAACTGATCGAGAAGATGGAGTCGTGCGACGGCTCCATCTCGGTCGTGGTCGACACCGCCAGCGCCGCGCAGCGCATCCGCGGCCTCACGGAGCAACTCGGCATATGCCGACAGATACTGGAACTTGTGGAATCGTTCCTGACCTGAGGCGCGGCGGCGGACGTCGTCGACGGCGCTGCGGAGGTCACTTCGGCCCGGACAGGGGGATCTTCAGCCGGAACGTGGAGCCTTTGCCCGGCTCGCTTTCGACCTCCACTTTTCCGCCGTGCGCGCGTACCGTTCTTTCGGCGATGGCGAGACCCAGACCCGCGCCTTCCACGCGCATGCCGCTGTCGACCCGGTAGAACTCCGAGAATATCTTTTTCGTCTCCCCTTCCGGAATGCCTATGCCGCGGTCGCTCACCGAGAAGACGAGCGTGTCGCCGTCGCGCTCCACCCGCAACTCGACCGGCTTCGGCTCCTGCGGCGTGTACTTGACGGCGTTGGTCAGCAGGTTGAGCAGCGCCTCTCTGAGCAGGACCGGATCGGCGCGGAAGACGACTTTCTCCCGCGGCCGCCGCAGCGCGAACGCGACCTTCGCGCCGCCGATCTGCGAGAGAAACTCCTTCTCCACCTCGTCCAGAAAAGAGTCCAGGTCGACCTCCCTGAAAGAAAACACTTCGAGTCCGCGTTCCATACGCGAGAAGCGCAACAGACGCTCTATCATCCGCGCCAGCGTCGCCGCCTGCTGAACCACCGCGCCCAGCAGCCGCTCGCGTTCCTCTCCGCTTCGCACGCGACCCGCGGCGAGCGTCTCCGCGTGGAGTCGTATGGCGGTCAACGGCGTTTTCAGTTCGTGTCCGACGGCCGCGAGAAATCTTCCGCGCCGCTGCGCCGCGAGCATCCGACGCGAGAGCACCACCCACAGCGCGGCCACGCCGCAGGCGAGTCCGGCGCCCGCCGCCAGCGACAGCACCAGCAGCCATCTCCCCCGCCACTCGGCGAGATGCGCCGCGCCGCCCGGCTCCACCGCGAGTCTCCTTCCCTCGAAAGGACCGGCGAGTCTCACTTCGCCGCCCTCCGAGAGGCTCACCTCGGCGAGTCCCTCCGTGCGGCCGCGTACCGACTCCACAAGCGCCGAAAGCATCTCTTCGGCGTCGAAAAACACCGCCGAAACCTCTCCGTCGCGCTCCACCACCGCGACCGCCCGTCCGTTCTCCGTGACCCAGCCGGCCTGTCCCGCCGGCGGTCCGGGATGCGTTCGCAGAAGATCCAGCCACTTGGCCGCCAACCCGAGTCTCTCGACCGCTTCCTCGACCGCTTTTCTGTCGTCGTCGCTCCAGCGCTCTCCTCCGCCCGACAGGGCGCGCTCCAGCGCCTCGCGCATCCGCTCCCACACCGGTCGCCACACCGGTCCGCCTTCGACGAGCGCCCCGCCCAGGACCGCCGCGCGCGCGCCCACGACGCGCCATCCGCAGCGCCGCTGAGCGAGTCGCAAGCCCAGAAACGCGGCGGCCACGCGCGCGGGCATCGCGCCCACGCGACCGCCGCCCACCCTGTCCAGCCGCGCCAGCGCCCGCGTCACTTCGCCGCGCTCCGCCAGCAGCCGCGCCGCGGCGAGCGCCGCCTGCGGGTGCCGCTCCGCCAGTCCGTCGAGCACCTCCACGTCCCTGGCGCGTTCCGCCGCCGCCACTTCCGCGTCCTCCGGCTCCTCCGGCGCGTCGTCGTAGGGAGCCGAGGCGACGGGAAAGACGAGTTTCGCGCCCCTCCAGACCAGCATTCCGCGGATCGCCGGCAGCCTTTTCGCCGCGCGCCAGCCCGCCATGCCCGTCTCCAGAGACGCCAGACGCTTCTCGAGTCGGCTCAAGAAACCCTCCGCGGACTCCCTCACCGCCCTGACCGCGGCCTGTCTGACGCTCTCCTCGGCGCGCTCACGCTCGCGTCCCGCCAGATGCACGCTCAGCCACACAAGCAGACCCACGCACGCCGCGACCGCAAGCGTCAACACAACAGCGAACCGCCATCCACGCAAAAGTCACCCGTCCCAGAGATCACCCGTCGAGACGATTATACTACAAAATCGATTCCGCCCACAGACCGTTCCGGACGGCGGCGCCGGGGCGTCCGCGACAGAGGCGCCTCCGGAGGGACTCGAACCCCCAACCCTCGGATTAGAAATCCGATGCTCTGTCCGGTTGAGCTACGGAGGCGGTCGTACGACGAAGGCGGCACGAATGAGGGCGGCAGGACTCGAACCTGCGACCTACGGCTTAAAAGGCCGTTGCTCTGCCAACTGAGCTACACCCTCCCGCTCACACGTTCATCAGGTCGTCTTCTTTTTTACGGAGCAACTCGTCCACCTTCTCTTCGTACTCTTTCAGCGAGTCCTGCACGGCGTCTTTGATTCTGAAGGCCTCGTCTTCGCCGATCTCGCCGTCCTTTTTGGCGGTCTCGATCGTCTTGTTGGCGTCGCGGCGGACGTTGCGCATCGCGACCTTCGCCTCCTCCGCGATCTTTCTGGCCCGCATCACCAGTTTTTTTCTGCGCTCCTCCGACAGGGAGGGAACGGACGCCCGCACCAGTTTGCCGTCGCTCTGGACTCCGAGACCCAGTTCGGCCTTGAGAAGCGTCTTGTGAATCTCGCCCGAGGACGCCGGATCGTAGGGCTTTATCACCAGGAGATTGGGCTGCGGCGCGCTTATCACGGCCAGTTGCTTGAGCGGCGTGGGCGTGCCGTAGTAGTTGACCTTCAGATTCTCCACCAGGGCCGGCGTCGCGCGACCCGTGTGAAGCGTGCCGAGTTCTTCAGCGCAGACCGACAGAGACTTGACGAACTTCTCCTCCGCCTCCCTGACCAGAGGATGCTTTCGCATCGAGCGCCCTCCAAGCAGATCACGCGATAACCGAGCCGATCTCCCGGCCGCTCGCCGCCTCGGTGAGATTGTCCGGATCCGAATAGTTGAACACCAGGACGGGCAGACCGTGTTCGCGACACATGGCGACCGCCTCAGGGTCCACGACCTTGAGGCCGAGCCTCAGATATTCGTCGTAGGATATGCTGTCGAATCTGCGGGCGGAAGGGTCGGTCTTGGGATCCGCGGAGTAGACGCCGTCCACCTTCGTGGCCTTGAGGAAGACCTCCGCGGCCACCTCCGTGGCCCGTATGGCGGCCTGCATGTCGGTGGAGAAGTAAGGATTGCCGGTGCCGCCGACGAGAATGACCACGCGTCCCTTCTCGAGATGGCGGGTGGCCCGCCGGCGTATGAACGGCTCCGCCACCTGATGCGCGTGTATGGCGCTCATCACCCGCGTCTCGAAGCCCATCGTCTCCAGCACGTCCTGCAGCGCAAGGCCGTTTATGATCGTCGCGAGCATGCCCATGTAGTCGGAAGTGGCCCTGCTGAAGCCGGAGCCCTTCGAGAACACTTTGCCGCGCAGCAGATTGCCGCCGCCCACCACAACCGCCGTCTCCTTGCCCAGTCGCACGCACGACGCTATCTGCTCCGCGACGAACCGCGTCTTTTCGGAGTCTATTCCCTGCGATCCTTCGCCGCAAAGCGACTCGCCGGACAACTTCACCAGGAGTCGCCGCCAGTTTTTCCTCACGCCGCTCAGACCTCACCCAATTCGAATCGGACGAACCGGCTGACGCGGATGTTCTCGCCGAGTCTGCCCACGACGCTCTTCAGATGGTCCGCTATCGTTATCTTGTCGTTCCTTATGAACGGCTGCTCCATCAGGCAGGCCTGCTCGAAAAACTTGTTGAGCCTGCCGCGCACTATCTTCTCGCGAACCTGCTCCGGCTTCGTCTCCAGATCCTCGGCCTCCATCAAAATCTTCTTCTCCTTCTCCACCACCTCCTCGGGCACGGAGTCGCGGTCCACGGCCATCGGCTTCATCGCCGCTATCTGCAGACAGATGTCCTCCGCCAACTGCTGGAAATGCTCGTTACGCGCCACGAAGTCGGTCTCGCACTTGATCTCCAGCAGGACGCCGATGCGGTTGCCGGGATGGACGTAGGAGGTGACCATGCCCTGATCGGTGGGCCGCAACGCTTTCTTGGCCGCCTTGGCGATGCCCTTCTTGCGGAGAATCTCTATCGCCTTCTCGAAGTCGCCCTCCGCCTCCTCCAGCGCGCGCTTGCAGTCCATCATTCCGCAGCCGGTCATGTCGCGTAACTTTTTGACGTCCTTGGCGCCTATCGCGGACATATCTCGCTCCTTACACAGACAGCACGTCGATCGTCGCAACCGTCGGGAAAAGTCGACCTTCAAGAAGATTTATCTTCTTCCCGTCGCTCCTCTTCGCCTTCCGCTCCGCCCGCCACCGCGGCCGCATCCGCTTCCGCGTCCGGCTCCGACTCCTCGCTCGTCGGCTCAGGCCCGGCGGAGGACTCCTCCGCGGACTTCTCCGCCGCGGCGGCCGTCCCGCGCGGACCCTTCTTGAAGAACTCCTTGCCCTGCAGTATCGCGTCCACCAGTTCGTCGATGATGAGTCTTATGGCGTGCACCGACTCGTCGTTGGCCGCGATCGCGACGTCCACCTCGTCCGGATCGCCGTCGGTGTCGATTATCGCGATGATCGGTATCTCCATGCGATTGGCCTCGGTCACGGCGTTCTTCTCGTTGATCGGATCTATCACCACCAGCGCGGCGGGCAGTTTGGTCATTCTTCTTATGCCCTGCAGGTTGCGCGTCATCTTGCCCTTCTCACGATAGAAACGGGCCAGTTCCTTCTTGGTCATGTACGAGATCAGCCCTTCGTTCTCGAGACGTTCGAGTCGACGCAGTTCGTCTATCCGCGAGAGCACGGTGCTGAAGTTGGTGAGCGTGCCGCCGAGCCAGCGATAGTTGACGTAATGCATACCGCAGCGCTCTGCGGCCTCCCGCACCGCCTCGGAGGCGGCCAGTTTGGTTCCGACGAAGAGGAACTCGCCGCCGTCGGCGCCGAGACCCGCAAGAAGGTGTTTGGCGCGAAGCAACTCCTTCACCGTCTTGCGAAGGTCGATCATGTCCACGCCCTTCCTGCGGCAGAGAACGTACGGCGCCATTCTCGGGTTCCACTTACGTCTCTGATGGCCGAAATGAACTCCGGCCTCTATGAGTTGCTTGAATCTCACCTTGACCAAACGAACCTCCTCCAAACACACAGCCGAAGCGGGTATGATAACGACGCGGAAGACGTTTTCAAGCGCAAAACCGTCCGCCGCGGACAGTCGAAGGTCGTCGGCGAGCGGAAATGAACAAAAAAACGAC
>CAYPNR010000043.1:0-20679 GCA_964412125.1 uncultured Planctomycetota bacterium | reverse complement strand
CGCGCCGCAAGGCGCAGCGCCACCGGTGCCTTGCGCGAAAGCGCCTTCGCCACGCGTTCCGCCTCGCTTCCCTCTGCGGGACGTTCTCCGGCCAGCCACGCCTGTGTGGCGTCGTCGTCGAACAGCGCGGCCAGCCGCGCCCATCCGCCGCCCGGCTCCACGCGGCGGCCCTCGACCGGTCCTTTCTCCAGCGCGAGGCGCGCGGCCTCCTTCTCGAGCGCGGCCGTCTCCGCTATGTGATCGACGAGGCCGAACTCCGCGGCGGAGGTCGCCGAAACCGTCTCGCCGCAGAGGACGAGCCAGCGGGCCAGCGGCACGCCCACGCGTCGCGCAGACCTGTGCATGCCGCCGAGACCCGGATAGATGCCGATGCCGGTCTCCGGCAGCGCGAAAGACGAACGCGGCGTCGCGACCACGGCGTGACACGCCAGCGCTATCTCGAAACCGCCGCCGAGCGCGAAGCCGTCGACCGCCGCGACGAAGCGCTTCGGCGACGTCTCCATCCTGCGAAGCACTTCGTGGCCGAACGCCGTGAAGTCGTATATCTCTTTGAAACGGTCGCCCTCGATCCGCTCGATGAAGAAGTTGATGTCCGCGCCGGCCACGAAAGCCTTGCCGCCCGCGCCGCTCAACACGACCGCGCCCGCGGCCTCGTCGGCGAGCGCCCTGTCCACCGCCGCCGCGAACTGCTCCATCACCGTCGGATTCAACGCGTTCATCGCCTCGGGACGGTTGAAGACCACCCACGCCACGCCGTCGCGCACCTCGTAATCGACGTACTCCATCGGCCAGGGACCGCCGGTCTCCAGACGCCGGGCGACGGAGGCGGGCGCGGAAACGCCGTAACGGGCGCACACCTCGCGGATCAGTTCGAACGACTCCGGAACGGTCATGTCGTTCATCAACTCGAACGGCCCTTTCCGCCAGCGCAGACCTATCTTCGCGCCGCGGTCTATGTCTTCGAGCCGCGCCACGTCCTCGTCGAGCATCTGCGCCGCCACGTAGAAAACCACGCCCAGGAGCCGCCGCGCGACTTCGTCGAACTTCCCCTCATCCGGCTCGCCTGCGAGGTCCCACGGCCGGGCCGCTTTCACCTGACGCGCCAGCGTCTCGGACGGCGCGTAAAACGAGCCCAGTCGCTCCGCAAGCGAGTTGCACGAGTGATACGCTATCGGCAGGCCGGTGACGTTCATCAACTCGAACGGACCCATACCGATTCCGAACGCGCGTTTCGCCGCCCCGTCCACCGTCGCGCAGTCGGCGAGACCCTCTTCGAGGATGCGCGTCGCTTCGTTCAGCCACGGCACGAAGTAGCGGTTGACCGCAAAACCCGGCGCGTCCTTCACCACGATGACCGTCTTGCCGTGAAGGCGACCGAAGCGCGCCGACTCCTCCAGCACCTCCTTACCGGTGCGCTCGCCCGGTATCACCTCCAGCAGGCGGTTCTTCGCCGGATGATAGAAGTAGTGGAAACCGACGAAGCGCCCCGGTCGACTCGTGGCGCCGGCGAGGTCGCTCACCTTCAGACTCGAAGTGTTGGTGGCGAAGATGCATTCCGGTCCGCATATCCCGTCGAGTTCGGAGAACACCTCGCCCTTCACCTTCGGGTCCTCGAAGACCGCCTCTATCACCATGTCGCAGTCGGCGAGTCCGCCGCGGTCGACGGTCGGCCGCACGCGACCGAGGATCTCCTCGACGCGTTCGGCGGTGAATATGCCCCGCCGCACCGCTTCGTCGAGCATGTCACGAATGCGTGCGACGCCTTTTTCCACGAACTCCTCGCTGACGTCCACCAGCACGACCTCGAAGCCTTCCTGCGCGATCTTCTGCGCGATTCCGCTGCCCATCGTGCCGGCGCCCACGACTCCGATCCTGCGTATCGCCATGACTCGACTCCTTACTTCGACCCGCAAAGACCAGATGATACCGTCGCGGGCGACTCTCTTCAATCCGCAGCCGGCCCGCGACGGAGAAGCGGAACGCGTCCCGGGGCGGCGTTTCTGTTGACAAACGGGCCTCCGAACGCTATTCTTGGGAGGCGCGACGCGGAAGTGGCGGAATCGGCAGACGCGCCAGGTTGAGGGCCTGGTCCCCGTTACCGGGGGTGGGGGTTCGACTCCCCCCTTCCGCATCTCCGTCGTGCTCCCGAGTCTTCTCGTGCGTCCTGTTTTCCTTCAACGCCGCCGCCGCGCGAGCCGTATAATTCCCTGAACGCCCGTGACTCCGGAATGAAGGGGATCCTGCGGTGAGAAACACGTTGCCCGCGTTCGTACTCGCCCTTCTCGGACTGCTCTGCCCGGCCGCCTCGGCGGACGTGGTCGTGCTCAAAGACGGCTGGGAGATTCCGGGCGCGATCGTGAAGGAGTCGAAAGACTCCGTCACGCTGGAGACCGGCTACGGCAGACTACTCGTGCCGAGATCGGACATAAAAGAGATAAGGAGGGACAGGGACGCCGTCGAGCGTGAGTACCGCCGGAGGCTGGCGGAGGCGGCGGGGAAGTTGCGCGAACTCGCCGAGTGGTGCGAGAGACACGGTCTTCTGGAGGAAGCGAAGCGTCACGGCGCGCTCGCCGAGGAGTGGGCGCGACGCGCCGGAGCGCGGGAGGAAAGCGGCGGCGCGGACATAGGCGTGTTCGAGGCGGTATGGAAGGCCGTACGCGACAAGTTCTACGACAGGAAGACGTACAACGGCTGCGACTGGGAGGCGGCGCGGAAGAAGTACCTCCCGCGCGCGCGCGCGGCGAAAAACCGGTACGAACTGTACGACGTCTGCAACGAAATGCTTGCGGAGTTGCACGCGTCGCACTGCTACTTGTGGTCGGCGTACGTCTGGCGGGACCACGTCCGCAACGAGTTCGCCGGTGAGAAGACGCTGCAGGCGGGCATCGAGATACTGAAGACGAAGGGGAGGTTTTTCGTACGGACGGTCTACGACGGCGGCCCGTCGGAGAAGGCCGGAATCACAGTCGGCGACGAGGTGGTGAGCGTGAACGGCGAGCCGCCGGGCGAGAGCGACCGGGTGGTGGTGAAGGACGGCGTCTCGACCGCCGAGCGGGCGCTGTTCACGTTACGCACCGACGACGGCAAGCCCGTCTCGCTCGGCCTTCGCAGACGCAAAGGCGGAGCGGTGGAGATCGTGAAGGTGAGACCCGCGATGACCTCCATGCTGGAGGCGGCGAGGCGCTCGGTGCGCGTCGTCGAGAGAAACGGCTGGAAACTCGGTTACGTTCATCTCTGGCACTTCATGAACGCCGGCATGGCGCGTGTGCTGCGCGAGGCGCTCGCCGGCGAACTGAAGGACTGCGACGGACTGGTGCTGGACGTCCGCGGCCGCGGCGGCTCGCCCTGGGTGATACGCCGGGTCCTCGACGTCTTCACAAACGGCGCATGGCGGAAGCCCGCCGTGCTGGTGGTCGACGAAGACACCTCGAGCGCCAAGGAGATCTTCGCGTTCCACTGGAAAAGAAGGAAAATAGGACCGGTGGTCGGCCGCAGAACGGCCGGTCACGTCCTGGGCTCCGGCGGCGTGCCGATGCCGGACGGCTCGATGCTGCTCATAGCGAGAGTGCGGGCGACCACCATGACCTGCGGAGTCGATCTCGAAGGCAACGGCGTCGAGCCGGACGTCGTCGTCGAGCGTACGTTCGAGTACTGCGGCGGCGACCAGCCGATACTCAAAAAAGCGTTCGAGGTGCTCCTCAGACGCGTGAAAAAGGTCGGTTGCGACTTCTTCTTCGAAACGCCCGTCCGCCGCGGACGCGCCGCGTGACCCGTTCCGGAAGAGCGTTCCGGAGGAAATTTCCGCGCCCGCGTGAACCCGCCGCCCCGGCGTTCGTCTTTCCTTTCGGAATTCGACTGCGGGTGTCCCGGGAGGAGGTTCTCGAATGAAAAGATTCGCGGTGGCGGTGGCGGTTTGCGCGGTCGTTTTCGGAGTCTCGACCGCGACGCATGTGGCCCTGGCGGGCGGCCCCAAACCGAAGTTGCCCGACGGCATGAAGGGCTTCTGCGGCGTGCTCCAGGGGAAGGTGCTCGGCAGGAGCAAATACGGTTTCGTGCTGAAGGTGCAGAAGGTCGTCCGAGTGTGGGAGGACAACGAGGCGAGGAGCCCGCGGAGCGCCGTCGGCAAGAAGTTGCTGATAAACGCGCAGTGGGAGAAGGGGCCCGGCGGCAAGTGGCGGCCGGTGGCGGCGCACATGAAATTCATCCGGAGCCTCAAAACCGGCGGGCTCATCAAGATAGAGGTCATAAACGACGAAGGCGAAAGACTGCACATACTCGAACTCTCCGAGGAGCAGCGCAAGCGCGCGGCGAAGCAGGCCGGCGAAGAGGAAGGAGAAGAGGAACCCGGCAGGATAGAGGCCGGCGAGCCGACCTACAAGAAGAAGAGCCATCGCGCGTGGCGCCACAAGGGACGCATCGTCGGTCTGCTCAGGAACGCGCCGGACGCCTTCCTCATCGAGGCGTTGAACTCCGCGGGCAAAGTCGTCAAGTCGACCAAGGGCGAGAAAAACTCTTATGAAATGTGGCTGGTCCCCGGCGTCTATTCGCTCCGCGTCAGGGCGAAGGGCTACAAGACGCTTCTGGTCGAGCGGCTGACCGTGAAGTCCGGTCACGATCTTGTGGTGAGCCTCGAATTCACCGCGAAAGGAGAAGAGGAGTCCGGCGAAGAGGAGGAAGAGGAGACGAAGAAGCCGAAGCCGGAGTTGCCCGACGGCATGAAGGGCTTCTGCGGCGTGCTCGAAGGAAAAGTGGTCGGGAAGTTCGAGCACGGCTTCCTGTTGAAGGTGCGCAGGGTCGTGAGACTGTGGAAGGGCAACAAGGCGAAGAACCCGCGGAGCGCCGTCGGCAAGGAGTTGCTGATAAACGTGCAGTGGGAGAAGGGCCGCGGCGGCAAGTGGCGGCCGGTGGCGGCGCACGTCAAATTCGTGCGCAGCCTGAAAAAGGGTGAGAAGATAAGAATAGAGGTGATCAACGACGAAGGCGAAAGACTGCACATCCTCGAACTCTCCGAGGAGCAACTCAGACGCGCCGGCGTCAGACGATAAGACCCGCGCAGGACGAGAAGAGCAGCCGCGCCGGGTGTCCGCGGAGGCGGACCCCCGGCGCTTCTCCATGCGCGTCGGCGGCGAAATATGCTTCGCTCGTGTTGACGCACACGCCGCATCCTGTATAATCTGCGGCGTCTCGATTTCGAGGAACTGCGATGCGGACGCCCCTTGTCGTCGGCAACTGGAAGATGCATCTGAGCGCGCAGGAGGCCTTCACTCTGGCGCGCGACGTGCGTCTCGGACTGGAGAGCATCGACGGCGTCGACGTCGGTCTGGCGGTGCCGTCGGTCTACCTCTACCAGATCAAGCAACTGGTGGCCGGCTCACGAATAGCGGCGGGCGCGCAGAACGTGCACCATCAGGAGGCGGGCGCCTACACCGGCGAGATCTCCGCCGCGATGCTGGCCGGAGTGGGTTGCGATTTCGTGATAATCGGACACTCGGAGAGGCGTCGCCACTTCGCGGAAAGCGACGATCAACTGGCGAAGAAACTGCGTCTGGTCCTCAATCATCAGATGATGCCCATTCTGTGTGTGGGCGAAACACTCGAGCAGCGCGAGGACGGACGCGCCGGTGAGGTGGTGCGACGCCAGTTGGAAGGGGCGCTCGGCGAGTTCACGGCCGGCGAACTCTCCTCTCTGGCGGTGGCGTACGAGCCGGTCTGGGCGATAGGCACCGGCGAGGTCGCGACGGCCGAGACCGCCCAACAGATGCACGCGTTGATCCGCGGCTGGCTCTCGGAGCGCTACGGAAGCGAGTTCGCCGACGGCGTTCGTCTGCAGTACGGCGGCAGCGTGAAACCGACCAACGTCGCCGCGCTCGCTTCGCAGCCCGACATCGACGGCGCGCTGGTCGGCGGAGCATCGCTGGAGGCGGGTGCGTTCTGCGAAATAGTCCGGCGCACGGTGGCCGCTAAGGGGGTCTGATCATGGGCGCTTTTCTCGAAGGTCTGCTCACCGTCGTTTACGTGGTGGTCTCCATCCTGCTGGTGGTGATGGTGCTGTTGCAGGAGCCCCGTACGGGGGGACTCTCGACGGCATTCGGCGGCAGCGGCATAGACACCATGCTGGGGGCCGGCATCGGTCGTAAGATGTCGCGTATGACCATCATCCTGGCCGCGATACTCCTGGTCCTGGCCGTCGTGCTCGGCCGCTGGGCCATCACCGGTTAGGGGGCCTCTCCGTGCCCGCCTCGATGACGGGTCAGGGCTCGGCCGAGGCGCGCGTCCGCGTCGGTCGCGTTCTCGTTCGGCTTCGCTCGGTCAACAGTCGTTCTCTCCGCGTCTCCTGGCGCGTCGCGGAAGCGCTGCGACCGTATCTGCCGGCCGTCGAGACGCTCCTGCGGGGCGCGCTCAGCCGCGGCAGCGTCGAGTTCGAGGCGGAGATGGAAACGAACGAGAGCGCCTGGCGGATCGACAAGGCGCTTCTCGACCGCTACGCGGAACTCGCGCGGCGCATCGGCGGCCGCGATCCCGACGGAGCCGTTCTGCTTTCGCTGCCCGGCGTCGTCGTCCGCGACGCGGATCGAGAGAGTCGGCTGCGCAAGCCCTTTCTCGCCGCCGCCCGCAGGGCGCTGGCCGCGCTGCTCGCCGCGCGGAAGCGCGAAGGCCGACGCGTCACCGGCGTCCTCAGAGCGGAACTGGACGCGCTGCGGCGCAACGTCGGCGAGTTCGAGAAACGCTACAGGGGCGTGGCCCGACGGGTCGCGCGACGCCTCGCCGCGCGGCTCAAAAACGTCCTGTCCGAGACGCACATCGACACAGACGACGCCTCGACGATGCGGGAAGTGGCGCTGCTGGCGCAGCGGGCGGACGTCAGCGAAGAGGTGGAGCGGCTGAAGATACACATCAAGGAGGCCCGACGCCTGTTGAGACTCGCCGGACCGGTGGGCGTGCGGATGGACTTCGTCGCGCAGGAGATGAACAGAGAGGTGTCCACACTGGCCGCGAAATGCGCCGAGCCCGCGCTCGCCCTGCTGGTGCTCGACATGCGCACCGGCGTCGCGCGCCTGCGCGAGCAAGTGCAGAACCTGGAGTAGCCGAATCGTGGTGGTCGTGGTCAGCGGTCCGTCCGGCGTGGGAAAATCGAGCGTCGTGAGAAAACTTCTCGAGGCGCTCGACTGGCTCACGTTGAGCGTCTCGGCGACGACGCGACGCCCGCGCGCGGGCGAGCGGAACGGCGTGGACTACCACTTCGTCACCGAGTCGCGTTTCCGGCACATGACGCAGACCGGACGAATGCTGGAGTGGGCGCAGGTGTTCTCGCATCTCTACGGCACGCCGGCCTCCGAACTCGAACGCGCGCGCCGCGAAGGCAAGGTGCTGCTGCTGGACATAGACGTGGAGGGCGCGCGTCAGTTGCGCGAACGCGGCATAGACGGACTCTATGTCTTTCTGCTGCCGCCGAGCGAGGCGGAACTCGAAAGACGGCTGCGCGGACGCGGCACCGAAGACGAGGAACAGATGCGCAGGCGACTCGAACGCGCGCGGTTCGAAATGGGCCGGAAACACATCTTCGACTCCATTGTAGTCAACGATTCCCTTGACAAAACGGTTGAAGAAGTCGTTAATCTACTTGTCGAACGCTTTGGAGAACACGGTGATGGACCCGGCCGGCGAGATAAAAAGGATAGTTGAACTGACTGAAAAGGTGGGCGGACGTTTCAAACTGGCCGTCCTGATGCAGAAGCGTATGAAAGAGATAATCCGCCAGCATCTGGGGCCCGCCAAGCCCGAAGCCAAGGAGGTGATGGTGCGGATACTCGACGAGATCGACACCTCCAAAATAGCGCTCGTCTCCGAAGAAGAGTACAGAGAAAACCTCCGCCGTCAACTCGCCGATTCTAAGAGGGAATAGCCTTGCGGGTCGTCCTCGGAGTCACCGGCTCAGCCGCGGCGTTCAAGGCGGTCGCAGTCGCTTCCGGCCTCCTCAAGACCGGTTTCGAAGTCGAGGTGGTGCTCACCGAGGCCGCTCTTCGCTTCGTCACGCCTATGGCCTTTCAGACGCTCACGCACCGTCCGGCGCGCGCGGATTTGTTCGCCGAAGACGCTCCCCAGCCGCTCCATATCGAACTGGCGCGGTGGGCGGAGGCCATGCTGGTCGCTCCCGCCACCGCGAACACCCTCGTCAAACTCGCTCACGGCGTCGCGGACAATCTGCTGTGCGCCACGGCGCTGGCGCTGCCCGAAAGCGTCTTCAGAGCCGTCGCGCCCGCAATGGAGGAGCGAATGTATCTGTCGCCGCCGGTGCAGCGCGCCCTCAAGCAACTGGAAAACGACGAGTGGATGATCCTCGAACCCGTCCGGGGACACCTGGCTTCAGGAGAGGTCGGACTCGGTCGAATGGTCGAGCCGGACGTCCTTGTCGCCGCCCTTGCGAAAGCGATCGGCGAAGAAGGAGAGGCGTAACGCGTCGTTCGGACAGGCCGCGACGCAGTCGCCGCAGCGGATGCAGTCGGTCGAGTCGATCACTTCTTTTTTGGGCAACTCCTCCACGCCCATCGGACAGGACTTGAGACAGGCCAGACCGCAGCCCTTGACGCACTTCTCCGGGTCGCGTCTGAGTCCGAGACCGGAGAAGCGGTTGAACAGTCCGAGTATCGCGCCCAGCGGACAGATGTAGCGGCACCAGAAGCGTCGCGCCCATAAAACGCCCACAAGCGCCACCACCAGCACTCCGACGTGAATCAGATACGGCGCCGAAAGCGCGTCCACCGCCACCGACGAGCGGCCCGCCAGGTCCATTCCGAGATACGGCAGCGACGCCTCCAGCGACGCGACCGCGCACGCCTTGCAGAAAACCGTCTCGGAAAGGGCCAGCGCGAAAGCGACGGTCACGCCGAGAAACAGGTATTTGAACAGTTCGGGTCGCCTGATCAGCCATATGGAGAAGAGCGCGGGTATGGCGACGGCGACGGCGAGACGCATGTCCATGAGCGCGGCGGAGGCGGCGAAGAAGCCGAAGAAGACGGTGAGCGCGGTCTTCAGCGCTCCGAAACGCCTGCGCGCGACGGTCCGCGCCTCCAGACGCGCCGCCGGCGCCATCAGGTCGTTCAGAAGGCCGAACGGACATACCCAGCCGCAGACCGCGCGGCCGAAAACCGTGGCGTACGCGCCCAGCCAGCCGACGACGTAGAACGGAAATCGTCCGGACTTGATGAAGTTCTGCATCGCGCCGACCGGACATATTCCGACCGACCACGGACAGGCGTAACAGTGTATGTGCGGCCAGACAATGTGGGTCATCACGGGACCGAACATGCCCGCGTAGACCACCGGAAGCGCCAGAAACTGAACGATGCGCCTTGCCTTGCGGAGGTTCATTCTCCCGCCTCCGAGTCCAGCCCACGCAGAAGTTCCAGCAGGCGACGCTCCAGGTCCCTCGTCGTGAACAGCACCCGCGCCTTGCCGTCCGTCGGAACGCCCACCGCCGGCAGCAGAACACGTCCGCGCTTGAGAATCGGCCAGACCGAGTAATCCACCTTCTCCCTGTCCACGTCCACCACTTTATAGGAAAGATGATCCGGAGCGGCCTTGCAGAACGCCGCCACCACCTTCTTCGCGTAAGGGCAGTTGGTGCACCACTTGGCGGAAAAGGTGGTTATCTCGTACTTTCCACGCAGGTTCTCAAGCGCCTCCTTCGTGGCGGACGAGAGTTCCACCTCCTTGATCTTGTGAGGAGCGTGGGTCTCCACGAGACCTATACAGGATATTCAGAGTTGCCTGGCGACGTTGTAGGCGTCGGTGTGCTCGCCGCCGGCGAGGGCCGCGAGCAGCATCAGCACGACCGCCGCGACGAACAGGCCCGCGGATATCGACCAGCCGGCGCGAAGGGCGGCCGCGACGAAGCCGGCGCCGAGCGCCGCCAGCGCCAGCGCCCACAACAGATACGGCGGAGCGGGCGGACCCGCAGGAGCGGACGGAACCGCGCCCCTGCGCACCTCTATCTTCACCACCACCTTCTGCTCGCTGGAGGTGCACCAGCCTTCGATGTCGTGACAGTAGTAGAGTTCTATTCCCAACTCCACGGTGTGGACGCCGGGCGGAGCGTCGGGCGCCGCGGAGAACGGAATCATTACGGTGTACTCGTCCACCACCAGATCGTGTCCGGCGGCCTTCAGGTCGAAGTGCAGAAACGGCGGCGCGGATACGACACGAGTGCCGCCGCGCTCCGGGTGCAGCGACAGAACCGGATCGTCGTTGGTGAATCTCAGAACGACCGACGCGCTTCCGCCGGGGGAGACGACCGTCGGCTCCGCGGCGAGAGGAAACGTCCGCGGCTCGGCGCCCTGAAACAATGGGGGAACGAGAATCGCCACGATGATGAGCAACAGGGCCGACATGGCGAGACGCCTTTCAATCTTCGAGAACCGACAACTCCAGCGTCAGTCGAACCGACTCGCCTTCGCGCTCCACGGTCACGCGTAACTGCTCGTCCGCCAGGAATCGCGTGGGATCGGGAGCCTTGCGATAGAGCATCACCACTCTGTCTATGTGCTTGGAGCGGACCGGCTCGCCCATCGGCTCCCAGTCGTGCGCGGGCAGTCTTCGAATGTAGTCGTCGACGACGTCCTCGACGAGGGCGTCTCCGACGTAGACCAGTCGCGCCACACGTAAGTTCCTGTCCTCCGGACAGAGGTAGACGAACGACTCGTCGGGCTTGGCGTAGAACCGTGTCTGGGGGATGGGTATGTCTTCGAAATAGCCGGCTTCGGCCGACTCCAGAGACTGGGTGTAGCCCGCAGGTGTGCGGACGTCGGGGAACGGACAACCCGTAAAAAGCGCCAGGGCGAGCACGCATAAGACGTATCTCACGGGCGCATCCCTCCATAACAGATCTCAGAAACCGGCCATTTCCTCGAGCGCCACGATGCGGCCCGATTTCGTCGCGAGATATATGTGATAGCGAGCGTACTCGCGTTTCACCGATCGCTTGTCCGTGTCGTTGGTGATGAAGAAGTCCACCACGTCGCGGAAGCGGCGTCTCCACCTTATCCCGCCCACCTCGGCCTCCACCGGAGACTCGGTCACCACGCAGCAGACGTAGCCGCGGTTGTCGAGAACGTAAGAGTAGCGTCTCTTGTGCGTGGGACGCCCCTGCAGCAGCACCTGCTTGCCGTTGGGCAGTCTCCAGAGCAGTTTGCCTCTCTTCCTTATGGAGAGGGCGAACAGCGACGAGCGCGCCGTTCTGGAGGTGGCGGCGTACACTATGTTGTCGATCACAACCGGCGTCCTCTCGACCGGGTCCTGCGCGGCGAACTTCCAGCGAACGAAGCCCGTCTCCATCTCCAGGCAGTAGACGTATCCGTCCCACGAGCCGAGGATCAGCCGCAGAGAGCGTGTGTCCGGCTCGGACGTGACGCGGCCGAGCGCGTGCGTGCGCCAGACGACGTTTCCGCTGGAGGCGTTCAGGCAGTAAATATTGCCGCCCTCGTCGCCGAGAAAGACATGCGAGCCGCGCGAGGAGCCGCTGCCGGTCAGGTCGCCGTCCATGAGTCTGTCCCAGTCGGTGGTCTGGTCCTTCTTGGAGATCGCGTAGAGCCGCTGACGGTGCGACGTGAGAAAGGCGTGCGAGAACGAGGCGAACGGCCGCGACGACAGACCGAACGTGGTGTGACGCGACCACACCTCCTCGCCGCTGTTGTCGTTCAAGCACACCAGACGATTGCCGACCACGATGTACAGTTCCGGATAGCGTTTGCTCTCCTCGTTTATCAACTGAATCGCCTCCTGGTAGTCGCTCACGCCCTCCAGTTTCCTCGCCAGCGGCGGGCGGTTCGACTCGCGCTCGTAGATGTACACATAAGGCTTGTAGGCCAGCGGCGCTCCGAGACCCTGCTTCCACATCGTCCGGCCGTCCCGCGGGTCGAGCCGGTAGAGCGCGTTGTCCGCCGTCTCAACGTACAGCCGGTGCAGTCCGTCGCGGATGGAGATGTACCAGACGTTTCGTATCGGCTTGTGGAAGTCGAACTCCCACGCCTTTCGGAAACCTATCTTGTCGAGCCACTTCGGCGGCAGTTCCGTCGCCACCATGTCTTTGAGTCTCTTCCCCGTGTGCACGTCACCCGGCTCGGCGATGACCGTCCTCGGCTCTCCGCTCTGACAGCCGGCCGCGACCACGGCCGCCAGAGCCGCCGCAAGCAGCCACTTCCTCATATCTCTCTCTCCTTACC
Source organism: uncultured Planctomycetota bacterium (assembly GCA_964412125.1). Classification (GTDB taxonomy): domain Bacteria; phylum Planctomycetota; class SKW154; order SKW154; family SKW154; genus CAYPNR01. Next base: position 8,461 of record CAYPNR010000043.1, on the reverse strand, counting down.
CATATATTCGGACAGGTTCACCCGGTACCGCTTCTCGTAGCCCTCCAGTTTCTCGATCCGCGCGAGGTCCTTTTCTATTCGGTCGCTCAACTTGAACACGTACGGTCGTCCCTCCAGTCGGTCGCGGAGGTCGCGTCTCAGATCCTCCCACTTTCCGCCGTAGAGTTCGTCGCGCAGATATATCAGCAATCGCTCCTCCGGCTCGAGCGACTGGACGAACTCCTGATGCCCGTCGCCAGCCTGCTTCGCACGCTTACCGCCAGCCACGGCGCTCCCTCACCCGACACTCTTCGTTCAACATACTCCCCGAAGGGCGGACTGTCAAGCCAAATATCCCGCGCGCCGCTCCGGCGGCGAACGGACGACGGCGGCGGAATGCGTTTGAACGCGGGAAGCGACGCGGGTAGAATAAGCGTCCCGGACGAAGGCGCAACGGAGGCCGGACGGCGCATGGTGTGGCTGCTTATCTTTCTCGGACCGATTTTTCCCGCGGAGTCGGGATACGCTTCGCTGTCGGCCCTGGTCTCCAAGTACGACGTACAGAGGACCGACGACGTCCACGCGGGCCGCATAATCCTGTCCGGGCGGAACAGGCGCGTGATTCTGCTGCTCGGGACGCGACTGGCGCTGGTGAACGGCGGACGCGTCGAGATGAGGCTGCCCACGACGAACCGGGGCGGAGCGGTGCGGGTGTCTGCGGAACTGGAGGACCATCTGAGGGAGATGAGCGTCCGCAAGGCGCCGCCGGAGATCGAGGAGCCGCCGGTGCGCGTGGTGCTGGACCCCGGCCACGGCGGACGCGACCCCGGAGCGGTCTCGCACGGGCTGATGGAGAAGTGGGTGAACCTGGACGTCGCGCTTCGCGTCGCGCGACTGCTCGAGGGACGCGACCGGCTGGAGGTGGTGCTGACGCGGAAGGACGACACGCGTTTCTGCGACGAGGACAGCAGTCGCGACCTGGACGCGCGGGTGAACTTCGCCAATCGGCGGAAGGCGGACTTCTTCGTTTCGATACACGCGAACGCGTGCCGCAACGGAACCGTACGCGGCATGGAGATATACGTGCCGCGGGAGTTGGAGGACGTGGAGAGACGCGTGGCGAAATCGATGCGTGAGGAGCCCGGACTGCCGAAGCGCTACGGCGAGAGCGGCGACGGACGACTCTCGGACACGGCGTGGATACTGCATCGGATGCTGCTGGAGGAGAAGTACAAGCAGTCGCTGATTCTGGGAGAGGCGCTGCGGAGGAGCATGTCGCGGAACGCGAGGGACGAGATGCGCGGCCTTCGCGAGTGCGGCTTCCGCGTGGTGAAGTGGAGCCGCTGCGGCGCGGCGCTGATAGAGTTGGGATATCTGACGAACGCCGCGAGCGCGGCGCTGCTGCGGACGAAGACGTACAGGCAGCGCCTGGCGGAACTGGTCGCGGAGGGCATAAGAAACTACGCGAAGCGCTTGAGGGAAACGCGGCGTTTCGGCGACTCGACGACCGGAAAACGAAGAAGCGGAGGTCCGACGCAGGATAATATGCAGCGCAGCGGCGACGAAGGCCCGTCACCTAATACGGAGCGTTAGGAGAGGGATAGAATGATGCGCAGAGGAATGGTCTTGATCTTCGCCCTGGGCGTGCTGACGTTGCTGGCGGTTCTGGGCATGGTTTTCGCGGCGTTCGTCCGCGTCGAGAGCGTGGCTTCGGCGAACCGCCTGGACGCGATCCGCGCGGAACTGCTGGCGTCGAGCGCGGTGACGCGAACGGTGGCGGAACTGGTGCAGGCCGCGGGCACCTATCCTTACGACACGGCGCAGGAGCCGTGGATCTACAAGGACGCGGCGGGCAACATGCTGCACGGACGCTCCCTCGGCGACGTGGTGAAGCAGTTCTCGAAGAAGAACGACATACTGGACCCGAACGTACCGCTGCCGTACCGGGGCCATCTGGGCGGCTCCTACACGAAGGGCGGCGACCAGTACGCGGCGAAGGTGATAGACTGCGCGGCGCAGATCAACCTGAACCAGCAGCAGCCGCCGGAGGCGCTCGGACGAATGCTGACGGCGCTGGGCGCGGCGATCTCGGCCGATCCCAACGTCGGCAACGGCGTCGATCCCATCGCGGGCCTCAACTATCGGGACCCGAGCGACGGAAAAATGAAGTACAAGGGCGAGGCGATACTGGCCTTCCGACAGGGACTGCTGGCGCATCGCTTCTCGTCCAAAACGCAACTTCTGGAACTGTTCCAGTTGAGCGAGAACCCGAGCGACCCGGACGCGGACACAAAAGCGTTCCGGAAGTACCGCATGGTCGCCGACTTCGTGACGGCGAACTCCTACGAGAACGAGCGCGCGATCGTGGGCTCGCTTTCGACGAACCCCGACGCGCGCGGCTTCGACAAGTTCAGTTACGAGACGCACGCGCCGATAAACGTGAACACGGCGCCGAAGCCGGTGCTCGTGGCGGCGCTGCAGGGACTCGCGGGCAGGTTCCGCTACCCGTACGTCGGCGAGTTCTCCGAGGAGAACCTCTACAAGGACGCCGGCGGCATGTACAACCCGGTCCAGTGGAAGGAAGCGACCAAGTACGACGTCGGCATGATCTACGTCTACATTCCGCCGCTGTCCCACAATCAGGCGAGCCGGATAGCGGACGAGATAATAAAGCGGCGCACGGGCACGCCGTTTCGGTCGCTGGCGGACTGGGAGTACTTCGTGGACTACGTTCTGGCGCAGTCGGTCTTCAGCGGAAAGAACTCGGCGGTTCTGCCGCAGCGCGCGAAGGTCGGCTCCTCCTGGACGAACGTGGACCGCAGCAGGGTGCTGACCTGGGACCACTCCGCCGACTGCTTCGAGAGATACTGGAACCAGGCCGTCAGGGACGTGTTGAAGGCGAACTTCAACCCCAACGCGCGGCCCACCTGCTTCAACACCGACGCGGGCGCGCGCCTTTTGGTGAGCAAGGCCGACCTCCTCTATCCCCGGAACGCCCAGGGCACTTCATATCAGGAAACATCCCCCCTCAACGCGGCCTACAGCACGGAGTGGTGCTACAACTCCATGGGATACTTCGAGATAACCGCGCTGGGACGCCTCCTGGGCGACGACAAGGGCAACGTCGTCTCCGAACGCGAGAAGCGTACGGTCATCTGCCTCGGCGGATGCGTCACGCACTCCTCGCAGCACGAGTTCGAGTCCACCGACGACCAACTCAAGGAGGACATCGTCTCCTTTCCCGAGCCCATGCAGTACTGGAAGAGCAACGATCCCGACTTCAAGGGCGACAACGTCATCGGATTCTTCACCATCGGCCACTACGACGACAGATGGTACGACACCGCACAGAATCCGCTTCTCGGAATCCGATTCGAGGACAGCGTGGACGGCGATCCGAAAATGTCGACCTGGCCCAACGCGGTGCACGGCTCCAATCCGGAGAAGAACGGATACACCAACGCCGAGACCAGCGGTCTCGCCTCCACCAACACCAACGATCTGATGCCGGACGGATTCTACACCTCGATGACCCGCGGGAGCAAAGTGAAGATACTGCGCTACCGGGCGGCGCTGGCCAAGGACAGACCCGACTGGACGGACGCGATCAACGGCGAGGACTTCAACGGCGCCTGCAACATACATCCCTACAAGGCGGCCGTGGAGTTCTGGTTCAAGCCGGACTTCGACTACGACGCTCCCGTGCTGAGCGCGTTCGCCGGAGCCACCTTCCGCATCAATCGAACGTTTCCCCCGGACGGCTCCGGCGGCAACAAGCCGCGCACCTACTTCGGCGGCACACAATTCTTCCTGATAAAGAGCGAGTCGGGCATGCTTCGCGCCTCGCTGTTCTATTATGAGTTGTTCTACGACAACAACAGCAAACTGACCCCGGAGGTGAAGTTCAAGGATCAGGATCCCGAAGCGTGGCGCTGGTGGCCGCCGTATCCGCAGAACAGGAAACTGTGGGAGCCGGATCCGGGCAAGCCGCTGCCCGAGACGCCGAACAAGCACTGCAAGTCCGCGCGCGTGGACCTGATAATTCCGAAGAGCACTCTCGAGCAGTATCGCGTGGCGTGGCGCCGCGGCGAGTGGCACCACATAGTCGTCACCTACAATCACGAGTCCACCAACGAGAGCGCCTCCCAGCCCTCCGGCATTCTCAGACTCTGCATAGACGGCGTCACCATACCCGTGCAGGCGAGACGTTTTCCGCCGCCGGGCTCCTCGGTGGTCGACTTCTCCGACTGCATCATCGCCAACGCGATCGCGCCCACCGACGCGCTGTTCCTGTGCGGCCTCTGGCGCAACCAGCGCTACCGCCAGGTCGGCTTCTTCAAGTTCGAGCGCTCCACCAACATACTCAACCTGCCGGGCAACGCCACCTTCGACGAGGTCTACGTCTCGCGCACGCCCAGCCGCAACTTCGAGCAGAACCCTTCGAGGTTCCTGCTCCACGCCGAGTACGAAAACACCATCACCGTTCCCTATCCGCCGGGATGCGACAGGATCATAATCAGGGGAGTGGAGACGGCGGCGTACGCCCCCACCAAGTACGCGGGTCAGGACACCCGCGGCATCGATCCGTCCACCGGCGGCATGACCACCTGCCGCAGCATCTACGCGAAAGGACTCGTTCCGGGCGTGCGGGTGGGACTGCGTCTGCCGAACGGTCAGCCGGTGCCCTTCGGCTCGCCGATACAGCGGCCGGCCGGCGGCGCGCTCGTTCTCACCTACAACGCCTCGCTCGACCCGATCGTGCCGGGCAGTTTCCAGAGCAAGGCCGTCTTAACGCCGGTGTTCGACTCGATAACCGTCCACTATCTCTATCCGAAGCACCAGACAATACTGTACGAGGAGGTCGTAAGCGAATAGGCGGGCGGACGGGACGTATCGCCTTTTGAAGGGTCGCGGACAACGATAAGGGGGTGTCGACATGCGCTGGATCACGGCGTTTTTTGTGGTCGCGATCGCGGGCGTTCTGCTCGCGCAAGGGGGCGAAGTGCCGGTGCCGCGCGAGGGCGGCGCGGACGCGCCGCCGGGACCGCCGGGTTCGGACGGCGGGAGAGCGGAAGGATGGAAATCCAAAGGTCTCGACAAACTGCTGCAGATACTGGACGTCAAAGTGGAAAGCGTGCCGGGCGGCTATCGTCTCTCGATAGAGGGCACCTCGAAGTATCCGGACGGCACATGCGTCTCGCTCAACATTCGGTTCAAGGGCATGAGCGTCGGCAGCGCGCGCGCGATGGTCTCCGGCGGCGCGTTCACTTACGTGTTCGAGCCGGAGCACTTCGAGAACAAGCAGTTGTACGCGGGAATGTACGAGTTCGAGGCGGCGGTGCGCGTGAAGCAACAGGGACGGAGGATTCGCCGCAAGATGGCGGAGGAGAAATGCGACCGCGACGACTACCACAACGTTTTCAGGTTCATCGGAAGCAAGGCGCGCGCCAAGGCCACCGAAGAGGAGGTGAGACGCCACTTCGCCGAAGTCCACAAGGCGGCGTCCGAACTCCTCAAAGAACTGCTGGAAGGCACGCGCAAGGCGATGTGGAAGTTCGAGAACCGATACATGGGCAAGGAGAGAGAGGCCCTGTTGAACAGTCTCGACGAGGGTGAGCGTAGAAAGGCGGGAAGAGTCTATCACTGGTACTGGAAGTACGACAGGGCGAGGAAGAAAAGAGTCTTCCAGAGAACTCTCTGGAACAAGCACAAAAGGAGTCCCGACTACAGGGACATGTTCGAGTTCTACAACGGCGACAGATTCGATCACGCGCGATGGTACGAATGGCTCGAGAAGGAATGGACGCTCAAGATCAAGAGGCTGCTTGCGAAGCACTCTTCGTTTTTCGCGCGCTACCGGATGCCGCTCTATCCCGAAGCGCACGAGTCGTTGAGGCTGGCGATGCTGGCGATGCTCGGCTTTTCGGGTCAGGAAGTGCGACGCATATTCTCGGCCCACGCCGAGCACCAGAGAGACATCGCCGACTGGGAGAGGCGTTACATAGTGCGCGAGCGCCGGCGCATCGGCATAAGCAGCGAGCCCGATCCGCCGCCGGCGACGCCCGCCTGGATCCGGGGACAACTCAAGCGGGTCGAACGCGATCTCGACCTGAGCGGCATGCGGAAGAAGATTCTCGAAGAGGCCGCGCGCGAGGCCGAGAGACTGAAACAGCAGCGGGAAGAAGAAGAGAGAAAGAAGAAGAAAAACGAGGACGAAGACGGCGGCGGCAGGGCCCGCTGACGTCCTCCGGCTCCGCTTTCGCGGTCGCTACTCGTCGTTTTCGTCCTTCTCCGGCGGCTTCCGGCGCTGTATTTCTTTCACTTCGCTGCGGAGAAGCGTCTTCTTCGAGCCGTCGGAGAGCCGCAGGACCACCTCGCTTTTGTCCTCGCGCAGCAGGACGCCGTCCAGCGACTCACCGGACTTGGTGAGGACGGTGACGCGCCGCGCGTCGCGCCATTTCGCCACCTCCCGCGCCAGTCCGTCGCAGAGGTCCTCCAGCAGCGGAGCCAGGTCCCGAAGGCGCTGGTTGTAGACGTAGGCGAGCGCGAGACGCTCGAGCACCTCTCCGCCGAGCAACTCGTCCAGGGCGGCCGCGTTGCCCGCGACCCTGGCGACCGCGTCCCTCACCACCCGCACGTAAACCGCGCCGAGCACCTGCGGCATACGCTCCGCGGGCGTTTCGGACAGCACCTCCGCGGCGAGTATCTCTCCGCGGCGGCCCAGCATCTCGACCAGGCGTTTCGTTTCCGCCCTTCCCAGTCCCCACTCCAGCAGTTTTCCGATCTTCTCTTCGCCCAGGGTCTCGGCGAGCCGTCGCGGGTCCATCCGCGCCAGGCGACGGCGTGCGGCCGCCTCCACCGCGCCGCCGAGCAGTCTCTCCACCTCCTCATCGCCGAGGGCGACCGCCGCCTCTTTGAACCTGCGCGTCAGCCAGTCATCACGACTCCTTGTCGCGACGTCGACGCGACCGGCCACCTCTCCGGCGCGTCCCGGAGCGCCGCGCGCGCGCGCGACCGCTTCCCTGATCCGCACATGGTCGCCGGAGACCAGCGCCTCCACCAGGTCGCACATCAACGCGGTGCGTCCGCGCTCGGCCTCCGCGGCCCTCTCCGCCTCGTCGCTCGAAAAGAAAAACAGTATCGCGAGCACGGCCGCCGCGCCGCAGAGGAGCCACGGCAACAGACGCGCCCACGGAAACGGTCTGCCCGGCTCTTTCTGCTTCACTTCTTCTTCGCCGCCCACCGGCGGACCGCCGTCGCCGCCGCGCACCAGATCCCGGCCCAGCCACTTTATGGACTTGCGCGCCATGAAAATACCTCCCTCCCGCCGAACAGATTATACGTCGCGGCGAAGCACCTTTACAAGCGCTCTTCCGGGGCCGTCGCCGGAGCGCGGAAGGGCGGACGGAGAGTCGAACAAAAAACGGGGACGGTCTCATCGGACCGTCCCCGTGTACGCGTTCCGCAGACTACGAGCCGTCTCTCAGTTTATCTCGGTGAAGGAGCCGCCCGTCGCGCTCGCTATGTCCTGCAGCATCTTCTTGCCGAGATTGGCGATCGACTGGGAATAGCCGTTGGCGAGACAGTGACCGAAAGTGTAGACCTTGACACCAGCGGCCTTGCACTCGTTGATTATCTTTCCGCCGGCGGCCGGCACCTCCCAGGAAAGATTGGCGTAAATTTCCTGCCACCAGTGTCCGTTGAAAATGGTGTTGACGCCGTCGGTGTGGAGGATGATGGTCTCGACGCCTTTTATCTGCAGCGCTCTGTGCATCGCGTCGTGAATGGGCGTGCCGCCGTAAGGATTGAAGCCGTCTATCCAGGCCATAGCCTGAGCCTTCCGCTGCGGCGTGGCCTTCCTCACCTCGTTCCAGAGCACCGTTATCCAGGGAGGAGAGATGATGGCGTCGCCCATCCAGCCGACCCGCGGGGGTTGCGCGCCGCGGAAGTTCACCACGTTGCCGGAGTAGAGAAGCGCGCTGAATTTGATGTTGTCGGAAAGACCCATGACGCTCTTCTTGAACTCCGCTTTTATGTGCTGCCACTTCGAGGGGTTGTTTATCACGTTGCCGTTCTCGTCGGTTATCGCGTGGCCCACTTTCCAGCCCATCGAGCCCGTCTTGTCCATGACGTAAACCACTTTGTCGCCTTCGACCTCCTCGTCGAAGATTTCGACCGGCGGCTCTTCGTCTTCGTCCTCGTCGTCCGCCTCGCCTTCGTCCTCGTCACCTGTGTCGTCGTCCTCCCAGTCGGTCGGCCTCGTCGGCTTCTCCACCGGAATATCAACTCTCTCGTGCGGAGAGGAGGGCTTGAACACGTCCTGCGCGTCGGCGACCGCCCACCAGGCGCCCATCAGGACCAGCACCACGGCCACAACAAACACGATCTCGCCTCGCATCGATTGTCCCCCAAACTGCGTCCGTTCACTAAACCATGACGCACAACACAGGCGAGGTCTTTCGCGCTCCGCCGTTTTCCCGCA
>CAYPNR010000042.1:0-20786 GCA_964412125.1 uncultured Planctomycetota bacterium | reverse complement strand
TCGAGATCGGAACGCATCTTGGGAACCGGATACAGACGCTCCTGATGAATGGAGAAGGTGAAGACGTCGGCGTCGTCGCGGAAGATGTAAGCGGTGCCGTTGCCCTGGTGCAGATCGCAGTCCACGATGAGGGCGCGACGCGCCAGGCCGTCGCGTCGGAGCACGCGTACCGCCACGGCGACGTCGTTGAGCAGGCAGAAGCCTTCGCCGTGGTCGGGAAAGGCGTGATGGAAGCCGCCGCCGATGTTGACCCATATGGTGCGGCCCTCTATCGCGTTGCGCCCGGCTGTGACGGTCCCTTGCGTCATTCGATAGAAGGCGCTCAGCGTCTTCGGATACAGCGGCGCTTCAAACTCCCATATCGCCGCCATCGGCGTCCCGCTCAGCCTGTCCATCCGCCGCAGATACCGCTTCTCGTGGACAAGCAGCAGGTCGTCCTCGGAGACGGGATCGGGCTCGACCACCTCGTCGGCCCGGGCGGTTCCGCGACGCAGGAGTTCCGCGAAGACCAGGCGATACTTTTCGGTGGGAAAGACGTGGCCCGGCCAGTTCAGGTCGTAGTGGGCGCTGTAGACGAACATCGTCGGCGTCTCCCCAGCCAGACGGCGATAAGGGCGAGTGCGAGCAGCGGCAGCAGCGCGGCGGGATCCGCGTCGGCGAGTCCGCCGAAGCAGCCGAACACCTTCTTTTCGGACCTGATTCGTATGGAGTAGATGCGGGAGGCGGTCGCGCCGGTCACGTCCTCGGTGCGGACGCGGAACTCCCATGTACCGGCGGCGCGCGGCTTGCCGGTTATCAGGCCGTCCGTCTCGAGCCTCAGTCCCGGCGGCATGCTTCCCGCCGTCACCGTGAAGGTGGCGGGATAGTAGCCGCCGGCCATCCGCAGTCTGACGTTGTAGTGTTTTCCTTCGCGGCCGCTGCCCAGTTTCGGCGGCGCGACGTCCAGCCGCATCAGTCGCGCAAGCGGGTCGCCGAAAAGCGTCATCTCCTGTACGTTGTGAACGTCGTACTCCGACGCTCCGGAGTTGGTCAGATACCACGTCGCCGTCTGTCGCAGTACGTCTCCCGCCATGCCGCCCTCGACCAGCCCTTCCACGATGGCGCAGCCGTAGGAGAGTCCGCCGCCGTCCTGCATCCCTTCCCAGCCGGGAATGTACCAGAACACGCGCGTGCAGGCGAAGACGGCTAGGGCGTGATCGGAAAGCAACTCGGACGCCAGTGAAGCGGACTCCGGCAGACCGTTTTTGCAGCAGGTGGCCACCACCAGCGCCGGCATCGCGGGCAGACGCCAGACGTTGCTCGTGGACAGCACGTCCGTCGCGTAGCCCGCCTCGCCGTGCGTCGTCCAACTCACCACGCCCGCGCCGCCCTGCCAGGCGGAAATGAAGTCGTCCTCCGTGCACGGCGCTATCTCCGGCGCGACGCCGAAGTCGCCGGTGTAGGCGCGGGTGCAGGTCCAGCCGCGCGGCTCGAAATAATGGTTCTTCAGCCACTCGCCGTAGTGGTAGCCCGGCGTGAAGCCGTCCAGTCTCAGGCCGGCCAGCAGCCCCCTGGACCGCCACGCCTGTGTTCCGCCCGCGTCCCAGTCGTAGCCGACGACCGCGAGTTCGTAGTTTACGACTCTGTTCAGATACGTCTCCACTTCGGTCGCGTCGTCGAACGGAATCCTGCCGACCATCACCTCCGCGACGAGATCCATGCCGCCGCTGCCCATGTCGCCGGGCTCGCCGGAGGAAACGTAGCCCTCGCCGTAGTAGCCGTCGCCGTCGCGGTCCCAGTTGCCGGTCAGGTCGGCGTAGTAGTAGTCCGTCGGAGCCTGACGGCGGTCGAGACTCTCGCTTCTGGCGTAGTTCCGCGGCCAGCACATCTTCATGGGCACACTGCCGACGGGGTCGGACGACAGACTGTTGTCGTCGGGATCGGGATCGCCCACCAGCAGGACGCACCAGACGCCGTCGTTCTGCCACCTGTCCTTGATACAGGCGCGTATCTTGTCGGCGAGTTCCGCACCGGTGTAGGTCGTCGCGACGTCCTCCACCGCGGTGAAGTCGATCACGTATCCCTGAGACCAGCGATGAGCGCCCCAGGTGTCGAACGCTCCGGACTGGATGATCTGCTGCGGCGCTATCACCAGTATGTCGGCCGCTCCCGCGGCGCGCACCTCCTTGTAGAGCGGCGCCACATCCTCGGCGTTCAGGAACGGCAGCCGCGGAAGAGGGCCCGTCGCCGTCGACTCGACTCCGTCGGTCCACGACAGACGCAGTCGCACCGACCCGGCGCGCACGCCGCGTCCGTCCGCGTCGAAGCGGCCTCCGAAGACCCTTACGGCGGCGTAACGCCAGCCGTGGCAGTTCTGCACGCTCAGCAGTTGCGCCCACCTCGCCGGCGCAAGACCGTCCGCGCCGACCGGCCAGGCCGTGGCGCGCGCCGCGCCGGAGCCGCCGCTCCATCCCGCTCCGGAGCCGGCGGAGGCGCTCCGGACGCCTTCCGCCGCCGCTTCCACGCTCACGTTCCGCTCGGCGCGGGGCGGTAGAAGCACCCACGCGAGTCGGACCGGTACGTCGGGGTCTCCTCTGGTGGTCCAGTCGGCGTCCACCGGAACGACGCAGTCGAGTTCTCCGGCGCGCGCCGCGACCGGCGTCGCGAGCGCCGGAATCAAAAGAGCCACTCCGGCCGCCCCGAGTCTCAAAAGACTCACCAGCGTTCACCTCCCCCTCGCGCGCGCGCCGCCGCGCGACGGCGCGGGAGCCGCAAAAGACGCGAAACGCCGCTCACGAGTGTTTCCACTCAGGCGCGCGCTTCTCCAGAAACGCCGCGAGTCCCTCGTTGGCGTCGTGCGTCTTCATGAGTTCGTTCAAATAGAGGGTCTCTATCCCGGCGAGCGCCGTCTCGAAGCGGCGCCGCAGATCGATCATTGCGGCGCGCTTGAGATGACGCAGCACCGTCGCGCTCGACTTCGAAAATCCGGTCAGGACTTTTTCGGTCTCCTCCTGGAGACTCTCCGCCGGCACCACACGACTGACCAGACCGGCCTCTTTCGCTTCCCGGGCGTCTATGATTCGTCCGTTCATCATCAACTCCAGCGCGGCGCGGCCGCCCGGCATCAGCGGCCACCACGCCGCGGCCACCGGCGGCAGCACGCCCACCTGTACCTCGGGCTGGCCGAATTTCGCTCTTTCCGAGGCTATCACCACGTCGCAGAACGTCGCCAGTTCGCATCCGCCGCCGAGACACGCTCCGCCGACCGACGCCACGGTCGGTCGCTCGAACGCCAGCAGCCCGCGAAATATGCCGTGAAAAACCTCTATCATCTCCACAGCCGTCCCGCCGGTGTGCTCGCCGACGTCCACGCCGGCCGAGAAAGCCTTGCCCTCGCCGAAGAACGCCAGCGCGCGCGCCTCCGCGTCCTCCGCGGCCCGCTCGATCGCGACGTTCATCTCCCGCATCATCGCGATGTTGAGCACGTTCAGAGGCGGTCGCGCAAGCGTTATCCTCGTCACGCCGCCCGCCGTCTCCACGCGTATGTGCTCGAACTCTCCCATGCGTGCGTCTCCCCAATACGAAAGCCCGTCAGAATAATAATACCCTATAAACGGTCCCGTATCAACGCCGCGCGCGGTTTTGCGCGTCGCCGCTCACGCGGAAGCGGCGTCCGCGCGGCGTCGGGAGCGGTCGAGGACCGGCGTCGTCGCGGCGCGATAGGTGTCCTTGTAGACGCGCTTGACGCGACGACCGAGAGCGGTGGATATGTTGTACGGCGGCACGCCGAGCATCCGCGCCACCTCGCCGGAGGTTATCTCTTCGTTCCTGTCGCGACCGATCAGCGTCACCGTGTCTCCCGCCCGGACGCCGGGAACGTCCGTGACGTCGGCCATTATGTAGTCCATGGTGACGTTGCCGAGCACGCGACAGCGACGGCCGTGGACCAGCACCTCCGCGCGGTTGGAGAGAGGAAAACCAAAGCCGTCGTTGTATCCGACGCAGAGGGTGGCGATCTTCATGGGCCGCGGCGCGACGTAGGCGCGTCCGTAGCCGATCGGCGTCCCTTCGACCACGTCCTTGAGAAAAACGATCTGAGTGTGCCATTCGAGAGTGGATTCGAGTTCGATTCCGAGCCGCGACAGATTGCCCGGATCGATGCCGTATATGCCCGCGCCCGGCCGTACCATGTCGAAATGCGTCTCCGGCAGCGAGAAGAGCGCGGCGGTGTTGGCCGCGTGCACAAGCGGCGGCTTCATCTTGCGGCGGGCCAACTCGTCGAGGACGCGCCTGAAACGCTCCAGTTGCTCGAGCGTGAAAGACGTGTCGGCGAGATGCGCGGTCGAGAAGTGCGTCGACAGTCCCGCGAAACGCAGGTTGCGACAGGAGAGAATGTACTCGATCAGCGACGGCGCGGTCTCGGGTCTGACGCCGAGACGCCCCATGCCGGTGTCCACCATCACGTTCACCGGCAGCAGCGTTCCGGCGCGACGCGCGGCCGCCTCCAGCAGCGACGCTTTCAGACGCGAATGCACCGTCGGCGTTATTCGATAGTAGAGCACCGCTTCGATTTCGCGGTCGCAGACCGCGCCGAGGATGACGATGGGCGCGGATATGCCCGCCTCGCGTAACTCGATCGCCTCGCCGGAGTCGCCGACGCCGAGCATGCTCGCGCCGTGGCTCAGCGCCGCGCGTCCGATCGCCACCGCTCCGTGACCGTAAGCGTTCGCCTTCACCACCGCCAGTATCCGCGTCCGTCGGTCCAGCGCTTTCCTGATCCTGCGAAGGTTGCGCGCAACCGCTCCGAGATCCACTTCCACCCACGTGCGGGGATGCTGCATCACTCCCCTCCGATGAACGTCGTCGTCTAACTTTCGACAGGCGGCGCGGGGGAGTGCTCACCACGAGCGGATTTCGCCCGTTATTTCTTCGACTATATCCTTGACGGTGGCCACGCCGAGAAAGTTTCCGGCGTCGTCGACGACCGCGGCCATGGGATGTCGATGGACGCGCATCATCAATAAGGCGTCGTCTATCGCCATCTTGGGACCGAGACGCAGCGCGGGGCGCATCACTTCTTCCACACGCGCGGCGTCTGAGTGAATGAGATCGAAGATGTGGAGGAGTCCGACCACCTTTTTGCCGGCGTCGCCGTCGAGGACGACCATTCGGCTGAAGCGGTGCCGTCGTGCGAGTCGCATTGCCTCCTCACGCGGGGTTCGGGGAGTGACCGTGACGGACGCGCGCGCCGGAATCATCACCTGTCCGAGACGCATGGCTCTGAGACGGAGGATGTTTTTCGCCATGAACGCGAGCATGGGATCGCCGCGGAGTTGCTCGGTGAGATGAATCTCGACCTCTTCACGACTGATCGCGGAGTGGTCGGAGCGCGGCCGTCGAATGCGGCCGATGAGCGCCGGCACGAACAGAACGGGCCGCAGCACGTAGTAGATGATACGCATCAGCGGCGCGAGACGGTAGGCGAGCGGGTCGCTGTGCTGCCTGAAAAGATCCTTCGGCAGCATTTCGGAGAAGAGGACCACCGCGGGCGAGAAGATCGCGGCCGCCGTCAGCGCGAGAGTGAACTCGCCTTCCGCGCCGGTGAGCGTCTTCAACAGATGCGTGAAGGCGCTGGCCGCGAAGAAGAGACAGATGTTGGTGCCGACCAGAAGCGCCGTGACCACCGACGCGCGGTGGCGGAACAGATAGAGCAGGGCGCGGGTGCCGAAAACGTTGCTCCGCCTCCGCCCGCGGAGTTTCAAGATGTCGAGGACGTACAGACCGGTCTCGAAGCCGGAGAAGAGACCGGCCCACAGCATCAGAACGACGACGGCGGCGAGCAGCCACATCATCCGCTCTTCTCCTCACCTTCCGCTTCACCGAGTCTTTCGACCAGCATCAGCGCCGCGCCTTCCCTGCCGGCCTTCAGTACGTTGAACGTGTGGCCGGCCGCTTCGAAACGGTCGCCCTTCTCGGGCAGCCGTCCCAGTACCTGTGAGGCGTATCCGGCCATGGTCGCCGCTTCCGTTCCGAGACGGACGCCCGACTCCTCCTCCCATACGTTGACCGGACAGTCGCCGCGGAGGACGTAGCGGCCGTCGGCGAGAATGCGCAGCGGCTGGACGTGTGTGTCGTGTTCGTCTTCTATTTCGCCGACGATCTCCTCCACCGCGTCCTCGAGAGTGGCCAGTCCGACGAAGGAGCCGTACTCGTCCACCACCAGCGCCATCGTCGCGCCGCGCCTTATCAGCGTCGACAGAAACATGTCCAAAGGCTGCGTCTCGGGAACGAACAGCGGCGGCCTGAGCAGTCGCTCCAGCGGTCGTCCGGGATGAAAAAGAACATCTTTCGCGTGCAGGACGCCTCGAATGTTCTCGATGTCGCCGTCGTAGACCGGAATCTTGCGTCTGCCGGACGTCTTGAGAAGATCGATCAGTTCCTCGTGCGGACGGTTCATGTCGAAAGCGATCACGTGGACGCGCGGCGTGAGCACCTGACGCACACGTCGTCCGCGCAGCCGCACGAGACGTTTGAGCATCTGCGCGGCGTGCGGCGAAAGAACGCCTTTGTCCGCCGCTTCGTCTATCGCCTCGGGCAGATGGTCGTGCCACTCGGGTCGGATATGCGCCGCAAGCAGACCGACGATCTTCTTCGCCGCGGCGTCCAACAGCAGCGCCGGCGGTCCGAGTATCAGGAGCGTCTGCGAGAGCACCGGCGCCGCGAGCCGCGCGAACGTGACGTTCACCCTCAACGCGAACGCCTTGGGCAGCATTTCGCCGAACAGGACGAGAGCGGCGAGCGCCGCCACCTCCACGAGCCCGAACCAGAACGGCCCCCGCGCCCGCCAGAATCGCGCCGCCACCACCAGCGCAAGCGCCGAGTACATCAGATTGACGAACATGTTGCCGACCAGGAGCACGCCGAGCAGCCTGCGCTGGCGCGCGAGAAGACGCGAGAGAAGCGAGCCGCGTTCCGTTTCGCGACGCACGAAGTACCGCGGCAGCGAAAAAAGCGCCGTCTCGCTGCCGGAGAAGAACGCACTGACGCAGAGAAGCGCGCCGCCCAGCACCACGTCTTGGGTCTGTATCATCTTTCAGACCACCACACTGCGTCGGCTCTCCTTCAGTTTTCGCTTCACCCAGAGCCGCAGCGGCACGTGAACGCGACCCGCCGCTTTCTCTTCGAGGAGGCGTTCGGCGTCCTTCCGCGCCTCCAACAGTATATCCATATCGTCCACCAGATGCGCGGCGCGGAACTCCGGCAGACCGCTCTGCCTGACGCCGGTCAGTTCGCCGGGCCCCCGCAGTCGCAGGTCCTCCTCGGAGATGCGGAATCCGTCCGACGTCTCGGCCAGCACCGCGAGACGCTTTTTCGCCTCGTCGGTGGTCGGTCGCGAGACGAGCCAGACCGTGCCGGGCTTACCGCCGCGGCCGACGCGGCCGCGCAACTGATGCAGTTGCGCCATGCCGAAGCGCTCGGCGTTCTCCACCACCATCATCGTGGCCGCGGGCACGTCGATACCGACCTCGATGACGGTTGTGGCGACCAGCGCGGAGACCGCGCCGAGGCGGAACGCCCGCATCACGCGTTCGCGTTCGCCGCGACCCATACGGCCGTGCAGGAGAGCGACCCTGTGCGGCTTCATTCTGTCGCGCCACCACGCCGCCGCCTCGAGTGCGCCGCGCGTCGCTTCCATCGGCTCTATCGAGGGCGAGACGACGTACGCCCGCTCGCCGAGCGCCAGACGCGACGCGACCTCCTTCGCCACCTCGTCGAGACCGTCGGGCGTCGCCGGTCGCGTGACGACGGGCGCGCGTCCGGGCGGCATCCGATCTATCGTGGAGATGTCGGTGTCGCCGAAGACCGTCAGCGCGAGGCTGCGCGGTATCGGCGTGGCGGTCATCACCAGCAGATTGGGCGCGTCCGCCTTCTTCAGGAGCCTCTCCCGCTGGGCCACGCCGAACTTGTGCTGCTCGTCGATCACCACCACGGCCAGGCGCCTGAACGCCACTTTCTCCACCAGCAGCGCGTGTGTGCCGACGACGATGTTGAACAGACCGGATTTTATGTGTTCGAGATGCCGCTTGCGGAAGCGCGTCGAGGAGGTCAGCAACGCGATGCGGACGCGGCCGCCGGAGAGGAGTCGTCGCAGGAGCAGATAATGTTGCTCCGCGAGGATTTCGGTCGGCGCCATCAAAGCCGCCTGCGCTCCGCTCTCCACCGCCGCCAGAAGCGCGTAAACCGCGACCATGGTCTTGCCGCAGCCCACGTCTCCCTGCAGCAGCCGCATCATCGGTCGCGCGGCGGCCAGGTCGGCCTTGATCTCGTTCATGACGCGTCTCTGGGCGTCGGTCGGCTCGTGCGGCAGCCGTCGCAGGATACGTTTTTCCGCCTCCGCCGTCACGCGTACGGAGACGCTGCGGCTTGCGGCCGCCTTTCGTCGTCTGCCCAGCATCGTCAGTTGCATGAGCAGGAACTCATCGTATTTGAGGCGCCGCATGCCCCTGTCGCGCTCGTCGTCTCCGTCCGGGAAGTGCACCATCTGCAGCGCGTCCCGCAGGCGCGGCAGGCCGCGACGCTCCAGGATGTGGTCGGGCAGGTGCTCCTGCAGGGAGACGTTTTCCAGGGCGCTTCTGACGAGGCGCCGCAGCATTCGCTGTCCGAGGCCCTCGGTCGCCGGATAGACCGGCAGCAGGCCCGTTTCCGCGAGTTCGTGCGGCGCCCACTCCGTCGGCACCAGTCGCGCCGGCGTCGTCGAGGTCACGCGTCCCGTGACGACAAGGAGCGTTCCGCGACCGATCCGCTCCGCCACGTACGGCTGATTGAACCAGACCAACTCCACCTTACCGGACTCGTCCGCCAGGCGCGCGGTGACGACGGAGCCGCGTCCCCTGAGGCGGCGCAGCGACACTCTCTCCACGACGCCGGCCACCGTCGCGGTCGTGCCGGCCTCCAGTTCGGCCGTCGGCGTCGTTGTGGAGCGGTCCGCGTACCGCCGCGGCAGATGGAGCAGGAGATGCTCGACCGTTCGTATGCCGAGTTTCCGGAGGAGTTCGGCTCGTGCCGGCCCCACTCCTTTCAGGTATCTCACCTCGTCGTCGGGTTGCAACGGCGCACTCTCTCAACTGCGACGGTGTTCGATTGTACATCGCGACCGCGTCGTCGCAAGTCCCGAAAAACGTTGAATCCGCTTCGTCGGCCTGCAACAATGACCGCGGTCGTTCTGGAGGACGGGCGCGTGGCGGTTCCATTTGCGGAGCGCATGGGCAGGCTCGGCACCGAGACGGCGTTCGACGTGCTGGCCAAGGCGAAGGCCCTGGAGGCGCAGGGCAGAAGCATAATTCATCTGGAGATAGGCGAGCCGGACTTCGACACGCCGGCCAACATAGTGAGCGCGGCCAAACGCGCCCTGGACGAAGGCTGGACGCACTACGTTCCGTCTCCGGGCGTGCCGCTGCTGCGCGAGGCGATAGCCGAGTACATCGCCGCCTCCCGCGGCATAGACGTCTCGCCCGAGAACGTCTGTGTGACCGGCGGCGCCAAACCGATCATATACTTCACCATTCTGTGCCTGGTCGACTCCGGCGACGAGGTGATATATCCGAATCCGGGGTTTCCGATATACGAGTCCCTGATCCACTTCGTCGGCGCAAGAGCCGTGCCGCTGCCGCTGCGCGAGGAGAAGAACTTCAGGTTCGATCTCGACGAGTTTCGCTCGCTGGTCAACGACAGGACGAAACTTCTGATAATAAACAGTCCGCAGAACCCGACCGGCGGCGTACTGGAGCGGGAGGACCTGGAGGGCATAGCGGAGATGTCGGAGAAGTACGGCTTCTGGGTGCTTTCCGACGAAGTTTACGACAACATGCTCTACGAAGGCGAGTTCGAGAGCATCGCGTCGCTGCCCGGCATGTTCGAGCGGACGGTGATACTGAACGGTTTTTCGAAGTCTTACGCGATGACGGGCTGGCGTGTGGGCTACGGAGTTTGCGTTCCGGAGTTGGCCGCCGCTTTCGGCAAACTGATGACGAACACCGACTCCTGCACGTGCGCGTTCAACCAGGTGGCGTGTGTGGAGGCGCTGCGCGGCTCGCAGGAAGGCGCGCGCGCGATGATGGCGGAGTTCAAGCGTCGCCGCGACTTCTTCGTGAAAGGTCTCAACGAGATAGAAGGCTTTCATTGCGTGAATCCGCGAGGCGCGTTCTACGCGTTTCCGAACGTCAGGGAAGCGGCCGCCTCCTGCGGCATGGACTTTCGACGACTCGCCGACTATCTTCTGGACGAGGCCGGCGTGGCGTGTCTGGCGGGCACCTGTTTCGGCGACTACGGCGCCGATTTCATCCGCTTCTCCTACGCGCAGTCGCTCGAGAACCTCGGCGAGGCGCTCCGGCGGATACGCGAGGCGTTGAAGAAGGCCGGAAAGTGACGGTATAATCCACGGCGGCGGAGCGGTGGACGCGCATGTGGAGGAGAGATAGATGCGACTGGTTGTCTTCGCGACGGTCGTTGCGCTGGCCGGCCTCCTGCACGCCGATACGGTCATCGAGCAGGAGTCGAACGGCCTTGTCGGTTCCACCTCCGGCGAGAAGCGCAGGCAGACGCTCTACATCAAAGGCGACAGGTTGAGACTGGTGGACGAGGAGGCGGGCGTGGACTGTGTGGTCCGTCTGGACAAGAAAGTGATCTGGGAGATAGACCACAAGAACAAGAAGTACGTGGAGACGCATTTTTCGTACTTCGAGGCGAACAGGCGCGAGCGCGAGAGGAACCGCCTGAATCTGATCAAGGCGCTGAACGAGCGGTTCGCCGGAATGCAGCGGCGCACGCTGGCCGCCAGGCGCGGCTTCCTGCTGGACGAAAACGAGAAGGTGATCGAGAAGATAACCGCCGGGACGGAACAGACCGGCAGGACCGCCGAGATAGCCGGCCACAAGTGCCGGCAGGTGCTGATAAAGGAGGACGCGCGGCTGGTTTTCGAACTGTGGTTGACCGACGAGATAAAACTGCCGCAGAGCGTGATTCGTTTCTATCGCGACAGCGGCATGCTTTCCGAGCCGGTCCGCAAGGAGTTGGACGAGTTGAAAGGTTTTCCGCTGAAGGTGGTCGCGCACATCGACGTCGGCGTTCTTCAGGTGAAGGTGGAGGCCGAAGCCACGAAGGTGGAAGAGCGCGGGTTGAAGGACGAGGACTTCGAGTTGCCCGAGGGCTACGAATGCGGGAAGGTGAAGAAGGCCGAGCCCGGCAAGAAGACGTACAGATGCGCGCAGTGCGGCAAAGAGTTCACGGTGGACACCGCCGGTGGCGAGGCTCCGATAACGTGGGTGCGCCGCGGAGGCAAACTGGTGCTTCGTTTCTGCTGCGAAGAGTGTCTCGAAAAGTACAAGAAGCGGGTCTGCCGCCACGCTCCCGCGCCGGCCGAAGGAGACGAGAAGTGATAGGAGAGATTTCAGTGGAGGATGACGGTCTGAGCAGGCTCGGCTCCATTTCGCTTCCGTTTCCGCTGCTGAAGAGCGGCAAGGTCCGCGAGGTGTTCGAACTGCCCGGCGGGCGGCTTTTGATGGTCGCCACCGATCGCGTCTCCGCTTTCGACTGGGTGCTCACGCCGCCGATCCCCGGCAAGGGAGTGGTGCTCACCCGAATCAGTTGTTTCTGGTTCGACCGTTTCGCGGACGTTCCGAACCATCTGCTTTCGCGCACGGTCGAGGACGTGAAGGGGCTCGACGGCTACCGACACGTTCTGGAGGGGCGCACGCTGGTGGTCGCGCGCGCGCGCGTGTTTCCGTTCGAGTTCATCGTGCGCGGCTATCTGGCGGGCAGCGCGTGGGAGCAGTACCGGCGGAGCGGCCGCGCCTACGGGGTGGAGTTGCCGAAGGGACTGGAGTTGGGAGCGCGGCTGCCGGAGCCGCTGCTGACCCTCACCACCAAGGCGGAGTCGGGCCACGACGAGCCGGTGAGCGAGGCACGCGTCCGCGACGCGCTGGGCGGGTCGGTCGCCGGCGAGATATTCGAGCGCTCGCTGGAGATATACCGCGACGCGCACGAGGAGGCGCTTTCGCGGGGCCTCATACTCGCGGACACCAAATTCGAGTGGGGCGAGATAGACGGTCGTCCGACCCTGGTGGACGAGTTGCTGACGCCCGACTCTTCGCGTTACTGGGACGCCGAAGCCTACGCCGACGGTCGTATCGAGCAGTTCGACAAGCAGGTGGTTCGTGACTGGCTGATCTCGACCGGCTGGGGCAGGGACTGCACGCCGCCGCCGCTTCCCGCGGAGGTGGTGGAGCGGACGCGACGGCGCTACCGGGAACTGCTTGGCCGTCTTTCGGGGCAGGGCAGATGAAGGTCGCGGTCGTTCTCGGCAGCGCTTCCGACGAGAACTACGCCCGCCGTATAAAGTCGGTGCTGGACGCGCTGGACGTGGAGGCGGACTTCCGCGTGTTGAGCGCGCACAGGACGCCGGAGGAGACGGTGGAGTTTGCGCGTCGCGCCGCGGACTCGGGCTACGGCGTCATAATAGCGGTGGCCGGCTACTCCGCGGCGCTTCCCGGCCTGCTGGCCGCGCACACGCTGCTTCCGGTGCTCGCCGTTCCCGCGGCCGCCGGCCCGCTGCGCGGCGTGGACGCGTTGCTGGCGTCGGTGCAGATGCCGAAAGGCGTGCCTGTGGCGGCTCTGACCGTCGGCGAGGCCGGCGCCGACAACGCCGCGCTCATGGCCGCGCGCGTCCTGGCACTGCGCGACGCCGACCTGCGCGGGCGACTCGCGGAGCGGGTCGAGGCCATGCGGCGGGACGTGCTCGACTCCGACGGCGAACTGGGGGAGCGCCTGCGCGAGTAGTTCACTTCCATCCGCCTTTGGAGTCCGTCGTCGTGGCTGTCGAGTTGCCGTTTCACACGATGCGCTGGATCGGCGGACCGGAGGGGCGTCTGGAGATACTCGACCAGACGCTTCTGCCGCAGCGTGAGAGTTACATTTCTCTGGAGTCGGTCGAGGACGTCATAGACGCGATAAAGAGACTGGCCGTACGCGGCGCTCCGGCGATAGGCGTCGCCGCCGCTTACGGCCTGGTTCTGGCGCTCCGCGACGTCCCGGACGAAGCGGCGGCGCGGCGGCGCCTGCGCGACGCCGCGGAGCGGCTGCTTTCGTCGCGACCGACCGCCGTGAACCTGCGCAACGCCGTGGAGCGCGTGCTTGCGGCGGCTGCGGCGCTTTCTGAGGGCTGCGGCGCCGGGCCGCTGCGCCGCCGCGTACTCGCGACGGCGGAGGCGCTTCGCGAGGAGGACGTGGACCTGTGCGCGCGGATGGGCGACCGCGGCGCCGCGCTCCTGCCGGAGGAGGCGACCGTTCTGACCGTCTGCAACGCCGGCGCGCTGGCGACCTGCGGCATCGGCACAGCGCTCGGCGTCCTCTACACGGCGGCCGCCGCGGGCAAGCGTCTGCGGGTCTTCGCCTGCGAGACACGTCCGCTGCTGCAGGGGGCGCGGCTCACCTGCTGGGAACTCTCCCGTCTCGGCGTGCCGGTGACGCTCATCTGCGACGCCGCCGCCGGCGCGCTGATGTCCCGCAGGCGTCTCGACGCGGTCGTGACCGGCGCGGATCGCGTCGCGCGTAACGGCGACGTCGCCAACAAGATCGGCACCTATCAGTTGGCGGTTCTCGCGGCGCGTCACGGCGTGCCGTTCTACGTCGTCGCGCCGTCGACCACTTTCGATCTTAGATGCGACGACGGCTCCGGCATACCCGTGGAGGAGCGCGCCGCCGGGGAGGTCACGGTCGTGCGCGGCGAGGTCCGCATAGCGCCGGAGGGAGTGGACGCGTTCAATCCGGCCTTCGACGTGACGCCGGCGGAGTTGATCGAGGCGATAGTCTGGGAGGGCGGCGTTCTGCGGGCGCCCTATCGGAAGAGCATATCCGAGACCCTGGGAGGGGACTGAATGCCGCTCTGCGACGTTCGCTACCTGGTCGGTTTCGACTCTCTGGAGTTACCGCACCGTCTGACCGACGTGCTGGTCGTCGGCAGCGGCGTCGCGGGTCTGACCGCCGCGCTTGAGGCGGCCTCCGCCGGCGCGCGGGTCCTGGTGGTGACGAAGGACCGGGCGGACGAGACGCTGACCGCGCTCGCCCAGGGCGGCGTTGCGGTGGCCTTGGACGGCCGGGAGGCGTTGGAGGCGCACATCGAAGACACTTTACGAACAGGATGCGGACTCTGTCGACGACGGGTCGTCGAAACGATCCTGCGCGAAGGACCGTCGGTGGTGCGCAGGCTCGCGGAGTGGGGCGTGAAATTCGATCGCGAGGACGGCGGTTTCGCTCTTGCCCGCGAAGGCGGCCACAGCGTTGCACGCATCCTTCGCGTCTCCGGCGACGCCACGGGCGCCGAAATACAGCGTGTGCTGCTGGCGCGCGCGCGCGCGACGCCCGGAATAGCGGTCCTGGAAAAGACGTTCTGTCTGGATCTCATAACCGAACAGGGCCGCTGCATCGGCGCGCTGCTGGTCGAGCCGGACGGACAGTTGGGACTGGTCTGGGCGGAGGCGGTCGTGCTGGCCGCCGGCGGCGCGGGACAGGTCTATCGCGAGACGACCAACTCGGAGATAGCGACGGGCGACGGAATGGCGATGGCGTATCGGGCCGGCGCGACGCTGACGGACATGGAACTCGTGCAGTTTCATCCGACCACGTTGTACATCGCGGGCGCGATACGCGCGCTGATCTCGGAGGCCGTCCGCGGCGAAGGCGCTTATCTGCTCGACAGAGGCGGCGAACGGTTCATGCCGCGCCACCACAGGCAGGCGGAACTGGCGCCGCGCGACGTGGTCAGCCGCGCCATCCTCGCGGAAATGAAACGCACCGGCGACACGCAGGTCTATCTCTCCTGCGCGCATCTGCAGCCGGAGAAGATACGCCGGCGCTTCCCGGGACTGGCCAGGCTCTGCGCCGCTTTCGACATAGACTTCGCGCGCGACCCCGTTCCGGTGCGGCCGTCCGCGCACTACTTCATCGGCGGCGTCCGAACCACCTTGAGCGGACGCACGGACGTCTTCGGCCTCTTCGCCTGCGGCGAAACGGCGGCGACGGGCCTGCACGGCGCGAATCGCCTCGCGTCGAACTCGCTCCTCGAAGGACTCGTCATGGGCGCGCGTACCGGTCGCGCGGTCCTGCGTTTCCTGCGACGCGCAGAAGACGTGCGGCCGCGGCGCATGACCGTGCCGCCGCCCACACGCTCCGAACGAATACTGGTCCGCGACGTCGAGGATTCGCTTCGCTCGCTCATGTGGCGACAGGTCGGAATAGAGCGTAACGCCGAAGGTCTCGCCGACGCCGCGGAAAGAATAGGTTTCTGGTGTCGCTACGTGCTGGCCAATCGCTTCGACACGCCCGACGGCTGGCGGCTGCAGAACATGCTGACCGTCGCTTATCTCGTGACGCGGGCCGCGGTGACCCGACGCGAGAGCAGGGGCGTCCACTACAGAACGGATTGCCCCGAAGAACATCCGCGCTGGAGGCGGCACGTCAACCTCCGCCGCCTGTGATCCGGCCGCCGCGGACCGCCTCAGCAAATTTCGGGCCAGAGCGCCTCATTATCTGCGGTCGGCGTTGCCGAAGTATAGTTGGACGGACTCTCCTGGAGGTTGCCATGCGGGATTTGAAAGAGAGGTTTGTGGCCTACCTTCAGTACGAACTGGGAGCGTCTCCCAACACGGTGGACGCTTACGGTCGCGACGTCGCGGCGTTTCTGGAGACGGCCGAGTCGAACGGCGTGGGCTCGCCGGGCGGATTCTCCTCCGCGCTGTTCCGGGAGTTTCTCGCCGGACAGACCCGCAGGGGCTTCTCGGCGTCGAGCGTGGCGCGTCGCGCCGCGTCCGTGCGCACGTTCGCGCGTTTCCTGCTTCGCGAAGGCGTGGTGGATCACGACTTCACCAACGGCGCCGCGGGGCCGCGTTCCATGCACAAACTGCCGCGGTTCCTGTCGACGGAGGAGGTCGGCCGACTTCTGGCGGCGCCGGACCGCTCCAATCCGCAGGGCGCGCGGGACGCGGCCGTCCTCGAACTGATGTACGCCACCGGCCTGCGGGCCTCCGAAACCGCCGCGCTCGACCTGGCGGACGTCGACTGGGACACCGGATACGTCAGGTGCCGCGGTAAGGGCGGCAAGGAAAGAATCGTCCCTATAGGCTCGCACGCTCTCAACTCACTCGATCATTACGTCGCCAACTTTCGTCCGCATTTCGCGCGTAACGGTCAGACCGACGCTCTTTTTCTGTCGCGTACCGGCAGGCGTCTCAGGCGCGTGGACATATTCCGTATCGTAAAGAGATACGCTCCTCAGGCCTGTCCCGGAAATCACGTCTCGCCGCACGTCCTGCGCCATTGCTTCGCCACGCACCTCCTCTCGCGCGGCGCGGACCTGCGGGCGGTCCAGGAACTTCTCGGCCACTCCTCGGTCGCCACCACCGAAATCTACACCCATATAGACGTGCAGCGCCTTAAGGAGTTGCATTCGCGATACCATCCGCGACCGTGAAAATACCCCCGGCACTCGTCGCTGTGATTCCGCCTCGACCGGCCCCGCCCTCGCAAGGGCGGGGCCGGCGCCGTGTGCGTCGCCTCCGTCCGGCCGCGCCGGACCCTCAGTAGTCCGGCAGGTCGTCGAGGTTCGGCATCGTCTCCGACTCCGCCTTCGACTCCGGCAGTTCCGTCACCGAGACATCGGTGGTCAGAAGCATGGAGGCGGCCGAGACGGCGTTGCGCAGGGCGGTCTTCACCACGAAAGTCGGATCTATCACGCCGGCCTTCGACAGATCGCCGAGCGCCATCGTGCGGAGATTGAAACCGTAACCGCCCTTGCCGTCGCGGATCTTCTCCACATAGGCGGTCGGATCGACGCCGGCGTTGCTCAAGAGCCGCCGCAGCGGCGCCTCGGCCACGCGCAGCATCAGTCGCGCGCCCTGCTCCTCGGACTCGCCGTCGGTCTTGATCTTCTTTGTCCGCTCCGCGGCCCGCAGGAGCGCGACGCCGCCGCCGGGCACCACTCCGTCCACCAGCGCGGCGCGTACCGCGCTTATCGCGCCCTCAAGCAGCATCTTCCTGTACTTCACTTCCACTTCCGTGGCGCCGCCCACCGAGATCTCGACCACTCCGCCGGCCAGACGCGCCAGCCTCTTCTCCAACTGCTCGCGATCGTAGTCGGAGTCGGTGGCCGCTATCTCCTCGCGGATCTGCTCCATCCGCGCTTTTATCGTTGCTTCGTCCCCGGCGCCGCCCACTATCGTCGTCTCTTCACGTCCGATCACCACCTTCCTGGCGTGCCCGAGGTCCCACATCCCCACGTCCTGTAACTTGATCCCGGTCTCCTCGATTATCGCGCGACCTCCCGTCACCGCGGCTATGTCCTCGAGGTTGCGCTTCCGCTTCTCCCCGTAGCCGGGCGCCTTCACCGCGCAGCAGCGCAGCGTCCCCTGAAGGTTGTTCACCACAAGCGTCGCAAGTACCGCGCCCTCCACGTCCTCGGAGATCACCAGCAGAGGCTTGCCGGCTTCCGAAATCTTCTCCAGCAGCGGAAGAAAGTCGTCGATGCTGCTCAGACGCTTCTCGAACATCAGTATGTTCACGTCCTCGAGCACCGCTTCCATCCGCTCCCTGTCCGTGACGAAATACGGGGACAGATAGCCGCGATCGAATTGCAGACCTTCGATCGTCTCGAGTGTGGTCTCGATGCTCTTGCCTTCCTCGACGACGATGATGCCGTCCTCGCCGGCCTTCTTCTGCGCCTGCGCCACCAACTCGCCCAGACGCTCGTCGCCCGCGCACGCCACCGTCGCGACGTAGGCGACGTTCCGGGTCGAGCGAACGGGCTTGGAGATCTTGTCCAGTTGCCTGGATATGGCGTCGGCCGCCAGTCTCACGCCGCGTGCGACGCCCATCGGATCGTAGCCGGCGGCCGCCAGAGTCAGTCCGCCTTCGAGCAGCGCCTCGGCGATAACGCAGGCGGTGGTGGTGCCGTCCCCCGCCTCCTCGTGCGTCCGCTCGACCGCGTCGCGAAGGATGCGCGCGCCGAGATTCTCCTCCGCGTCCTCGAACTCCACTTCCCGGGCGACCGTGTATCCGTCCCGCGTCACGCGGGGCGCGCCCCACGAGCGCTCTATCACCACGTTGCCGCCCTTCGGACCGTAAGTGGCGGCGATCGAGCGTGAGAAACGCCGCGCTCCTTCGGCGATCTTCTTCCGCGCTTCTTCGTACATCAATATCCTCTTGGCGGGCATGCTATTCTCCCTCCACCACCGCCATCACGTCCGACTCCTCGAGAATCAGATACTCTTCGCCGTCGATCTTCACCTCGTTGCCCGCATACGACAGAAAAATGATCCTGTCGCCTTTCTTCACCTGAAACGGAACCGTCTTGCCGTCCTCCAGACGCCTGCCTTCGCCCACCGCCACCACCAGTCCTTCGCGCGGCTTCTCCTTCGCCGTGTCCGGCAGAATTATTCCGCCTTTGGTCTTCTCCTTCGCCTTCACCCTCTGCACGAGAATCTTGTCCAGAATCGGCCGAACCTTCATCCCGACGCCTCCTAAAAATCGCTGAAACGCAGAGCCGACTGCTGCGGGGAGTGCAAATGATGTGCCACCGCCGTCGCCTTCGCCGAAACCCCGACTCCGCCCGGTTTCCGCGCGGGAGTGCCGTTTCGGCAGACCTTCGCGGCGCTGCCATTCCGGCAGACGTCCGCGCGATGCGTGCCGCTGTGGCGCCGTCGCGGCCCGCCGGGCGTCGCGGCCTTCGCTTTTCTTTGTCGAAATCCACCGCCGCGACGATTACACTTATGAGCGTCCGACGGGAGGAGCCGATATGCTGGTGCTCTACAACACGTTGACCGGCGCCAGGGAGCGGTTCGAGCCGCTCGAGCCGAATCACGTGCGTATGTACCATTGCGGACCCACGGTCTACAGTCACGCTCACATCGGCAACTTCCGGGCGTTCGTCTTCGCCGACGTCCTCCGCCGCTACCTCGAGTATCGCGGGATGCGCGTCACGCAGGTCATGAACATAACCGACGTCGGCCACATGACCACGGACGCGGACGAGGGCGAGGACAAGTTGGAGGTGGCCGCGCGCCGCGAAAAAAAGGATCCGTGGGCGGTGGCGCGCTTCTACGAGAAGTCGTTCTTCGAAGACCTCGACGCGTTGAGGATACGCCGCGCGCATCACTATCCCCGCGCCACCGAGCACATACCGGAGATGATCGCGCTGATAGAGAAGTTGCTGAAGAAGGGACTGGCTTACGAGGCCGCCGACGGCGTCTATTTCGACGTGACGGCGTTTCCCGGCTACGGCAGGCTTTCCGGCAACACACCGGAGAAGTTGATGGCGGGCGCGCGGGTCGAGCCGAATCCCAACAAGCGCAACCCGCACGACTTCGCGCTGTGGAAGTTCGATCCGGCCCATCTCATGCAGTGGGACGCGCCCTGGGGTCGCGGCTTTCCGGGCTGGCATATCGAGTGCTCGGCCATGAGCATGAAGTATCTCGGCGAGACCTTCGACATACACACCGGCGGCGAGGACGGCATATTTCCGCATCACGAGTCCGAAATCGCGCAGTCGGAAGGGGCAACCGGCAAGCCGTTCGTCCGGTTCTGGCTGCACGTCCGCTTCCTGCTGGTGGACGGTCGCAAGATGTCCAAGAGTCTCGGCAACTTCCACACCGCCAGGGACCTGTTCGAGATGGGCTATTCCGGTCGGGTGCTGCGCTACGCGTTGATGTCCAGCCACTACAGACAGAGTCTCAACTTCACGCTCGACGGACTGGACGCGGCGAAAGCCGCGATCGAGCGGATGGAGACTTTCGTTCTGGCGATGAACGAGGCGGCCGGCGTGAGCGACGATCCCGAAGTGGAGGAGGCGCTTTCCGGAGCGGAAAGACGTTTCACCGAGGCGATGGACGACGACGTGAACGTGAGCGCGGCGCTCGGTGTGGTCTTCGACTTCATCCGCGCGCTCAACCGCGGCCGACCCGGTCAGGCGCAGGGCCAGCGCGCGGCGGCGCTGATGCACCGTTTCGACGAAGTTCTGGGCGTTCTCGACGTCGGGCGCGCGAAGGAGATACCCGACGACGTTCTCGATATGGTGCGCAGAAGACAGCAGGCGCGCGACCGGAAGGACTACGCCGCGGCCGATTCGCTCCGCGACGCGGTCCGCGACAGAGGTTACGTCATCGAGGACACGCCGTCCGGCCCGCGCGTCCGTCCGGTGAAATAGTGTTTGCACACGAACGCTTTTGGAAGTAAAACTATCTTGGATAACGTCATTAATTATAGAAGGGGTAGGGGAAGAGAAGATGTCGCACGGCTTCGCCAACGTGCACACGGAGGTGCCGGTCCGCTACAAGTTCGTCAGCAAGACGATTCCCCTGAAGGACGACACCGTCCATGTGGGCCGGAGCAAGGATTTTTCGTCCGCCGGCATCGCCGTGGTGGGCAAGTGCCCCGACGATCCGTTGCTGGGCTATCTGATACGGGGCGAGGTGTTCGTCGGACTGAACATAGTTCTGCCGAACCGTGAGGAACCGGTCAAGGTGCTCGGGCGTCTGATCTGGCTGGAGGTGGACGAGGAGGCGCAGGGACGCTGCAGGATGGGCTTGAGATTCGTCGAGATAGACAAAGAGTCGAAAGACGCGCTGGTCAGGTTCAGCATACGCTCGCAGATCACGCGCCGCTTCGGTCCGTAGTCGAGATTCGCACCTCCGTGGCCGCGCCTTCGTGAAAGCGTATCTCCACCGGCAGAAATCGTCGTATCACTTCCGCGTTGGTTTTCATGT
>CAYPNR010000041.1:14138-20955 GCA_964412125.1 uncultured Planctomycetota bacterium | reverse complement strand
CGCGGTCGACGGCGCGGTCCGGTCCGCTCCTGCGCGGCGGCGCGCGCCGGCCGGAGAGAACGAAGACGAGCAGCACGCCCAGCGCCAGCACGCCGACGCCGGCGGCCGCCAGCGGCAGCAGCGCGGACCTGCGGGCCTTCACGACGTCGGTGGTGGTGCTTTTGACGGTCATGGCGCGTCGCCCGGAGAGGGCGAGTTGCCTGCGGCCCAGTTCGCGGACCGTTCCGTCCAGAGCCTCGATCAACTCCCCGCAGTTCTGGAAGCGTCTGTTGCGGTCGCGGGCCAGCATCTTCCGGAGCAGTCGGACCAGGACCTGCGGCAGACGCGGCGGGAACGATATGGGCGATTTCACCACGCGATGCAGCACGTCGGCGGTCGAGCCGCCCTCGAAAGGCGTGGCGCCGGTCAGCATGAAGTAAAGCGTGACGCCGAGCGACCATATGTCCGTGCGCAGGTCCACCGTCTCGGGAAGTTGGATCTGTTCCGGCGACATGTAGCGCGGCGTGCCGAGAATCGTGCCGGCCAGCGTGATGGACGACTCGGCCGAATCGCCCGATGCGCGCTTGGCCAGACCCATATCGGTGATCTTGACGACGGCGTCGGCCGACAGCATGAGATTCTCGGGCTTGATGTCGCGATGGATGATGCCGCGGGCGTGGGCGTGGGAGAGTCCTTCCGCGGCCTGGCGGACCACGGCCAGGGCGGTCTCGTAATGCATGGGGCCCTCTTCCGTCACGATGTCGTGTACCGTCTTTCCCTCTATGAACTCCATCAGCAGATAGTGAACGCCTTCGCACTCGCCGGCGTGGATGACGGTGGTGAGATTTCTGTGTTCGAGTGCGGCGGCGGCGCGCGCCTCGCGAAGAAAGCGTCGCACGTACTCCTCGTCGGCGGCGAGACGCGGCGAGAGAACCTTCGCGGCGACGATGCGGCCGGTCAGTTCGTGCTCCGCCTTCCAGACCGTGCCCATGCCTCCTTCGCCGATCTTCTCCAGCAACCGGTATCCCGGAATCCGGGGTCTGCCTTCCAAGACCGAATCCTCAGGTCGTCCACTTCCTTCTGTAGTATTAGACCATTCCGGGGCTGCGGATGTCCAGCGTGACGCGCGTCGCGCTCTATTTTGAACCCGCGGGGAGGTTTCGCTGTAGCAGTTGAGCGGGGGCTTTTATAATTCGGTTGTCACGAGAATGGTGGACGCGGAATGAGGGAGAGACGGATGTCCGGGCGAATTTTCTGCATCTGCGCGCTTCTGGCGGCCGCGACGGGATGCACGAGCGTGACCGTGAGACGGCGTGCGGTGGAAGTGGAACTTCTGCCGCGCAAGTTCCGCTTAGAGTCGGGCGAACGGGTCATGTTGCAGACGCGGGTGAGACGAGAGCCGGTCGACGCGATGGTCGAGACGCGTCTTTTGCGACCGCGGGACGGCTACGAGAAACTCGCTCCTCTCCATCACGGTCGCACTTTCGTCTTCCGCGCGGAGGACGAACGCGGCAAGGGTCTGTACGTGGCGACGACTTACGTGCTGCGGGACATTGCGGGTCCGGAGGGCGAGAAACGCAGGGTGACGATCGGAGTGGCCAAGCGCTCGTTCATCACCGGTCCTGTGGTCGCCGACTTCTTCCGCCTCTCGCTCGTTCCGCGTGACGATCCGGAGGGGCACATCAAGGAGTATCTCGACCGCTTCGTCGGTCTCGGCGGCAATCTTCTGGTGGTGCATCCGCTGTTCGACGAGCGTGTGGCGTTGTGTCCCTGTCGCGCGTTCACCAACTTCCTGTTGAACGACCCGCTGGGGATACTTTTGGAGGAGTGCGGCCGACGCGGCGTGGCCGTACTGGTGTCGCTGCCGTGGGACCTGACGGTCAACCTGTCGCACGAGGAGCGTTTCGAGTCGCTGAGCGAGGTGATGATAGAGTTGCACAGGCTCTATAGTCCCCGACCGGCGTTCTGCGGCTTCCACATCGCGCAGGACGGCTCCACTCCGGCGTACTCGACCTACCTGCGCGGCGTGGCGTCTCTGGTGAAGGCGCTGGACGACGGTCTGATCGTGTCCTGCTCGCCGAAGGTGAACGACCCGCTGGTCGCCGGCCACGTCGCGTCGGTGCCGGAGGTGGACATCGTGATTCCGCAGCCGCAGGTCCAGTCGTCGTGGGGCCGGGACGGCGCGGCGCGGTACCCGAACCGCCGCGCGGCGGACTTCGCGCGGATGTTCGCGGAGGCCGGCCGGACGGGCGGCAAACTGACGCTGGGGACGCTGCCGTTTTTCGCGCGCGCGCGCGACGGCGGCGCCGCCCGCGCCTCCGACCTGGCCGACCAAATGCTCGCGACCGCGGTCTCCACGCGGCTCGACGGCGTGGCGATGTGGAGTTACCACGCGGACGTCTTCTGCAGAAAGCGCGACGGCGACAAGCGGGCCGGCGCACTCGACAAGATTCTCGACGACTTCCTCGCCGCCTATCACGCCGTCCAGCGTGAAATCGAGCCGCCGACGACGGCGGTCTACTATCCCCGCAACGACGATTGCGCCGGAGGCGTGACCGACTCGCTGTGGCCGACGGTCGACGCGCTGCGGCGTCTCGGCGTCTCGCATACCGTCGTGGTGTTCGTGCCGCCGGAACGCGAGTCGCTGCCGTACTACAGACCGGAGGACGCAAGCCGGCGTCAGGTGCGCTCCATGCTCGTCGACCATCCGGTGCTTTTGCTGTCCAACGTGGCCGCGCTCGACGGAAGCAGCGCGCTGACGGTCAAGGACTACGCCGCCTCCGGCGGGCATCTCATGCTTCTCGGTCCGGGCCTCGCCGACGGAGCCGATTTCGACACGAACTCGCTCCTCGGCGTCGAGGGCCGTGAGGAGATCCGCGCGGACAAATTACTCGTCCGCTACGACGTGGGCAGACTGCGCGACCGCGACGAGATCGAGTTGCCCATGAAGATGGAACTGCCGTGCATGAAGCGCAGCAGAGGCGTGCCGGCGGTGGTGGTGGACGACTCACACGCGGTGGTGCAGATGGCGAAGACGTCCGAAGGCTGGATGTTCGCGACGCCGCTCTGTTTGTGGGAGCGGGAGAGCGTGCTTTCGGGACTGGTGGTGGAGATGCTGGCCGAGGGCGAGAAACGCGCCACGGGTCACGACGTGCCGCGCTTCCTCGCGCCGCTGCCGGAGGACAGTCAGGTCGCCTGGTGGTGGCGCGGCGACAGGCTGTGCCTGGTGGTGGTCAACCACACCTCGCTGGACTTCAACGGCTCGCTGCTTTTGCCGCGTGAGTTCCGCAAGAACGGATGCGTCGTGAAGCGGCTCGATCCGCAGCCGGCGGGCAAGAAGGAAGGAATCATCAAGCCGGAGGACGCGGCCAAGATGATTTCGGTGCGCGTCCCGGCTCACTGGTACATCTACCTGGCATTCGATCCGCCGCCGAGCCAGTAGAAAGCGGAAGACTCACGAGCCGTCCGCCTCCCGCCCGCCCGCGAGGGCCTTCCTGACGGCCTCCAGCAGGTCGGTGACCGCAAACGGCTTCTGCAGAAACGGCATGCCTCGCTTCTTTATCAGCGGCCACTGTGACTTGTGGTCGGCGTAGCCGCTGCACATCAACAACCGGAGTCGCGGATTCCGCGCGGTCATCTCTTCTGCGAGTTCGAGTCCGCTCTTGCCCGGCAGAACCACATCGCTGAAAAGAAGATCGAAGTCGCCCTTCTCCCGTTCGAAGAGCGCCAGAGCCTCTTCCGCGCTGGCGGCGGCGTACGCCTTGTATCCGTTCTCATCCAGCACGCGGACCGCCAGCGCCCTTACCTCCTCCTCGTCTTCCACCACCATTATGCGTTCGCCGCGGCCGCGGAGGCTCCCGGGCGAGGCTCCCGCTCCGGACTCCTCCACCTCCCGGCCCGGCAGCGCCGGCAGATAGATGTTGAACACGGTTCCGCGACCCTTTTCGCTGTAGACGTTGATCCATCCTTCGTGCTGGCGGACGATGCCGTAGACCACCGAGAGACCGAGGCCGGTTCCCTTGCCGGGCGCCTTCGTGGTGAAGAACGGCTCGAAAATGTGCCGGGTCGTCTCTCTGTCCATGCCGGTTCCGGTGTCCTCCACCGAGATGCGCACGAATCGGCCGACCCGCGCGTCCGCCACGTTGTGGGTGTACTCCTCGTCGACCTCCACGTTCTCGGTCTTTATGAAGAGAGTGCCGCCGTCGGGCATGGCGTCGCGCGCGTTCACGACGAGGTTCATTATCACCTGCTCTATGTTGCTCCTGTCCGCGCGGACCGGCCAGACGCTTTCTCCGAGATCCACTCGAACGATGACGTCCTCGCCGAGGAGGCGTCGCAGCATTTTCGACAGGTCTTCTATTGTGCCGTTGACGTCCACGGGCGCGAACTTGAGCGGCTGTTTGCGACTGAAGGCGAGCAACTGTCGCGTCAGGTCCGAGGCGCGCATGGCCGCTTTGTGGATGCGCTCCAGTGAGAAATGCACGGACGTGCCCTCCGCCGTCTCCGCCATGGCGAGTTCGGCGTGTCCCTTGATTATCGTCAGCATGTTGTTGAAGTCGTGCGCCACTCCTCCGGCCAGCCGCCCCACCGACTCCATCTTCTGCGCCTGCAGAAACTGCTCCTGTAGTTTTTCTTTTTCCGCGCGCGCGCGCAACACCATGATTCCGTAAGACAGGTCGTCGGACAACTCCACCAGCAGTCGTACCTCCTCTTCCTCGTCGAAGGCGTCCTCCGCGCTGGAGTATATGTTGAGCACGCCGATCACCTTCTCCGGCGTGCGCAGCGGAAGCGCGATCATGGAGCGATAGTTTCTCTTGAGCGCGGCCTCGCGCCACGGCGCGCATCTGGGATCCGTGGCGATCTTCGCCGCGGACGGCTCTCCGGTGCGGACGGCGACGCCCGGCGGTCCTCTACCGTGCTCGTCCTCCGACCACGAAACCTGCGCTTCCTCCAGATACCCGTCGACGTGACCCGCCCACGCCGCGGGCCGTATGCTCTTCTTCTCGTCCTCCTCCGCGAAGCCCACCCACGCCATGCGATAGCCGCCGACTCCGATGAGCACGCGGCAGACACCCTCCAGGAGTTCGTCTTCGCTCCTGGCGCGCACGAGCATCTGGTTGCACTCGCTCAACGTCAGCAGCGCCCGGTTCACCTTCTTCAACGCTTCTTCCGCTTCCTTGCGCTCCGTGATGTCCGTGAAGACTCCTCTCAGTCCGATGAACGTTCCGTCTTCTCCCATCACCCTGCGGATGGAGATGCGTATCCATCGCGTCCGGCCGCTTTTCGTCTTCATCCTGCACTCGGTCGGTCCCGCGTCGCCGGAGGCCGATTTCTCGAAGTGCTCGAGTACCGCCGACAGGTCCTCCTCGTGGATGAAGTCGCCGAACGGCCTGCCGATCACCTCCGCCGGACCGTATTCCGAAAGTCCCCGGATAGCGGGACTTACGTATATCACCGTTCCGCTGTCGTCGACGACGTAAATCACGTCGTTTATGTTTTCGACCAGGTCTCGATACTTTTTCTCGCCCTCCAGCAGCGCCGCCTCCGCCGCCTTGCGCTCGGCGATCTCCTTCTGGAGTTTCTCCACCGCCTCTTTCAGTTCGGCGGTCCGCTCCTCCACCAACTCTTCGAGATGCTCCCTGTGCCTGCGCAGGTCTTCCTCCGCGCGCTTGCGCTCGGTGATGTTCCGAAAGATGCCGCGTGTCGCGGACGGCTTGCCGTCTATGAACCTGCAACTGACGCTGCCCTCGAGCGTCACCTCCCGACCGTCCCTGGCGATGAAGACCGCCTCCACGCGGCCTATCTTCTTGTTCTGCATCACCTGCTGAAACGTCTCCATGCAGTGCGCGCGGCTGTCGGGATGTATCACGTCGAAAAGGGACAGTTCCGCCACCTCCTCCTGACTGTATCCCAGCGTCTCCCGCCAGGCGCGGTTCACGTAGATGAAGGAGCCGTCCGGCGCCACGCTCTGGATCAGGTCGTTGGCGTTCTCGAAAAGGTCGCGGTAGCGCTCCTCACTCTCCCTCAGCGCCGCCTCGGTCTTCTTCCGCTCCTCCAGTTCCGTCCTGAGCGCGGCGCGCGAGCGTCGGAGTCGCCGATTGATCTGCAGCACGTACAGCGTCACCGACAGAAGCGCCACCACCAGAAGCGCCACGGTCACTATCCAGTTCCAGTACCGCTCGATGGTCGCGGCGAGGTCCGCTTTGCCGAAGTTCTCGTAGGGCGCCTCTCCCAACTCCTTCAGACACTCGTGTACGGGTCGGTAGTTCGACGGAACGGTCCAGCCTCCGGATCCGCTGGCCTTCGCCGCCGGCGACTCCTCCGGCATGTCCAGAAGGGCCGCCGCCACGTGTCGCGCCAGTTCGTCGTCGGTGTGCTTCACTTTCGCGATCGGCCACTCAGGATAGAGACGCGTGCTCTGCAGAAACGGAAAGCCGTCGTTCATGCGACGATGGATTACTCGGAACTCTCCGATGTCGATCGCGCCGTCGATCGCCATCCGCTCCAGTGTGCCGGTGCGCACCGTGCCGGCGTCCACTTCGCCGCTGCGCACCGCGCGGACCACCGCCTCGTGTGTGCCGCCGAACCGCAGCGCGCCCAGGTCGTGAAGCGCGAGGCCGCAGTCCTTCATCTCGCGGAACGCCGCCATCCATCCGCCGAGCGAGTTCTCCTCCACGGCCATGAAAGTCCTGCCCTTCAGGTCCTCGACCTGATAGATGTCGTCGCGCGCGGCCCTGCAGAAGATCACTCCGCCGAAGACGGAGCACGCCTTCCCGGCGGGACCGAGGTTTCGCAGCGTCGCCAGTCGATTGGTGTGCCCCCTGGACTCCATCGCCAC
>CAYPNR010000041.1:0-14038 GCA_964412125.1 uncultured Planctomycetota bacterium | reverse complement strand
CGGGGCGAGGACGGCCGCCGCCAGGAGCAGAATCGCCGCATTCCTTCTCCTCGACGACGGCCTGCTGCCGCTCACCCGCATGTTCTCCATAAGACGCCGCGTCGCCCACGTATGATTATTTAGTCAAGAACACGCGATTGTCAAACGCGGCCGCTTCGCATCCGTCCGCGTCCCTCTTCGCGGCGGGGCCTCCGCGCTTCCGACGCGCTACTTCGACTCCTTCTTCGGACGCTCCTCAGCCCGCGAAGCGGAGACGTCCGCCGGCACGTCCATGCCGGCCAGAAAGCCTTTCGCGCGTCGCGCCGCAGGCTCGTCGGCGTGTTCGTGCAGGACACGTTTCCAGAGCGTTTTCGCCTCCTCGCGCCTGTGCTGAGCGTAGCGGCACAGACCGAGAAAGAGAAGGGCGTCCGCGCGATGCGCGCCCTTCTCGTACTTTTTCAGATACTTTTCCCACCTGTCGGCCGCTTCGTCGATCTTGCGCTCGAAGAACTGAGCGGCGTACGCTTCGCCCCAGTCCGCCAGTTCGTGCGCGCCGACGTCGTCCTTCCCGGCCCACTTCCGCACGTCCGTCGCGGCGCGCCTGACGGAGGCCGCCCGACAGCGGCCGACGCCGACCGTCACCAGCGTCTCGGCGGCCTCCAGCGCCAGACCGTCCTTGTTGTCCTTGTCCGCCGCCAGAACACGGTTGAGGGTCCGTTCCGCTTCGAACCATTCGTGGAACTCCGCGAAGAAGCGACCGAGCCTCAGAAGCGACGCGGCGTCGTCGGCCGCGCCCTCGCGCTTGCACGCGAGATCCTTCTCGAGCCACGCATGCGCGCTTTTCTCCTTCTCCAGCGCGCGACGCACCATCGCGCCCGCCTTCTCGAAATCGCGGGGGTCCTCCAGTCGCAGAAAAACACGTTCCTCCTTCGGCCAGACCAGCAGCAGCGTCGGCACGCATTTGCGGGAGACACGCAGTCTCGCGACCTCCTTGTGCCTGTCCTCCTCCACGAACACCGCGAGCACCCGCGCGGCGTCGTCGCCGAGCGCCTTTTTAGAGAAGGCTTCCCTGAGCCGTTTCGTCCATTTCTGGTCGGCGCGTCCGTACAGCAGCAGAACGATTTTTTCGTCGATGACCGCTCCGGCACGCGCCTTCTCGAAAGAGTCCCGCCACCATCCGTTCCGCGCCGACTCTCCGGCGGCTCCCTCCGCTCGGGTCGGCTCGGCCGCGGCGCCGTTCCGGGCGACGCAGAGCGCGGCGGACAGGGCGAGCGCGACCGTGATCGTAACCACACGCATGTCGCGTTTCCTCCACGAGTACGATGGCGGGAGCGGATGGGAATCGAACCCACCCGGAGCCGCTTTTTAGTCGGGCGACCCCGCACCGGGTTTGAAGCCCGGGAGGCCCACCAGGTACCTTCCCGCTCCCGATCTTCGGCGGCTGGATTTATACCAGCGGTCGCCCGCGCTGTCAAGCCTCCGCCGCGTCGCGGCGGACTTCCGCGGCCGACCGATGAAATCGAACGCGGTTGCGGTTATAATGCTTCCTGCGTTCCGAGGCTTTATGGCGGCGTCGACCGTGGCCCTGCTTCTGGTGGCGACCGGCGATGGAAAGGGCAAGACCACTTCGGCTTTGGGATGCGCGTTGCGGGCGGCGGGACACGGCATGCGCGTGCTCGTCGTTCAGTTTCTGAAGGGCGGCATCGAGAGCGGGGAGCAGCGCTTGCTGTCCCGTCACGGTCGCGACCTCGGAATAGGGATTCTCACTCTCGGCGGCGGTTTCGTCAGGAAGGTGGACGAAGCGGCGCGAAGGAGAACGTCGGAGTGGCTGGAGACGGCCGGAAAAGCGATCGACGACGCACGACCGGAGTTTTGCGTTCTGGACGAGTTGTGCGTCGCGCTGAACATGGGGTTGTGCGACAGGGAGTCGGCGGAGGCGCTGATCGACGCGGCTCTCGCGTACGGACACGTGATGGTGACCGGTCGCGGCGCGCCGGAGTGGCTGACGGCCCGCGCGGACACCGTAACGGTGATCGAGGACGTACGTCATCCGTTTCGGGAAGGCGCGGGAGCCCGTCCGGGAGTGGAGTTCTGACGCGGGGGTTTCTCGGCCGCGGAAGGTTTCATGTTATTGCTTCCCCCCGGTGCTCCTGATCGTTATTCTTGAGCGGCGTTGGAAGCGGGCGCTACAGTGGAGGTGAGCGAGATGAGGAAGGATTCGAGCGAGTTTCTGGAGAGGTTGCTCGACGCGCCGAGTCCGAGCGGTTTCGAGCAGGCCGCGCGGGCGATGTATCGGGAATACGTGAGCGCGTTCGCCGACGAGGTGCGCACCGACGTGATGGGCAACACGATAGCCGCGCTCAACCCGACCGGCTCGCCGCGCGTCATCCTCGCCGGCCACATAGACGAGATCGGTCTGATCGTGACCCACGTCGACGAGAAAGGTTTTCTGCACATCGCGCCCATCGGCGGCTGGGACTCCGAAGTGCTGGTCGGCCAGAGAGTCAGGGTGCTCACGGACAAAGGTCCGATAGCGGGCGTGATAGCGAAGCCGCCGATCCATCTGCAGAAGCCGAAGGAGCGCGAGAAGAAAGCGGATCTGAGGCGCATGGTGATAGACATAGGCGTCGCCGACGGCAAGGCGGCGCGAAAGATGGTCGCGGTGGGCGACGCCGTGGTTCTCGACGCCGCGCCTCTCAAACTGGCGGGCCGGAGGATGTGCGCCCGCGGCGCGGACGACAGGCTCGGCGCTTTCGTCGTGGCCGAGGCTCTGAGACGTCTCTCCGGCGCGAAGCGACTCAAAGCCGCGGTGTTCTCCGTCGCCACGGTCCAGGAGGAAGTCGGTCTGCGCGGGGCGCGTACCTCCGCCTGGGGAGTCGATCCGCAGGTGGGCGTGGCCGTCGACGTCACGTTCGCTTCCGACCAGGTCGGCGTGGAAGCCTCCCGCGTCGGCGACGTGAAACTCGGCAAGGGTCCGGTGCTGACGCGCGGCGCCAACATCAATCCGGTCCTGCACAAGAAGATGCTGGCGGCGGCCGGGCGCCTCAAGATGGGCACTCAACTCCAGGCCATCCCCGGCGGCACCGGCACCGACGCCAACGTCATCCAACTGACCCGCGCCGGCGTCGCCACGGGTCTCGTCTCCATACCGCTGCGATACATGCATTCGCCGGTGGAGGTGTTCGACCTGCGCGACCTGGACGCCTGCGCCAGGCTGCTGGCCGCGTTCTGCGAGTCGCTCAGGCCCGACGACGACTTCACCCCGTGAACGGCGGCGGACCGGAACGGCTCCACGCGGACCTTCGCCGGGGAGCGTTTCCGGAGATGGAGAAGACCTTTTATATAGAGGTATTCGGCTGCCAGATGAACAAACTCGACGGCGAGGTGCTGGCCGACGCCCTCGAGGCGCGCGGCTGGCGTCGCGCCGCCGACGCGAAGGATGCCGACGCCGCGCTCTTCTTCGGCTGCTCCGTCCGCGCCCACGCAGAGGACCGTCTCTACTCCCACGTCGGTCGGACGGGCCGCTTCAAGGCGCGCAGGCCGCAGATGCTGGTCGGCCTCCTCGGATGCACCGCGCGACTCCATCGACGCGACCTGCTGCGTCGGCTGCCGGTGCTCGACCTGCTGGCCGGTCCCGACGCGCTCGACCGCGTGCCGGACGCCCTGGAGGAGATGCTCGCCGGAGGTCCGCGGCCGCGGACGCTTTTCGAGCGCGGAACGGTCGACTTCGACGGCATGAGACGTCCGCGCCGCGCCGCTCTCTCGGCGTTCGTGCGGGTGATGCGCGGCTGCGACCACGCCTGCTCGTACTGTGTGGTGCCGCGGGTGCGCGGGCGCGCGCGCTCGCGCCCGCCCGAGGCCGTGCTCGCGGACGCGCGCGCGCTCGCGGCGGCCGGCGTCCGGGAACTGATCCTGATCGGACAGGACGTCTCCGCCTACGAGCACGACGGCCTGCGGCTCTCCGACCTGCTGCGCGCGGTCCTGGCGGAGACGGAGGGCGGCGGAGTCGTGCGGATCGGCTTCGTGACGGGTCATCCCGCGAGCATGGGTCGCGACCTGTTCGAGGTGATGGCCTCCGACGAGCGGATGAGTCGATACCTGCACATGCCGGCGCAGTCGGGCTCCGACCGCGTGTTGCGACTGATGCGACGGGGCTACACGGCCGCGGAGTACGCGACGCTGGTGGACGAGGCGCGTGAGACGGTGCCGGAGTTGGAGGTCGCCGGCGACTTCATCGTCGGCTTTCCCGGCGAGACGGAAGAGGACTTCGCGGCGAGCGTGGAACTGGTGCGGAGGTGCGGATTCATCAACTCCTTCATTTTCAGGTATTCGGAGCGTCCCGGCACGACCGCCGCGCGGAATATGCCGGACTCGGTGCCGCGACACGTTAAGGCGAGACGCAACTCCGCCCTGCTGGAGGCGCAGGCGGAAGTGTCGCTCGTGAGGAAGCGCGGACTGCTCGGCCGCGTGGTGCGCGTGCTGGTGGAGGGTCCGGACAAAAAGGGCGGCAGACTGATGGGACGGACGTGGAACAACCACATCGTGGTGTTCGACGGAGAGGCGGACGCCGGGGAAGTGGTGCGGGTGCGGGTGGAGGAGGTAAGTCCGCTTACGGCCTTCGGCCGCCGCGTCGCGCCGGCGGCCGGACGGGACGCCGACGCGGCCGGATCCATCTCCGGGCGGGGGCGACGATGACAGGGACGGTGGCGGTGGACACCGGCGGAACGTTCACGGACGTCGTCTGGGTCGCCGACGGCCGGGCGGGATGTCGGAAGGTGCCGTCGGAGCGTGACGAGCCGCATCTGGCGGTGCTGCGCGGCGCGGCGGGCCTCGACCCGAGACGCCTGCTGGTCGGAACGACCGTGGTGACCAACGCGTTGCTCGAGCGGAAGTTGCCGCCTGCGGCCTTCCTCACCACCTCCGGCTTCGAGGACGTACTGGAGATAGGGCGACAGGTACGTCTGGAGTTGTACGACCTGAGTGCGCGCAAGGCGCCGTGCCCCGTGCCGCGGAGGATGCGTTTCGGCCTCGCCGAGAGGGTGGACTCGCGCGGGCGCGTGCTCAGGCCGCTGGACGAGGCGGCGGTCGCCCGGCTCGCCGAGGAACTGCGCGGCAGGGGTGTGGACCGTGCGGCGGTCGGCTTCATTTTCTCCATACTGAATCCGCGTCACGAGGACCGTGCGGCGGAGATACTCACGGCGGCCGGGCTGCGCGTTCGATGCTCGCATCGTATACTGCCGCTGCCGAGGGAGTACGAACGTTTTCTGACCACGTATCTGTCGGTCTACGCGGAGCCGGTGCTGGAACGCTTTCTCGGCGGAGTGGAGGCCGGGACGGACGCCGAGGTGGCGGTGATCTCCTCGTGGGGCGGTTACGTGCGCGTGGAAGAGGCGGTGAGCAGGGCCGTTCAGACGGTGTTGAGCGGACCCGCGGGAGGCGCGGCGGCGGCCGCCGCGCTCGCCCGCCGGCTCGATCTCGGTCCCGTGGTCTCGCTGGACATGGGCGGCACCTCCTGCGACGTGTGCGCCGTCGCCGGAGGAGTGCCGCTGGAGCGGGGGATACGCGTGGGCGAATGGGAATTGCCGCTGCGGGCGGTGGCTGTCAGGACGGTCGGCGCCGGCGGCGGCTCGATCGTCTGGACGGACGAAGGAGGCGGTCTCAGGACGGGGCCGCGCAGCGCGGGGGCGGACCCCGGCCCCGCGGCCTACGGTCGCGGCGGACCTCCGACGGTGACGGACGCGGATCTGCTGCTGGGGCGGCTGCCCGCGAGCCTGCCGAGCGGACTGA
The DNA here is from genome assembly GCA_964412125.1 of uncultured Planctomycetota bacterium. Taxonomy (GTDB): domain Bacteria; phylum Planctomycetota; class SKW154; order SKW154; family SKW154; genus CAYPNR01. The sequence continues at coordinate 8,272 of CAYPNR010000041.1, read as the reverse complement.
GGTTGGACGCGGACGCGGCGGCGGCGGCTCTGGGCGAGGTGGCGCGCGGGCTCGGAGCGACGACGAAAACGACGGCGGAAGGCGTCGTCGCGGTGGCCGAGGGCGCGATGGCCGAAGCCGTACGCGCGGTCACCGTGCGACGCGGACTGGACGTGCGGAGGTTCGCGCTTCTCGCTTTCGGCGGGGCGGGACCGGCGCACGCCGCAGGCATCGCCGCGCGACTGGGCGTGCGACGCGTGGTGGTGCCGCCGGAGCCGGGCGTCTTCTCCGCCTGGGGGCTGCTCACCGCGCCGGCCGTGATGGAGGAGGCCGAAGCGGTCATGCGGCGACTCGACGGGATGGACGACGCGGAGTGGACGGCGCTTCGCGACCGCCTCGCCGCGCGGCTGTCCGGCGCCCGCGCTCGCCTTCACGCGGAGTTACGCTACCTCGGTCAGGAGCACGAGATGAGCGTGGCGGTGCCCGTCCGCGGCGGCGACGTCGCCGGGCGCCTTCGCAGGCGTTTCGCCGCCGCGCACAAGCGCGAGTACGGACACGCGCCCGACGGACCGGTGGAGGTGGTGACGGTGGTGGCGCGCAGCGCCGCGGGCGGCACGGCCGCTCCGGAGATCGAATTCGAGCCGCTGGATGCGGCCCCGGCCGGCGCGCTGACGCGGACGCACGTCGCCGCCGCCGGGCGGGTGAGGGGGCCGGTTATGATCTGCGACTACTCTGCGACGACGTGGGTGCCGGCGGGCTGGACGGCGCGCGTCACGGACGGCGTACTGTTTCTGGAGAGGCGATGATGAGCGGAGCGGGTCCGGACGCGGCGGATCTGACGCTGTGGCGCCACGTCTTCGCCGGAATATGCGCGGACATGGCGACCGCGCTCGTCCGCTCGGCGTTCAGCGCGAACATAAAGGACAGACGCGATCTGTCCTGCGGTCTTTTTCTCGCCGACGGAACGCTTTTCGCCCAGGCCGCGCACATTCCGGTCCACCTCGGCGCCATGGGCGAGGCGGTACGCGCCGTGCTGCGCGACACGCGACTGCTGGCCGGCGACGTGGTGCTTCTGAACGACCCGCACGCCGGCGGCACGCATCTGCCGGACCTGACGGTGGTGGCGCCGTTCCACGTCGGCGGACGCGCGGCTTTCTACGTGGCGAACCGCGCGCATCACGCGGACGTCGGCGGCGGGGCGCCGGGCTCCATGGCTCCCGCTTCCGAGATATATCAAGAAGGATTGATCATCCCGCCGGTCCATCTTGTGCGGCGCGGCCGTCGGGTGCGGGAGGTGGAAAAGATGGTGGCGGCGAACAGCCGGACGCCCGAGGAACGCGTGGTGGACTTGAGGGCGCAGACGGCGGCGTTGCGCTACGGTCTCCGGCGCATGGGCGAACTGCTCGAGGAGCACGGACCGTCCGCGCTGGAGGCGGCCGCGAAGGCGCAGGTCGCCTACACCGGGCGCCTCGCGCGCGCGTTCGTCGGGCGCCTGCCGGAGGGCCGCTGGGAGTACGAAGACTTTCTCGACGACGACGGCGCGGGAGGACCTCCTGTGCGGATCCGTGTGCGACTGGAGGTGCGCGGCGGCGGGGCGACGCTGGACTTCACCGGCAGCGATCCGCAGCGGCCGGGCTGCGTGAACTGTCCGCGCGCCGTGACGATCTCCGCGGTTCTCTACACGTTACTGGCGTTGATGGGCGGCGACGCGCCGCCGAACGAGGGCGCGTTGTCGGCACTGGATCTGCGTGTGCCGGCCGGCTCGGTGCTGGCGGCCGAGCGTCCTGCGCCGGTGGCCGCGGGCAACGTGGAGACGTCGCAGCGGGTGGTGGACGTGCTGCTGGGGGTGTTCGCGAAGGCCGGCGTTCCGGTTCCGGCCGCGTCGTGCGGCACCATGTCCAATCTCTCGATAGGCGGCCGCGACGGCGACGGTCGCCCGTTCGCGCACTACGAGACGATCGCCGGCGGCGCGGGCGCGGGACCCGACGGCCGCGGCGAAAGCGGCGTGCAGACCCACATGACCAACACGCTGAACACGCCGGTGGAGGCGCTCGAGCGACGCTTTCCGCTTCGCGTGCGGCGCTACGCCGTGCGACGCCGCTCGGGCGGCCCGGGAGTCCATCGCGGCGGCGACGGACTGGTGCGCGAGATCGAACTGCTCGCCGACGCCACGGTGAGCCTGCTCGCGGAGCGCCGCCGCCTCGCGCCGCCCGGTCGCGGGGGCGGCGGCGCGGGCGCGCGCGGGCGCGACTCCCTGCTGTCGCCGGACGGCCGCAGAACGCGCCTGGGAGGCAAGGATTCGGTCCGCGCCGCGGCCGGCTCGGTCGTGCGGATCGAGACGCCCGGCGGCGGCGGTTTTCGCCCCGCAAAGGGTGTTTTTTGAAGTTTGCGTCGGAGACAAGGATTTTTCTTGACAACCGTCGGACTGGATATACTATGCCGCGCAAAGATGTTAGGAAACGTAGTGTGGCGCTCAGGCGCACTTTTCGCCAGGAAGCCGTCTCGGCAAGACATACAGGCGCGCTCGACGAGTTCCGTGCTTTCTCCCGTGAGGCGCTCGCCAACGCCGCTCTGGACGAGTACGAACGCGGTCTCGTCCTCCTCAGTATAGACGAGGTGCTCACCGCCACCGTCGAGAGCGGTCTGCCCCGCGGACTCGAGGCACAGATACGACTGGTCATCGACATCAACGACGTCCGCGTCCGAATCATGATAGAGGACAGCGAGACGCGGTTCGAAAACCACATGGACGGCGAGGACTTTACACAACAGCGGGAGGACGCCGGCAGGCGTGAGGTGGACGTCGTCTTTCTCAACTCCATCATGGACGAGGTGACCTACACGTTCCAGAAAGGCCTGCAGAACCGGCTCGTGATGACGAAGTTCATAGCCGGCGGAACGTAGCGGAAGACATGTCTTTCGAGCGTCTCGAACGAGAAGTGGTGACCCCGACGGGAGTCGAACCCGCATTCCGGGCTTGAAAGGCCCGTGTCCTGACCGTTAGACTACGGGGTCTGAGGAGTCTCTCCTTTCGCCGGTTCGCCGCCCCCGCCGATCCGCCGGGAAAGTTCCGTGAGAACCGCTTTTATCTGTTCCAGGTCTTTGCCGACCTGCATGAGACCGATCTCCAGTCGCTCTATCCGGCCCAGGAGTACGTGGTCCTCTCTGGTCTCTATGTTCGACATCATCTCTATTTCGCCCTGGATCTTGCCGAACGTCGCGATCATGCGCTCCTCCATCTCGCGCATCTTGCCTTCCATCTTCTGAATCGAGTCCTTCACTTCCTTCTTCACCACGGTCCTCACTTTCTTCAACTGCTCCTCCACCCTCTCGTCCACCGCGTCGCAGATCATTTGCTCGGCGCTTTTGAAACCTATCTGCTTTTTCTTCGCAGCCACGGAAACCCTCCCATTCGGGTCGCGCATGAGTATATACCGCCCTTGATGGTTGCTGTCAACCCGTTTCCGCGGTTTGCGTCCGCCGCGCGGCCGGGCGGTCGTTTTCATATTGACATATGTGAACCTCACAATATGATTGGACCCGGGTCTCCTGGAGGGCGAACGTGGGCGATTTCGAGAGGGCGGCGGAAAAACTGAAAGTTCTCGCGCACGCCGACCGCCTGCGCATCATGGTGGCGCTCTGCGGCGGAGAGGCGTGCGTCAACGACCTGTGCGAGAAGATGGGCATTCTGCAGACGACGCTGTCGCAGCACCTCGGCGTGCTGCGGCGCACGGGACTGGTGAAGCGTCGGCGTCGCGGCCGCCGCGTGTTCTACAGCGTGGCGGACAGGGCGGTCGCCAGATGCGTCAGGGAGCAGGTGGACAAACTCGGATGAGCAAGACGCCCGCGACGCGGGTCGCTCGGGCGGGGGACGAAACGGGGAAGAAGAAAATGAAAGACTGGATGTGGATACTCGCGTTTCTGGGCTTTCTGGCGTTGTGGTTCGCGGTCCAGAAATGGGTGCTCCCGAAGTTGGGAGTGCCGACATGAATGTCGCCGACCTGCGGAACTCCCGCGGAGCGGGAGGAGCGCGACGGCGGCGACTCGGACGACTCCGGACGACCGGAGTCGCCGAGGTGACGCCTGAAAGAGACGTTTGGAGGGTGCTTCTATGCTGATGCACGTGACCGGTGAGAACTTCCAGAAGGAGGTTCTCGATAGCGAGACACCTGTGGTGGTGGACTTCTGGGCGGAGTGGTGTCCGCCGTGCAAGTTTCTGGGGCCGATACTGGAGAAGGTGGCGCCGGACTATGAGGGTCGCGTCAAGTTCTGCAAGTTGGACGTCGACGCGGCCGGCGAACTGGCGCGGAGGTACGGCGTGATGGCGATACCGACGCTGATAGTCTTCGTCGGCGGCGAGGAGAAGACGCGACACGAAGGCGCGATGCCGGAGGCGGCCTTCCGTCAGTGGGTGGACGCCGACGTTCTCGGATAGGCTCGCAAAAGCGCGGAAAAGATTGGGACGACTCGACCGACGCGCTCATAATCGTCGCGGCGGACCCGCGAGGTCCGCGCTTATCCGCGGCGTTTTGGGAGACGAAGAATGGCCGTCGAGCGGACGCTCGTGCTGGTGAAGCCGGACGCGGTGAGGCGCCGGCTGATAGGCGAAATCGTGAGTCGGATCGAGCGGAAGGGTCTCAAGATAGTCGCAATGAAAATGGTGCGCGTCGACAGGAAACGCGCCGAGAAGCACTACGCGGTGCATGAGGGAAAGCGATTCTACGAGAGTCTGCTGGACTTCATCACAAGCGGCCCCGTGGTGGCGCTGGCGGTCGAGGGCGAGGGGGCGATCGGCGTGATGCGCAACCTGATGGGGCCGACGTTCGGCTTCGAGGCGCCGCCGGGGACCATCCGCGGCGACTATTGCCTGTCGCGTCAGGCCAATCTCGTTCACGGCTCCGACGGCGCGGACACCGCCGCTTACGAACTGCCGATCTGGTTCGACGAAGACGAAATGCTCTCCTACTCCATGCCGGACGACCTCTTCTTCGGCGAGGAGTGAGGCGGTCGGGCACGTCCGCGACGGGCCTTCTCACGCAGAACCGATACGGCCATGTCGGGACAGATATGCTCGCACAGCATACAGCCGCGGCACTTCTCGGGACGCGCCACCTCCGGAATCAGATAGCCGCGCGGGCCGAGGCGTCCGCTTTCGGTGAAGACGCCTTCAGGACAGAACTCCACGCAGATCCCGCAGCCCTTGCACAGCGCCGGATCGATCGCGACGCGGAACTTTCGCACGACGCGTCCTCCATCGCCGCCCATGATAGCGGCGCGCGCGCGCGCGACAAGGGCGACGCAGGATTTTCTCTTGACACGCGGGCGCGGGCGAGGTTATACTCCTTCCCATTCTCCGTTGGGGGACCATAGAGATGGCTATGGACAGGACGAGCGTGTTCCTGATGGTCGCGGTTGGCGTGTGTGTGGCCATAATCATCGGCCTTGTCTACGGCATCGTCGACGCGCGGAACCAACTGGCGATCGTGGAGAATCGGCTGGAAGAGGAGCAGGCCAAGAAGGAGGAGATCGGCAAGGCGAGAACGGACGCCGAAGCGATGGCGCGGGAGTACGCGATAATCCTGTCGGGCAGGGAGTCGCTCGACGTGAACATCGAGCGGAGCGGTCTGAATCAGAGACGCATACTCGATCACATCGCCAAGCAGGTCACGCCTTTCGCGCCGGCCCCGGTCCAGTTGCGCGCCCAGTACAACAATCTGAAGGAGGTGATCGACGACCTGTTGAACGCCAACTGGCTCGTCTCCGAACGCCTGCCGGAGACGCAGGCGCTGGCCGAGGAGAAGGAAAAAGCCCTGGCGACGACCCAGGACGACAAACGCGAGGCGGAGAAACAGTGGACGCAGCAGAGAAGACAGTTGAACGCCAGGATCAATCAGGAAAGGTCCGAGAAGGAGAGTATGAGGCGGGCGCACGAGGAACGCGTCGCGCAACTCAATCAGCAACTCGACCAGGCCAAACGCGAAAAAGAGGACATGGAGACGAGGGTGCGTATAGAACGCGCGGAACTGAAGAGCCGTATCGCCCAACTCGAAATGCGCCTGAAAGAGGTCCTTCGTAAAAAGCCCAAGGACCTGATGAGCGCCGACGCCGACGGTCGCATCTACAACGCCGACATGCCCAACCGCCTCTGCTGGATCGGCCTGGGACGTCAGCATCACGTGATGCCCGGCATGGTCTTCGAAGTGTTCCGCGAAGGCAAGGGAGGTCAGCGTGTGTTCAAGGGTCGGGTGGAGGTGCTGAAGATAGAGGACGCCATATCCAAGTGCTCCATTCTCCAGTGCTACGACGAGGAGAACGATCCCGTCGTGCGCGGGGATTACATAATGAGTCCGCTTTACGACCGCGAGCGGCCGATGGTGTTCGTGCTGCTCGGCGACTTCAAGAATCCGTACTACACGCGGGAGCAGTTGAAGAACAAACTGAAGCGCTACAACTGTCGGGTGGACAGCCACATTTCGGTGGAGACCGACTGGGTGGTGCTCGGCGAGAACGCGGAGAAGCAGGAGGAGTACGAGAAGGCGCGCGACTGGCACATACCGTTCATGCTGGAGCGCGACCTGCTGCGTTACCTTATGCGGTAGAAGAGAGGCGACGCCGGTGCGGAGAACAGGGCCCCGCGTGGGACGTGGGGCCTTCTTTTCGGCGGCGTCGCGTCGCTCGGCCGTTCGCGGACGTAAAGAAAGTGACAACGCGGGACGCCTCCCGCGTGTCAATATAGATGGGCGACGCCTGTAACGGAGGTGGGAAATATGAAGAAGTTGCTGTTGTTCCTGCTGATTCTGGCGGGCCTCGCGCTCGGCGGAGCGTACGGCTATTTTCAATATCTCATCAAGAAAGGACGTCTGCCGAAGAACGCGTCCTTCATCGCTTTTCTGACCGGCAAGGTAAAGCCGACCGAGCCGGCGAAGGTCGCCGGAGGCGGGCGTGCGGCGAAGCCGAAGCCGCCGCCGCGTGCGCCGGAGCCGGTCAGACCCGGACCGAAGCCGCCGCCGCCGAAGCCGCCGCCGAAACGCACTCCGACGGAGTCGCCGCCGACGGTCAGGGAAGCGCCCAGGCCGGTCGTGGACGAAAACGCTCTCGCGCGACTCAAGGAGATCGCGATGGAGCACTACCGCGGCGGCAGATTTCGTCAGGCGTCCGAAGGCGCCCTGCAGGTGATACATTTTCTCGATCGCGCGTGCGCCGCCAGGCATCCCGCCTACGACTGGGCCACGCGTCTGCGCAAGCGCGCCGGCATCTTCGCGCGCCTCGTCGGAAAAATCGTTCGCTCGCCGCTGGCCTCTCACGACGGAGTCTACCGTATAAAACTCGACACGGGCGCCGTCCACTACGGACGCGTCATCTCCGAGGACGACGAGTACATCGAGTACGAAAAGGAGGACGGCATAACCGCCAAACTGCCCGTCCACAGAATCGAAGGCAAGGAGCCGGTCTCGCAAAGCGAATACGTGGAGTATCTCGAAGGCAAACTCCAGGAGAAACTGCGTCTGATAGACCGTTCCGACTACGTGAAGTTGTACGCGCATCCCGTTGTGTTTGCGCGCCGGTACGGTCTCGATCACAAACTGCCGGAACTTCTCGAGATGATCTTTCGCGAGCCGGGCTCGGAGATTCTGGTGCAGATGGCGATGAGCGACGAGCCCGACCCGGACGCGCTGGTGGTGGACCTGCTGGAGGGGCTCGGCCGCGACGGCGACGCGCGACGCTGGGCCGCGCGCTCGTTGGGGCCGGTGGCCATGGGGCCGAAGCCCGGCCCCGAACCCGGACCCGAACCCGGACCCGGACCCGAACCCGGTCCGGAACCCGGTCCTGAGCCCGGACCCGAACCCGGTCCGGAGCCCGGTCCCGAGCCGGGACCCGAGCCCGGTCCCCGACCCGGTCCGGAACGGCCGGGCGGGACGGTCGATCCGCTGAGAGGCTTTTCTCCCGCGGAGCGGGCGCAGATGGACGAACTCGAACGGATAGAGAACGAAGTCAGACCGCTCATCTCCCGCGCCATCAACGAGTACGGCAAGGCGCGATACGCTCTCGGCAACCGCGCCGGCTCGAAACTCGCCAGGGCCTTGAGAATCGTCAATTCGCTGCTCGCCGGACACGCCGACAACGACTATCTGCAGGCCAAGGCGCAGAGCATCACCGACATGAAAGGTTTCGTGGACAAGGTCCTGAAGGGATTCTGAGGCGGCGGCCCGGCTTTTGTGTCGGGGCTGGGGGACATGCCCGTGAAGAAGATGCTTTTGTTTCTGCTGATCCTCGTGGGCGTGGGCATCGGCGC
>CAYPNR010000040.1:0-21315 GCA_964412125.1 uncultured Planctomycetota bacterium | reverse complement strand
CTCTTGTCGGGAAAGTGCGGGCGTTGGGTTGACGAAACGGCCCGGCGGAGTGTATAATGGAAGAAGTCGACTTCGTCGAGGGCGGACCGTTATGCCGCAGCCGAGAGCGAGAGGGCCGAGGCGCAAGCCGGGTTCGGGCCGGAGGCCGCGCGTCGCGAGAGCGCAGCGGGACTCGAGACTGCCGAGGGACTACGATTCCGATGAAGAAGAAGAGTACGACGAGCACGCCTACGCGGTACGACCGGCGGGGCAGAATCCGCTTGTCTACGTGGGCGCGGGCGGCGGCGTACTGCTTCTGATAATAATCATCGCGGTCGCCGCGAGCGGCGGCGGCGGCGGCGGTCGGAGGCGCAGCAGCAGGAAGAAGCATCGCTCCATATCCGCCAGGGAGGTGGCCCGTCTGGAGGCGAAGGCGAGCGACCTGTGTCGGCAGGGACATGTGGAGTTTCAGCGGGCGCAGGAGGCGGAGGAGTTGAGCGGAAAGCGCGCGGCTCACGGCCACTATGGAGCGGCGCGGCAACTCTTCGAGGCGGGCAAGGGGGTCTACAAGGAACTCGCCAGGAGACTGCATCAGCCGGACGCGTACAAGAGCACCATAGAAGAGATCAACCGGCAGTTGGAGATAATCCACAAAGAGATCGGCATGGGCAACTGATGCCGCGGAAAGCATCGTTGAGGAACGCCGCGATGAGGCTGAGGGTGTCGTTGGTCTTTGTCACGGCTCTGCTGGTCGGATGCGGACGGACGAGCGGCGGCGGCGGCGGCGCGCACAGGGAGTCGAGGCGGCACGGGCGCAGCACGAAAGCCGCGCACACCTACGAGGAGGCGAAGGCGCTTTACGACTCGGCCGTCGACTGGGTGGACCGGGGATACGACGCGCGCGACAGCGACGACGCTCTCAGAAGCAAGCGTTGCTTCGAGGAGGCCGAGCGACGGGCCCGCGAGGCGCAGGAGATCCTTCGACAGTTGGGCGGCGCGGATCCGCGCGTGGAGGAGTTGAAAGGAAAGATCGCGCAATTGGTAAATTGTATAATAAGGTGCAAGGGTTTTTAGGCGGAGAACGATGAGTGAGACACCGGAGGCGCCGGGTCCCGGTTCGGAGGGCGACGGCGGAGAGAAAAAATCGTCCGCGAAGATACTGCTGATTCCGCTGTTCATCTCGCCGGTGGTGCTGTTCGTGGTGCTTCTTGTGGTTTTTGGCGGCGCCAGGAAGAACTCCGGCGGCGGCGAGGCGCCGAAGTCCGTCGAAGTGAAGGCCTACGAGCGGATGCTGGAGGGACTCAAAGCGCGGGTGATGACCGCGCAGGCCAAGGCGCAGGAGTTGGGGCAGCAGCGCATCGAAAAGCGCCTCCAGGCGGTCTACGACGCGCTGGACGCGCATTTCAGAAAGAATCCGGATTGCCTGCTCGTCGACACCAATATGATGATCGAGAAGGCCCGCGAACTCAGAATGCACGGGGAGCAGACCTACGGCGAGTACCAGGACCTGAAGGAGAATTTCGATCCGGACGCCAGCACACCGGAGCCGGACATCCGGCTGGTGGACGAGGCGCGGTTCTATCTGCAGTCGACCAACCCCATTTTCGCGGCGCTGGGCGAGATTTACGCCTACAAGGAGAAGATGGGCAGCATTCACAGGAGTGCGGGAGGCCAGTGGGAGTGGGAGGCGCTGAAGGAGGAGATAAACCGTCTCATAGAGCATCTCGGCAAGGAGTGACGGGGAACGCGGTCGGTACGGGATTCGGGAGGACGGAGACGTGCGAAAGTTGGTATCGATGGCGGCGGGCGTGATCCTGATCGTCTCTTTCGGCTGCGCGTCGGATCGGCCGGGCAGGACCATGGGCAAGAAGATGGTGGAACACCATCGTGCCCCTGTGGAGGTGGCGCTGGACTACATGTGGGACGGCTGCTCGCATCTGGAGCGGTCGCGACTCATGCCCGACCCGCTCGACCGACGCGCGGAACTGGCCGCCGCCGCCGCCGACTTCGTCGCCGCGCATCGCATCCTCCTCGAACTGCTGGAGAAGGAGCAGGACGAAGCCAGGCGTGTCCCCATACGAAGGCTGCTCTCCTGCGTCGAGGCGCACGAGGCGTGCGCCGTCGTGAACCTTCCGCCGGAGAAGGAATGAACGGGTCATGCCGCGGTTGCGCCTGCAACGCTTCCTCGCCGAGTCCGGTCTCGGCTCGCGTCGCGCGTGCGAGCGCCTCATCGCGGAGGGACGTGTCGCCGTCAACGGCGTCGTGGTGACGCGGCCCGGCGTGGAGGTCGACTCCGAAGGCGACCGGGTTACCGTCGACGGCAGACGCGTCCGCCCGCAGAAAAAAGTCCATCTTCTTTTCTACAAGCCGCGCGGCGTGGTCTGCACCATCACCGACGACGACGACTCGATAGCGCGTTTCTTCCGCGCGTTCGCGCAGCGACTCTATCCGGCCGGCCGTCTCGACAGAGACTCCGAAGGACTCATCATACTGACCAACGACGGCGAACTCGCCGGGCGGCTCACACATCCGCGTTACGGAGTGGAGAAGGAGTATCACGTGTTCGTCAAGCCGCGCGCCGCGACCGCCGTGCTCGCCGAAGCGGAGCGCAAGGGCGCGTGGTCCAGCGACGGCAGACTCGCCGTCGAGCGACTCCGGCTGCTGCGGCACAAGGGCGACGGGTCGTGGATATCGGCCGTCTGCGTCTCCGGCAGGAAGCGACTCGTGCGGCGCCTTCTGGCGAAGTACGGACTGAAAGTGAAGCGTCTCATACGCGTCCGCATCGGCCCGGTGGCGGAGGACGGCGCTCTCGCGCCGGGTCGCTGGCGACGCCTGAGACGCGCCGAACTCGCGCGCCTGCGACGCGAGACGGGTCTCGACGACTGAGGAGGAGACATCCGCGTGGCGGAGGTCAAACCGCCTCTTCCGGCGCTGCTGTTCTGCGGCGCGCTGACCGCGTTCGCCGACGCTTTCGACCGGGCGCGTCGCAGACTCTCCGAGACGTTCGGCCCGATACAGGCCGAGTCGGAAACGTGGCCCTTCACCCACACGGACTACTACGCCGGGCAGATGGGCGCGCCGCTCCGCAGACTCTTTCTCGCTTTCGAGCGACCGGTCGCCCAGGACTTCCTCGCCGAGGCGAAAATCGTCACGAACGCCCTGGAGGCGGAACTGGCGCGGGAGGGACGCTTCCCGGTCCGGCGGCCGCTGAACCTCGATCCGGGACTGATACTGCCTTCGCGGCTGATTCTCGCTTCGTGCAAGGACCACGCGCATCGTGTCTATCTCGGGCGCGGAATCTACGCGGAGGTGACGCTTCTGTGGCGCGGAGGAGAATGGCAGCCTCTGCCGTGGACCTATCCCGACTTCCGCGAGGCCCGCTGTCACGCTTTCTTCGCCGACCTGAGAAGACGACATCTGGAGAGGCTGCGCGGGCGTTCCCGTTCCGGATGAGGCGGCTCAGCGCTTGCGTTCGAGATGGATCACCACGTTGTCTGTGTCGCGGTCGAGTTGGAGAAGATAGGGGTCGGAATCGTCGTAGTCTCTGGCGCGGCCGATCAGCCGGTAGAAGCCCGGCTCCACTCCCGTGACGACGAACCTGTCCGTCCGGCGGAACGGTCGCTGCGCGACCAGGCGCCAGCGTCCGCCGGGCTCGGACCTGAAGAGCAGGATCCAGAACTCCTGCGGAGGAGGAGTCGCCGTGACGACGCCGGAGACTTTCAAGCCGCGCCGGAGCGTCAGTCTGAGATCCTCGGCCGGCGGCTTCACGTCTTTGAGGCGGAAGAACAGGAATCCCCGATCGGCGGCGGAGACGGAGACGATGACCGGATGCGCGCCCGTAAAGCCGGTTATACGGAAGCGACCGTCCTTGTCGGTGTTGGTGTAGAAGTAGCCGTCGGGCTGCTTTCCGGACGGAACCGCGGTCGGCGAGACGCTCACGCGCACTCCCGCCACGGGATTCTCGTCCGGGTCGAGCACGACGCCCGCGACCGCCAGGCCCTCGGATAGTTCCACATGGAGGTCCGTGACGGACTCGCCTCTGCGGACCTCGAGGCCGCTCACGTGCTTCTTCACGAAACCGTCGGCGTCCACGCGGATGCCGTAGGAGCCGGGCTTGAGACCGCGGACGACGAACGCGCCGTTTTTGTCGCTGGTCGCGCCGAAGCGGTACAGCGCCGTCGCGCCGCCTTCGGCGACCACATAGATTCGCGCGCCGCTCACCGGCTCTCCTTCCTGATCGGTCACCCTGCCGGCGATGCGGCAGGCGCGTTTCATCAACACGTTCACCTCGGTGGTCCGCTCCGGCGCCACTTCTATCTCTTCCTGCTGCGGGCCGAGATGGTCGCCGTGGGAGACGATCACGCGATAGCGGCCGGGAGGCAGGGCGTCTTTCAGGAAACGACCGTCTTCGCCGCTTCCGGTCCGGAAACTCTCGCGCACCGATCGATCGTCCGGGCCGAGCAGACAGATGGAGACGGTGGCGTGCGCGACCGGTCGGCCGACGTCGTCGGTGACGCTTCCCTTCACCGCGCCGGCCACCACCATCTCCAGCAGGAGGTCGCTCACGCTGCCCCTGGACTCGACCTTCACCGGCCAGAGTCGCGCGTCCGCGTAGCCGTCCTTCGACGCGACGAGACGGTAGTTGCCTGCGGGGATGAATCGAAACGCGAAGGCGCCCTCGGAGTCGGTGCGGACGACGGCTCTGGCGTTGTTGCCGACCACGGCGGAGACGGAAGCGCCCTCGACCGGCTTGCCGGCGCAGACGACGCGGCCGCTCACGCTGCCGAAGCCCTCCATCACCGTCGGTTTCGTCGGCCGCTTCGGCGGCTTCGGAGTCACGCGCGGCGGCTGCGGGCGCGTCGGAGGCCTGGGGACTTTGACCACGCGTACGTGTTCGCGGCTCAGGTGCTTCTCCGGCGGCCGACATCTTCCCAGCAGCAGCCAGGCCGCCACGCAGAGCGCGCCCGCGGCCGCGACGAGCGCCAGAAACCGCATCTCCCGTCTCCTTCCGCTGAAGGATCGTCTCTCATCTAATACCCGCCCGTCGGTCCGGAGGTTCGCCTTCTATGCGTCCGCTCTTGAAGCCCACGGGACAGTGGCCGACCACGCGAATGGCCGCCGCCGCGCCCGTGCCGCCCTGCACCGCCAGGCGGCCGCTCAGGAGAATGTCTTTTATCCGCACTCCCTGCCGCGGCGGTCCCTCCACCGGCTCGTGCGACTCGTAGCGGAAGCGCAGCAGAAGAGCGCCGCAGCCCATGACGTTCAGGTCCACACGCGCCTGTCGCCACACGGGTCTCGTTCCCTGATCCGGCTCCTTCAGTTCGCCGTCGCCGGTCGTCGCCCACAACACGCGCCAGTCGACGCCGTCCCGCGACGCCTCCACCGTCAGGATGTCGTTGCCGGGGTCCATCGCGGCGCGGAACGAGAAGTGCAGCGCGCCGGAGCCGAGCAGGAGCACCGGTCGACGCATTCTCGCCGCGGCGCGTATCGTCTGTCCGCCGCCGGCGCACAGGTGCCCCGCGGACTCGAAAAAGTGGCTCATGAAGAAGTCCGAAACGGCCAGAGGGAGTCGAGAGGCGAACTTCAAATAAACGTTCCCGGTCCGAAGATGCGTGGTCGGACGCACCAGCAGCGGCAGAACGTGTCGCGTGCGACGGCCTTCGGAGTCCGTCACCACGATCGGCACGGAGAATCCGCCGTGCGTGGCCGGTGTGCCCGCGATGCGACCGTTTTCGAGACGCAGTCCTTTCGGCAGGGCCAGACGCCCGTCCAACTCCATCGTGTAGGGAGGGCGTCCGCCCGCCACCTCCAGTTCGACCTCGTACGGACGTCCCGCCCACGCGTCCGGCAGCGCGGGCAGCGTCAGGACCGGCGCGCCGCTTCGCAGGCCGGCCGCCGGGTCGCCGAAGAGAGTGAAGCCCGCGATGTTGGCGGCGTCGGTGAACCGTCGCGAGGCGAGCGCCGCGTAACGCCAGCACGCGTTTCGATAAGCGACCCCGGCCGGAAGTCCTCCGGCGAGGCCCGCGACGTAGAAGCACAGCAGCGTCTGACAGCCGCCGCTTCTCGGGGTGGTCCACTTCCGTCGCGGCCACGAACCGCGGGTATGCGCCAGCACCGTCGCGGCGACGGCGCCCAGGAGACTGTTCGCGAGTACGGGACGCCTCTCCCAGTTGTGACGGACGCCGGAGGCGTCCTCCCGGCGTCCCAGATAGTAGGGTTCAGGCTGTCCCGCGTTGCAGGCCATCATGGCGACGTGGGTCGGCGGCACGCCTTTCAGCGCCTCGATGTACTTGAGCGAGGCTTCGCCCCGCGGCTCCGGCGGCAGCCGCAGCGGCAGCATTCGTCCGCAGAGGTCCATATTGCCGTGCGACAGCAGCAGCACCAGTCCCGGCTTCTCTTCGCGCCAGGCTCGCACGAGTTCCGCCGCCGCCGCTTCTCGATCGTCTTTCAGGCGCTCCCACGGGACCACCTGTTCGTAGCCGCGCACCGGCCGCGGCAGATGGCCGCTCCACGGTCGCTCCACGTACAGCGTCCGCCAGCGCAGCGGCGCGGTCAGCCGCCGGAGCCAGCCCGGCAGGTCCGGCATCTGCGTGTCCGGCGCGAGCGTCTCCACCGCGAGGAGTCCGGCGTCGCCCGGCGTCGGCGCCATCGCGCGTTCCAGCGCCGCGCGTACCGCGTCGGGCTCGCGTCGCGGGTCGAACGGTATTCTGCCCACCGCTATCTGCGGCAGCGGCACTTCGCCGTCGCCGCTGTCCCAGACGCAACGCCTGCCGCCGTTGAGGTCGTCCCAGTGCGGAAGCCGCTCCATCGCCTCGCCGAAGCAGCCGTCGCGGTCGGCGTCCCAGTCCGCCTCCGGCGCCGCGTAAGGAGCGTCGCTCGGCGTCAGCCACCAGTGCCGGTCGAGAGCGTAGGCGTAGGCGTTCGCGTTGTAGGTGCCCATCGGATACAAAACCTTCATCGGCAGCGTGCCGACCTCGTCCGCGGGCGTCGCTCGAAAGCCGTAGAGCCGCAGCGCCGGCACAACCTGTTCGACGCCTTTCGCCGCCTCGCCGGCGACCACCCTCAGCGCGGGGGCCTTCCGCCGCCAGCCCCATAGCGCTCCCTCTTCGAGGCGGAAAGAGACGGCTTCGCCGGCGCGTACCTCTACCGGCTTCAGGTCCAGTACGTTGTGGCCGACCGCGAAGTAAACCATTTGTTTTTCGTCCGTCCGCCGCCATCGTCCGCCCTCGCGTCGCCATACGTCGAGTTCGAGGCGTCCCGGGCGCTTCGCGTTGAGCATGACGTCCGTCAGCGCTCCGGCGGCGTCCACGCGCAGGTCCTCCGCCTCGAGCAGGTATTCCGCGCCCTGCTCCAGCGTCGCGTTCGGCGGCTCGTCCTCGCTGAAGAGTCCCGCGTGGACCCTGAACGGCGCGGACGCCGCCATCGTCTGCGGACGACCGATCATCGTCAGCGCGACCGGCCGCTCACGCGGATCCGGAGTCCCTATGAGCAGGAGAAACAGGAATCGCGCCCTGCGTCGCTCCGCCGCCAGCCACCTCCGCAGGCCGTCCGCGGGGTCGGCCGTTCTTCCGATCGGAATCTCCTCCTCGACCGCCACTCTGACGCGCAGGCCGGCCCGCTCTTTCGCCTTCACGAAGCGGGCGAGAGTCTCGTCGTCGCGGAACGAACGCGGCGTGATTATGAGATATTCGTATTCGCGCGGCTCCGCGCGCAGGACGACGTCCCGCTCCTCGCCCGGCAGCAGCGGCATTCGCTGGCAGTCGCCCTCCTCCGCTTTGCAGATGAGGGCGTCGCCCCAGCCGCTCTTCAGAACCAGTTTGTCCGTCGCAGGTCGCCAGCCCTCCGGCAGGGCGACGATGTGCAGGCCGCTGGAGGTCGGCATGTAGTACAACTCGCGCGGCCGTCCGAGCGTGTCGGCTGCCGCGGCCGCGACCGCCACGCAGAACACGACCGCCGCGACTCGCTTGCGCATGGAGACTCCTCCTCAGACGTTCTCACGTCGCGATTATGCTCCGCGTCCGGGTTGTTATCAACCCTTCGCGTTTCGATCTTCTCCGGGCCGCGACGCGTCTATTTATCGGATCTGTCGATGAGGACGCCCCAGCGGACGGACTTTCGTTTCTCGTCGCCGCCGATCACCAGCGTTTTGCCGTCGGCGCGTCCCGGCGCGGAGTACGTGTCCTTTCCCGCGAGATCCACCAGCATACCGAAGGAGACGCGTTGATGGCCTTTGGAGAAGTTGCCGGTGGGCTGGGCGCGGCCGGGCCTGGTGGTGTGATAGGTGTCGTCGCCTTCGGCGTCGAGCAGGAAGCCGTAAGCGGCGTCGTTGCCGGCGCCCTGGCAGAGCCAGCCTCCCGTGTACGCGTCGTTTCCGGCCAGATCGAGCAGGAAGCCGACGGCCAGATCGTGACCGCAGCCCTGCGCGACGCCTTCGTAAGCGGAGTATCGATCGTCTCCGGCCAGGTCGAGCAGCACTCCCACGGAGATATGGATGCCCGCGCCCTGGGAGTAGCGTCCGCAGACGTAGGTGTCGTCGCCGGCGGCGTCGTAGAGGCAGCCGTAGGCGAACCAGTAAGAGGAGCCCTGGCAGAAGTAATCGCCGATGTAGGTGTCGTGACCGGCGAAGTCGGCGAGGACGCCGAAGCCGCCTGCGGCGCCGAAGTGCGTCTGCCACGGCCGCAGACCGTAACCGAAGCCCTGGGACAGACTGAGGCAGGCGCGTTCGGGATCTCTGAAGTCTTTGTGGACGCCGCCGGTGATGTAGACGTCGTTGCCGCCTGCGTCGAGCAGCGCTCCGAAGCCGCGCGGCAGGCCCACGCCCTGAGCGTAGCGACGAGCGGAGTAGCGATCGCAGGAGAAGTTGAGGTGTTTCGGGTCTTCGGGTTTGCGGGTCTGCGCGTCCAGAAGCAGCGCGACGCCGAAGAAAGCGGCGCCCTGACAGAAGGACCCGGCGCTGTAGGTGTCGTGACCGGCGAAGTCGGCGAGGATGGAGACGCCGCAGACGGCGGCGGCCTGAGTGGCCGAGCCGCCGACGTAAGCGTCGTCGCCCCGCACGTCGAGCAGGACGGAGACGCCGCCTATGGCGCAGGCGCCGCCCGTCTTGCCGAATACGTATCTGTCGTCGCCTTTGAAGTCCACCACCACGGAAACCGGACGGGCGATGGTCGCGGTCGCGTGGCTGCCGATGTAGACGTCGTCGCCGCCTGCGTCCAGTATCAACGCGAAAGCGCCGGTGTAGACGTTGTCGCCGTCGCCGCCCACGACCACCGGCCCGATGGGCGAGTTCGGCTCGTAGTAGAGAACTCCGCCGCTGACGCCCGGCACTTCGTTTTCGGGCGGCGCTTGCGCGCGCGCGTCCTTCAGAACGGCGCGAAGCGTCTCGGGCACCAGATGTCGCGCGAGTTCGTGCGCCGCGCCGAACAGGCCCGCGTAGTCCACCTTCAGCGATGCCGCGAACATCTTTCCGTAGACCTCGTCGTCGATCTCGCCCTCCCGCAGCACGACCGCCAAGGCGGTCTTGAGAAACGCGCGTCGCTCCTCCGCGCTCAGGCCGGAGGCGGCCTTCTTCGCCCGCTCGGAGACGCCCTTGAGCATCGCTATGAAGTCGGCGAGGGTGAACTCGGTGTTGCGCACCCGCTCGGCCTGCTCGACTTTGACATCGAGGCAGTCGGCGGCGATCGCGAGCAGGTCGCCGAGACTCTGGCGATTGGCGGAATAGACCTCGGAGACGCGGTCCATAAGCCGCTGGGAGAACAGCGGCGCGGTATGAGCGTTCCGCAGGAGATAGACCACCTCCGAGAGCAGATGCGGATTGGGATGGAGCACGCCGCCCACGCGGATCGGCGCGATGGGCAGCATGGTGACCCTTCCTATGTTGGAGGCGTTGTCGGCGTAGGCGTCCATCAGTTTCTTCTCGTGCAGCGTCTCCTCGAGCGCCGACATCCCTTCGACGCCTCCGGTCTTGAACTCGTCGTGCGCGCGGGGCTCGCAGGAGGGAGGATAAGCCGCGAGAACGGGAGTCACCTCCATTTCCTTTTCGACTCCGTCGTCGCCGGTCCGCCTGAGCGTGAACTTGAGCGGGTCGCCGACCTTTCTGCCGCGGACCCTGGCCGCGAACCACGCCCTCGGCGACTTCCGCGGCACCTGTTCGCCTTCGATCTTCGTTATCAGATCGCCCTTCTTGATCCCCGCCTTGCCGGCCGGCGATGTGGGATCGAGTCGCGTCACTTCCAGCCCGACGACGTGTTTCTTGCCGTCTTTCTCCTTCGCCGGCTCCTCCTTCGGCCAGACTCCGACTCCCAGATAGGCCGGCGTCTGCAGGCGAACGAGTTTGTCCAGGCCGTTTATGACGGTGCCGCGATGGCAGGCGCGCCACACCCGCTCCCACGCCTGTTGCGACGGTCGCACGCGACGCTCCGCCGACCAGCGCCGCTTCGGCGTCGCGGGCGTCTCGTCGTCCTGCGCGAGGGCGAGCGCCGCGCCGCAGAGCGCCAGAAACACCGTGACCGCACCACGCATCGTGTTCTCCTCAAAACGAGGCTCATCTGCGCAGGCGCTCGATTTTGTCGAGCGCCCACCAACTATACAGAAACGAGAAGGGAAGATTCAGCACGAACACGGCCGCGGCGAAAAAGCCGCTGAAGGTCAGACCGAGAAGCGTGAAGCAGCAGACGGAGCCCGCGGTGGTCAGACACGCCAGGGCGAGACCGTTGAAGAGGTTGCGCTCGCGGGCGAGCACGCGCGCGAGCAGCGGATACAGCGCCCACGGCAGAAGCGCCACGAACAGGAGATAGCAGAGCGCCCGCAGCGGAACCGAACTCGAACGCATCCAGACCGAAAAGTAGCGCGGAGAGAAGAGCGACTTGCTCATGGAGCAGGTCACCTCTCCCATCTCGACGTGTTTTTCCGGTGTCTCGGCGGCGAGGCGGAGCACGAAACGCGCCTCTTCGGCTGTGTCGGAGGAGTCGCTGGAGCAGGCGAGTATGAAATCGACGTCGTAGCGCTTGAAGAGGGTCGCGGCCTCGGCGGGGGAAATGGCGCGTTTTATTGCCTCGGAGAGAAGCCCGGTGAGAGAGTCGTCTTTTTTTTCCGGCCGGGGCACGACGACGGAGAAACGCGCGCCGGAGGAGAGCGTCAGACGAAGGATACGCGTGACGTTGCCTTCCGCGCCTTCGACGGTGGTGTCGCCGCGCACCGGCAGCAGCAGCAGGCGTTTGCCGCCGCCCATCGTCGCGGCCACACGCTCCTCCGCTTTTTCGGCCGCCTCGCTCACCAACTCCTCCATGTACAGCGGTATGGGCGGCGGAGCCGGGCGACCCGCGTACTCGACCAGCAGGTACGTTCCGAACGCGGCCGCGGCGAGTGCGAGGAGCGCCAGCGCCAGTTTAAGCATCCGACGCCTCCTTAAGAAGCGCGACGTCGTGGGCCGGCCAGGGCAAAGCCAGCGTCCGCGGATGCGCCGGTCTGTCCTGTCGCCACACATAAAGGCTGCGCAAGCCGTAACTCACGCCGAAGATCAGATCGGACGCGCCGGCCGTCCATCTTATTCGTTCGCCGCAGGCGAAGTGCTCGATGCGTCTGGCGAGCAGGCTCACCGCGCGGAGCCCCTCCGCGCGCATCCCCACCAGTACGGAGTCGCCCACCGACAACTCCGCGACCGCGACCGAATATATTTTCGCGCCGAGACTCACCTGGCCGAGAGTCTCCTTTCGAAGATCGAAAAAATAGAGTCGACCGTCTTCGCCGCCGCAGATGAGACCGCCGTGGTGCGGCGTCATGCAGGTGAGACGGCCGGAGGCGCTGAACAGTTCCTCGGCCGGCGAGCCGAGACGCATAACCTTGCGGTCGCTTGCGAAGTACACCTCTCCGTCGTGGATCGCGACCGCGCGCGCCGGTCGGCTGAAAACCGTCTCCGGCCCGTCCTGCGGGCGGCTCGCGTTCCATCGCAGAAGTCCGTGGTCGGAATGCGAGGCCAGCAGAGAGTCGCCCGACAGAACCATCGAGTTGAAGCCGTGACGCGTGTCACCGTAGGAGAAGGTCGCCTCAATCCGAAGCGTGTCCGCGTCCAAAAGCAGCACGCCGCGCGGGGTTCCGGCCAGGAGCGCGTGCGTCTCGTTCCGTCGCAGGAGTCGAACCGAGCGGACGGGGACGTCGCAGTCGACGGCGTCGGGCGCCAGACGCCCTTCGGCCAGCGCCTGCGCCGGCAGCGAGACCACTTTATCGCCCGCGGCGAGAAAGAGACGAACGGCGCGGGTGAGACCGCTCTTGCGGAGGCCGACCGAGACGGCCAGCGCCTCCGCTGTGTCGAGTCCGGAGCGCTTGAGACGTTCTATCTCCGCGGCCTTCTCGGCCGCTTCGCGACGCGCGCGCGCGCGCGCCGCCAGTGCCTCGCCTCCGAAGCGACTGGCGACTATCTGCTCCAGCGTCAGACCCCAGCGGAACGACGCCTCCTTCGCGCCTTCTTCCAGCGCGGCGGACAGCGCTCTTTCGCCTTCTGCGCCGAAAAAAAGCGCCTCCGGCTCCATCGCGCACAGCGCTTCCTTCACGTAAGGTTTGAGCATCGCTTCCAGACGACGCTCCAGTTGCGTGCGGTCCAGACTGCTCCTGCTGCCGAGCACCTCCGAAAGCAGGCCCTCCACGTCTTCTGAGTCGCGTGACAGTCGCACAAGAAGAGACACTTCCAGGCGGAAACGCGTGCCGTCGGAGCAGGGAAGTTCGTCGAAGACGAGTCGCGACTCGAAAGGGGCGTCGCGAATCAGCAGCATGCCTTCTTCCACGCGGGCGGCGGACGACGGCCTCCACACACCGGAGCGGCGCACGAGCGCCGCGGCGCCTTCGGGTACGGCCGGCGCCAGCAAGCCGCCGAGCAGTCCCATCTCGCCCACTCTCAGGACGAGTATCTCGCCGTCCTCGAACCGCTTGAGGAGTTTTTTCATGAGAGGAACCTGTAACGGGCCCTTGCGATGCGCGCGGCCTTGCCGGCGCGGCGCAGAGCGCGCACGGCGGAGCGCACCCTGTGCCGCCAGCGCAGCCCGCCGCCGGGGGTGGTCTCGAAATCGTCCTCCTTCAGGACGCCCATCTTCTTGCGGCGTTCGTAGACGAGTTTCTGCAGCGTCGCGAGGTCCGCCACTTCGATCCCGTTCTCCGCGACGACCCTTTCGAGCGAGTCCTGGTAACTCTCCGGCATATCACCTTCCCAGAAGGAGAGTGTCGGCTCCGTAGCAGCCGAGATAGACGTCCGGGACGCCGTCGCCGTCGAAGTCGCCGGCGGCCGCGCCCGTGGAGACGCCTCCGCCGGCCGTGAGATTGAGAGCGGTCATGTCGAAAAGGCGGCCGTTCCAGAGACGCCACAGCAGGTCGTGTCCGTAGCAGGCGAGCGCCACGTAGACGCCGCCGGAACGCGTGAGCGCCGCGGCCGAGTAAGTCTTCCGCTTGATGTCGGGAATCCGGTTCGACGGCGCCGAGAAGACGCCCGAAGCGTTCGTCAGGAGAACGTTTCCGGCGTCCCGAAGCAGCAGAACGTCGGTGTCGCCGTCGGAGTCGGCGTCGAGGGCGAGAACGCCGCGGGTGTTCCGCGCCGCGCCCGGCAGCGCGCCGGCGGACTCGGAAAAGCCGCCTGCGCCGTCGCTGAGCAGCAGAACGTCCGCCTCCTGCCGGGCGAGATAGACGTCCGGATAGAGATCGCCGTCCAGGTCGACGAACGCGAGCGCCCGGGCTTCGTAGCCGGATATCTTCACCGCGTCTTCGAAGCCGCCTGCGCCGTCGTTCAGACACAGAAACACCCCGCTGCGGGTCGCCACGACGACGTCGATGTCGCCGTCGAGATTGACGTCGGCGGCGCCTGTCGCCCAGGCGGGGCCGGGCACGCCGGTCAGCGTGACTCTTGTGAAGTCTCCGGAGCCGGCGAGGTCGTTGAGCCAGACGGAAGCGCCGCGATCACCGCAGGCCGCTATGTCGGGCGCGGCGTCGGCGTCGAAGTCTGCTGTTACCGCCGAGCGGAACGGTCCGCGGGCGCCGAACGTCTTCTCGCTGAACGTTCCGCCGGCCTCGAACAGAACGACGCGGACGCGGTCGTTGCAGGCGAGCGCCGCGTCGCACCGACCGTCGGAGTCGAAATCGGCCGCCGCGGCCGCGTTGGTCTGGTACGAAGGAAGCGAGACGCCTGAGGCGCCGAAAAGACCGCTTCGGTTGTCCACGTCCACCACCAGTTGCGTCGACGCGGCTCCGGCGTCCTTCGAGTCGGACGGCACCAGTTGCACGGCGACCTGCGCCATGAATTGGGAGCCGATGTCCGCGGCCGTGTCCCAGAGGACGTAATGAATTGCTCCACAGAGGAGAACTATATTGGAGTCGTCGGCGGAGTAGGAGAGCAACACGCCGCCGCTTATTCCCGAAGAGTTCCGCTCGCTGAGCGTGACCCAGCCGTCGTCGGCGCGGCCGCCGAAGGCCACGAGGTTGCTCAAGGCGGCGTCGCTGTAGAGAGAAACCTCATATTCGGAGGAGAGACCGTTCCACTCCAGTTTGCCGTAGAGACGACCTGCGGCGTCGGTGTTCGTTCCGAGTTGCACTCCCGTCAGTTGCCACAGACTGAGTTGTCCGGAGTCGTCGCGTTCCTCCTGCAGGGACGCTTCGAGACGCGAAGTTCCGTCGCCGCCGCGGTCGGAGGGACATGTGCCCGTCACGAACTGCCCGCCGCCGGCGTCGTATTCGACGGTCGCGCCGCAGGCGTCGCCGTCGGGATCGTAGAGCAGATACTGCACGACCACGGCGCCGACCTCGTTCAGCGAGTCCAGAATCAGAACCTGCGGAGCCGAGTTCGTCGCGTTGTTCACGACGAACGGTCCGACGTCCACCGGCGTCCCGCGCTTGCGGCCGTCGTAGGGGACTATCCGGAACATCACGTTCACGTTGGTTCCGTCGACGTCGGCGAGCGAGTCCCAGGCGAAAACGTGTGAGACGCCGCTTCGCGAAGCGGCGAGATTAACCGTTCCGTCACCGCCGGTTCCCTCCGTGGCGGGAGCCCAGGTCCGCCCGCCGGTGGAGGAGTAGTAGGCCTTTATGCAGGCCGTGGACTTTTTGTGATGCAGTTTGTAGGAGACGAGCACGTTGTGGGAACAGTAGCCGGGCGAGGTCACCTCGACCCACGGGGTCGGATGCTTCTTGCCGCGGCATCCCACAAGCAGCGCAGACACAACCGCCGCAACCACCACAGACCGCCACATCGCCGCAAGACTCCAAAAACCGTTTTTGTTTAAGGCTCGGTCACCGTCACTCGCACCGGGAACTGCCCCACGTTGCTC
The DNA here is from genome assembly GCA_964412125.1 of uncultured Planctomycetota bacterium. Classification (GTDB taxonomy): domain Bacteria; phylum Planctomycetota; class SKW154; order SKW154; family SKW154; genus CAYPNR01. Next base: position 6,037 of record CAYPNR010000040.1, on the reverse strand, counting down.
ATGGAGTCGGTCACCCGCACGACGAAAGTGTAGGTTCCGGCGCTGCCCGTCGGCGGCGCCGCGGAAATGGTGCCGAAGGCGTCGATGCTCGCCCATGACGGGTGTCCCACCAGTTCCCAGTTGTAGGGCCGCAGTCCTCCGCTGACCGAGACCGAGTAAGTTTCGTTTCCGCCTTCGGAGACGTCCGGCAGCAGATCGCCGCCCGGCGGGAGGTCCAGCGTCAGCGGCGCGTGGGTCACCACCACTCTGAACTGACGGGTGGCCTGCAGACCGTTCTTGTCCGTCACCGTCACCTGAAACGTGTAAGTTCCCGGCGTGTCCGTCGTTCCGAGAAAGACGCCGGAGGCCGCGTCGAGCGTGAGGTTCGGCGGAAGATTGCCGTCGTCCGCCCAGGTGTAGGGCGGCGTGCCGCCGAGCGCGGCCACGCGACGCGCCGTGCTGCCGTAGTCGTCGCCCACGTACGCGTTGGGCAGCAGCCTGGGAACGATGGTCACCTCGGTCGGACTCGCGATCGTGAGCGTGAAGGTGCGATAGGCCCGACGCGGCGTCGGGCTGGAGTCGGTCACCTGAACGGTGAAGGTGTGTGTGCCGGCCTCACCCGTGCCCGGCGTGCCGCTTATGAGGCCTCCGGCATCGAGTGACAGCCCGCCCGGCAGACTCTGCCCCGACGTCAGAGAGAAAGTGTAGGGGCGTTCGCCGCCCCGCGCCTCTATCAGAAACGCGTAATTGACGCCTTCCATTCCGTCGTCCATGCCGTCGGAAGGCGTGGTTATCAGAAGAGTTCCCGACTCGTAGATGGTTATGGAGTAGTTGTGCCGACCGACGTTGGGCGGCGATCCCGAGTCCTCCACCCGGACTATGAACGTGTAAGTGCCGGCGGAGGTCGGTGTGCCGGAGATGATGCCGGCCGAGAGAGTGAGGCCGGGCGGCAGTGTGCCGCTCTCGACGCTCCAGGTGTAAGGCGCCGTGCCGCCGCTGGCGGAGAGTCCTTCCGTGTACTGGCTGCCCACAAGCCCCACAGACAGCGTCCCCGGCTGAATGCTCAGGCCCACCACCGTCAGCGTGATCGTGGTGCTGGTGGAGTTGCTCGCCGAGTCGGTCACGTTGACGGTCAGGTCGAACGGTCCCGCTTCGGTGGGAGTGCCGGAGATCTCGCATGTGTGGTCGTCGGTGTTGGTGGTGTAGGTCAGACCGTCCGGCAGATTCGAGATGCTCCAGGTGTAGGGCGGCACGCCGTAGACCACCTCGATCTGCGCGGAGTAGGCCAGTCCCACGTCCGCGTCCGGCAGCGACGTCGTGGAGATGCTCATGTTGGTTATCGTGAGCGTGTAAGCCTTGCTGTCTGAGGAGTCGTCGTAGTTGTCCGTCACCTTCACGACGAACGAGAATTCTCCCGCGGAGGTCGGCGTGCCGGATATCCAGCCGGTGGACGCGAGAGTCAGGCCCGGCGGCATGGAGGAGCCGGAGTCCAGGGTCCACTCGAGATCGAGACCCTTGTGTCGCCGGGTCGCCTCCAGTTGAAAAGAGTAGGCGGTGCCGACGCCTCCGTCCGGCAGCGACGCGGTCGTTATCTGTATCTCTCCCGGTCCGCTGCTCTGGCCGTGGATGCAGCCCGCCGCCACCGCCAGCGCGGACAGCAGTCCGACGATCACCTTAGTTCTCACTATCCTCTCCTCCCAAAAACGTTTTCCTTCACGCCCGTTCATCTAACCTTCCCCGTCTTCCCCTGTCAATCGAATCCCAGACTATCCACCAGGCCGACCTTCCAGACGCCTTTCTCCTTCACCATCTTGATGTCCAGCAACAGGTTCCCGTGACGCATCGTCACCCACACCACGCCGTCGGCGTCGGTCTCCACGCCCAGCAGACGACTGTTCTCTATGAAGTCCGCCAGCGGCACCTTGTGTCCCTCGTAGTCGAATCGGTAGTCCACCAGCAGCAGCAATTCCAGTTCCCCCGGCCCCATCTCCTTCCGCGTCCGCTCCGACAGACACGCGTGCGCCTGGTCCCATTCTCCTTCGGCGCAGGCCACCCTGAACTTTATCACCGCCGCGACCGGCGACCACTCCGGAAAAAACGCCTCCCAATTTAATCTGACGGCCGCGCTGCAGCCGGACACAATACTAATCGCAGTCGCCGCCGTCAGGATCGCCGAACGCAATCCCCGTCTCCTCCAAGAACTTGCGGTCCCAGTCGTTCAGCGCGAAGCGGAGAGGCTCTTCTCCTCCGCTCTTGCGCACCATCGTCACAAAGCCCACGTGAACGTGATAGCCCTCCCGCTCCATCTTCTTCAGCAACTCTCCCACCTCTTCCGAGGAGGACAGAAGACGTTCTATGCATCGTCCCAGTTCGACCAGGAGTCGTTTCAGGCTCTCCGGCGGCTCCATGTTTTTCACCTCTCCCTGCTCCATTACGCGCGCACGGACGGTTCCATCCAAGTCTAATTCTACCCTGTAACGGCGTTCGTTTCAACAAATCCACCCCGTCCCGAGCATCTCCTCCGGCCGGACCGCGACCGCTTTCAGGGCTTGCACGTGCGGCAGGGCGGGGCGCCGGAGTCCAGCGCCTCGTAGAGATCGTCCACGCGGCGTCGGGAGCGCATCTTCTTGAGCCGCGGACAATCCGGGCGATGCGTGACGCCGCCGGCGACCACGTAGAAAGCACACTTCTTGCGCCTCCTGGACCATAGTCCGCGTCGCGCGGCCCGCGCCTCGCGCTGCGCCTGCAGCAACTCCTCGCCGTACTTGGGCGGAGGGCCGAGAAGGTAGAGATAACCGTAGCCCGCGCGGAGAATCTCCGCGTTGATCAGGTCTCCGGAGTCGTCGAACACCCACGCGAGGGTGCGACCGTAGCGATCGGTCCGTTCCGGGCCGAACTCGAGACGCACGTTCGCGTTCTTGATGCGCTGGATGAGGAAGTCGGTTGCGCGACGGGAGTAGGGAGCGCCCTTCTCCGGAGTGTCTATGCCGAGCAGGCGCACTTTGACGCCGCCCGCCAGGCGGATGGTGTCGCCGTCCGTTATCCACTCCACGCGATACCATCTGCCCTCCTCCGGAGCGGCCGCCGACAGCAGCCCTTCCAGGAGCGCGCGGCGCAGCACCACCGCGAAAACGACGACCAGCAGGACCGAGGGAACGGCCCAGCGGCGTATCTTACGCATCTTCGCCTCCTTGTCCTTCCCGCGGAGCGCGTCTCCGCAGCAGTTCGCGGTTGCGTCTGACGCGTTCGGCCGTACGCGCCTCTCTTCCCTGCTCGGTGGGGCGGTAGAAGACGGGATCTCCCAACTCGTCCGGCAGGTATCGCTGGGCGACGATGTGTTGAGGGAAGGAGTGCGGGTATTTGTAGCCTTCGGCGTAGCCGAGGCGCCGCATCAGGCGGGTGGGCGCGTTGCGGATGTGCAGCGGAACCGGAAGTTGGCCGCTTTCCGCGACCGCTTTCGCCGCGGCGCCGTATGCGGTGTACGCGGCGTTCGACTTGGGCGCCGCGGCCAGATATATCACCGCTTCGGCGAGGATGCAGTTGGCCTCGGGCATGCCCACCAGGTGCGCGGCCTGGTAGGCGGATGTGGCCACCACCAGCGCCATGGGATCGGCCAGGCCCACGTCCTCGGCGGCCGCGCGCACCAGTCGTCGCGCCACGTACAGCGGATCTTCTCCGGCCTCCAGCAGTCGCGCCAGCCAGTAAAGCGAGGCGTCCACGTCCGAGCCGCGAAGCGACTTGTGCAGCGCGCTTATCAGGTCGTAACGGGAGTCGCCGCTCCTGTCGTGCGGAAGCGCGCGCCGCTGCGCCACCGCCTCCAGCGTCTTCAGGCCGATCTCGTCGCTTCCGAGCCGCGCCGCCACTTCCGAGCCCGCTTCCAGCAGGTTCAACGCCTGTCGAGCGTCGCCGTCCGCCCAGTCCGCGACGAAGTCCGCGGCGGCCTCCGAGAGCGAGAAACGGCCCGCCAGGCCGCGTTCGTCGGACAGCGCGCGTCGCAGTATCTCGAGCAGGTCTTCTCTTTCGAGTCGGGACAGCACGAACACTTTGCAGCGCGACAGCAGCGGCGCTATCACCTCGAAAGAGGGATTCTCGGTGGTCGCGCCCATCATGATCACGGTTCCGTCCTCGACGTGAGGCAGGAACGCGTCCTGTTGCGCCTTGTTGAAGCGATGGATTTCGTCCACGAAGAGGACGGTTTTGCCGCGCCCGCGCGCCCGCGCCGCCGCGATTATGCGGCGCACCTCCGCCAGGCCGGCGGTGACCGCCGAGAGCGACTCGAAACGACGACCGGTGGTGGCGGCGACGATGCGCGCGAGAGTGGTCTTGCCGCAGCCCGGAGGCCCCCAGAATATCATCGACACCGACGAGTCGGCCTCTATCAGGCGCTTGAGCGGTCCGTCGGGACCGACCAACTCCCGCTGGCCGAGAAACTCGTCGAGGCTCCGCGGACGCATTCTCTCGGCGAGAGGCGCGTGTGCGTCGCCTTTCTCTCCGTCCGCGAAGAGAGCGGCCTGCTCCATCATGACGTGCGTCCTATCCGCACCGCCGCGCGGCCGGTCCGCCTCTTACGGGCCCGGCGGCGGCCGTTCCGGACCTCCTCGTTCTCCCTTCTCCTTCTTTTCGCGTTCTTCCTTTTCCTTCCGGTAGGTGTTGACGAGGTTGCGCCAGACGTCGACGGCGGTGGCGGTCGGTTTCTCCGGATCGTAGGCGGCCGAGCGCCCCGTTATCTTGACCAGCGCGGCGTGCGCGGCGGCCCGAACCGCGGCCTGCGTGTCGTTCAGCAACGCGAGAAGGACGCCGAGCCCCTCGTCGGCCTTCAACTCGCCCAGGAGTCGGGCCGCGTTCATCCTGCGCCACATGTTGCCGTCGCGGGCCGCCCTCAGCAGTCCGCCCACCGCTTTCTCGCCCAGCCGCAGTAGAATCAGACCGGCCGCGCGTCTCACGTGCGGCCGATTGTCGCCCAGCCGCGATATCTGCAGCCGAACCGTCTTCGCCTCCTCCGGCGTCAGCTCCACCTTCTTTTTCTCTTCCTTTTCGGCCGCCGCTTCCGGCTCCTTCTCTTTCTCCGCGCTCCCGCCGGCCCGCTCTCCGTCGGGCGGCCCGGCGCCGCTCTTCTTCGGCGGCGTCTCCCCGGACGGCGCCGTCTCCGGCCCGGACGCCGGCTTCTCCTTCGCGGAAGGCTTGGGCGGGCCTTCCTCCAGATCGTATTCGCCTTCTATGACCCGTGCCACGTTCTCCAACGGGATCTCCAGCGTGCCGCCCCGCACCCGCAGGACGAGAGCGTCTTTCGTCCTGCGGACGACCTTTCCTTCTATCCGCGCGCCGGTGGTCGTCACCACCACGTCGAACAGTATCGCGGCGATCATCAGCCACATTCCGCGAGCACCTCAAAACTCCCGCCGAGCGGCCGCGGACGCGGATTAGAACTCGTAGACGCCCATGTCCACGATGCTCCCGCCGCCGCCGTCCTTTATCCGTGCGGTGCCGTCCAGATCCTTGCTCCACGTCACGTAGTTGTTCTCTCCCGTGTCTATGCAGGGCGAGCCGGCCGTCAGATGAAAGTCTCCGCCTCCGGCCGGTCCCGGACTTCCGGGAACGGCGAAGAGCGGATCGGCTGTCGTGCAGTTGCCGTCGGCGGTGATCACGCCCACCCCGCCGTTGTCTCCGGCGGCGTTCGAGTAGCAGCAGGAGTACATGTCGACCTGCGAGCCGGTGAAGGAACCGATCTGATGATAGTTGTTGGCCGCGGAGTTGCCCCAGATTATCGAGTTCTCCAACATGATGTAGGAAGTGCCGCTGGCGTGATAGTTATATATTCCGCCGCCGTTCCAGCCGCAGGCGTTGTTCACCAGCGAGCAGTTCGTCAGCAGCAGCGATCCGGAATTGTTGTAGCAGTATATTCCGCCGCCGGAGCCGGAGCCCGTCGCCTCGTTGTTCGCTATCAGGCAGTTGATGAAGGTGGGCGAGGACGTGCCGCCGCCGCAGTATACGCCGCCGCCGCCGGACGAGGCGGAGTTGTCCTTTATCACGCAGTGGGCCAGAGTCGGACTGGAATCGC